>DAIMET010000001.1:0-14538 GCA_036725105.1 Calditrichota bacterium
GCATATTTGAAATTTAGCATTCTTTCGCCAACAGTATCAAAATCAATATGAATAATATGCTCATTATCAATCTCATTTAAGCTCAAGACAATACCGTGCCCCCATACTTTATGACAGACTGTTTTACCCGCTGTTAAATCGTCCAGAGAAACGGGAAGTCCTTTGTTATAATCTTTTTTGCTACGGTTTACAGAAGACACTCTTCTTTTCAGTCCTTCTTCTCCATTATCGGAAGCAGAAATCTTTAATCGTTCAATCAAATCTTCAGATATCTCTTCTAAAAAGCGAGAAGGAGAAGTTTTTGTTGTTTTTCCATACAACTCTCGGTTCATGGCATACGAAAGATAGAGTTCGGTCTGAGCTCGAGTAAAACCTACATAACACAGTCTTCTTTCTTCTTCTAAGGCATTTTGTTTGCAGTTGGAAAGGTAATGAGGAAATAATCCTTCTTCCATGCCTGCCATAAACACGATCGGAAACTCCAGACCTTTTACTGAATGGATGGTCATAAGAGTCACTTTTGCTTTTTCTTTGTCCATATGGTCAAGGTCAGTAAACAGTGACACTTGTGCTAAGAAAGCTTGAAGAACAGGTTCTGAACCATCGTATTGTTTTTCAAAATTCTGAATAGCAGTCAATAATTCACGTAAATTTTCAACTTTATCACGTGCAATATCCTCGGGATATTCCGTTTCAATCATTTGTGGAATATTGGTTTTTTCGTACACGAGCTTTGCTACATCAAGAAGTGTTCCTTTTTGAATCAATTGCATCCCAGCTTCAATGACGTCTATGAATTCTTGCAATCCTTTTCGGCCACGAGCAACTGCTTCTTTCTTTTGGAGCAATACATGGCACGCTTGATAGAAAGAACACTGCTCTTCATGTGCTACTTTTTCGATTTTACGAATAAAAACAGCCCCAATGTTACGTTTTGGATAATTTATAACCCGATTGATACTCACGCGGTCATCGGGATTGTTAATGATTCTCAAATAAGCAATAAGATCTTTCACTTCTTTTCGCTGGTAAAAACGATATCCCCCAACTAACTGGTAGGGAATACCCTCAGCCATTAAAGCTTCTTCAAAATTTCTACTTGCAGCATTGATACGATATAGAACGACAAACTCATCATATTTTCTATTTTGCGTTTTTTCACGTTCTTGAATCAATTGGACAATTTTTTGTGCTTCATCTTTTTCGTTTGAACAAACAACTAATTTAACAGGGGTTCCTTTATCGTTGTTCGTCCACAGCTTTTTTTCTTCTCGTTTCTCATTGTTTTGTACAACACAATGCGCAGCGTTTAAAATCATCTGCGAACAACGATAGTTCTCTTCTAATTTGATAATCTTTGCATCAGGATATTCCTGTCGAAAACGCAACATGTAGGTAGGATCAGCCCCTCGAAAAGCATAGATGGACTGATCATCATCGCCTACTACAAAAATATTCCGATATTTACTGGCTAGTAATCGTAGCAATTCATATTGAACAGCATTTACATCTTGATACTCATCGACAAGGATATGTTTGAATATTTCTTGGTATTGATCTAATACAGAAGGATTCTTCTGGAATAATACTACAGTCTTGTAAATGAGATCATCAAAATCCAAAGCATTATTTTCGCGTAGTCTTTTTTCATACAGAGTATAGACGCTTGATACGATATCAACAAAGTATCCTGTCCCGGCAACATTGGGATATTCTTCTGAACTCACCAGGGATACTTTTGAATCAGAGATCGTTTTAGATACGGTGCGAGGATTCACTCGCTTAATATCAATATTGCTCTCTTTCATGCAATCTTTGATAAGAGATAGTGAATCTTCTTCATCAAAAACAGTGAAATCAGGGCGTAAGGATATAGCTTTTCCAGATTGTCGCAAAATACGTAAGCAAATAGAATGGAATGTTCCAATCCATAGTCTCTTATGATCTATTTCTAAAACATTCTGTATACGCTGCTTCATCTCGTTGGCAGCTTTGTTGGTAAAAGTTACGGCAAGAATATTTGTGATTGGCACACCTTCGTCAAGAAGGTTCACAATGCGATAAGTGATAACGCGTGTTTTTCCAGAACCAGCTCCCGCAAAAACAGCAATAGGACCTTGTACTGTGGTTACAGCTTCCAACTGTTGGGGATTTAAAGATTCTTTTAGTGTGGTTTTAACTTTTTTTGACATAAAAGCTCTCTTTCCTGTGTGCTGTGAAAAGGAAAAGGGAGTCTCTCAGGACTCCCTTTGATTGTATCATATGATTGTTAATTCGAGCCTTTTGGTACAAATACATCCACATAACTGCTTAAATCATCAGATTTTGATTGTGACTCCGTGTGTTCATGTGAATTCTCATCTTCTGGAGTAATCTCATCTTCTGGTGGAATAATATTCTTGCGGCTAATCTTCATTCTTTTCTGTGATATGTCCAGTTCAACAATCTCTCCGCGGACTGTGTCTCCAAGTTGAAACATTTCTCCGATTGTATTAATTCTGCGATGGCTCATTTGGGAAATATGCATAAAAGAATTAATACCTTCTTCAATTTCAATTAAAGCGCCAAAATTCAGGTCCTTGACGACCTTACCTTCAACAACTTGACCTAAATGATAATTGCTGCCTTTAATTTCCCATGGATCTGGTAGAGTTCGTTTTAAACTCAGGGAGATTCTGTTTCGATCATCAGAAATCCCAATCACTCGAACTTTGATCTTCTCATTTTTCTTCACAACGTCAGATGGTTTTTTCGTTGCACCCCACGCTAGTTCAGAGATATGTACTAGACCTTCCACATTGAAACCAATGTCAACAAAAACTCCATAATCGACGATATTGGACACAACACCATCGAGTATAGTGTTCACTTCAAGACCACCCACAAATTCATTTCTGGATATCTTGTTATGCTCTTGTTCAATTATTTTGTGGGAAACCACAACTTTTCTTCGATCTTTTTCAAATTCAATCACTTGAACATCAAGGGTTTGACCAATATATTTAGAGAGATCATTCT
Source organism: Calditrichota bacterium (assembly GCA_036725105.1). Taxonomy (GTDB): domain Bacteria; phylum Caldisericota; class Caldisericia; order UBA6126; family UBA6126; genus JAGLCW01. The sequence goes on from DAIMET010000001.1 coordinate 3,019, forward strand.
GACGTTTCACAGAAACGAGTGACCCAGGAAGAAATGCTTGTACACCATCAATATCAACAATCAAACCACCCTTTACTTTTTCATGAACGATGGCTTTTACTTTTTGCTTATCTTTGTAAGCTTGTTCAATATTGTCAATATTCAATTGGTAGAGTGCTTTTTTGTTAGATAAGAAAATTCCACCTTTGGAGTACTCATCTCGTACTACCTTCACTGGAAGTAAATCATCTACCTTAAATTGTGCACCAAGATCCAGATTGGGATCATGGACAATTTCTTCAATAGGCACAAACACTTCGCTTTTTCTTCCAATATCCACAAGCAGACAATCTTTGTCAACTTTTACAATACGAACGTCAACAATATCGCCTCGTTTGTAGCTCTGAACCAATCGGTCAGTATTGGAAAGAATCGCATTCTCAAACTCATCAAGATCTCTTTGTTCATCTTGATCAACATTTTTTAAATCATCTGAAATCATTATAACACCTCATAAACAACAAAATTCCAGTGTTTATTGTACCACAAACAACTGTCAAGTAAAGCCCATTTGAAAAGTCACAAAAAGGGATTACAATAAATAAAAACTTCTTCGTGAGGGTAATATGAAAAGAATGTCTGCTATTTTTTCTGTCGTTTTAGTTGGGATTTTGTTCCTTGTCAGCTGTTCACCTTCTAGTTTCTTACAAGATATTCAATCACGCTTTTCCAAAAAACCTTTGGTTGAAGAGAATATCCCCGCAGATACATCGCAAGACAACCCAACCGAGAAACTTTATACAACTGTTCTAGAAATCCCTATTCAATCTTCCTATGTATTTTTAAATGGAGAAAAAACCGCTCTTGACACACCTCCAGCATTTATATCAGATACGGAAATTACTATGATTCCATTAAAATTCATTTCTGATGTTTTAGGCGCAAAAGTAGAATGGTATCCAAATACAAAAGAGATTTCTGTATTGCAAAGAGATGGAGAAATCCAGCTACAGATTAACAGCCCTACCGCCTATGTAAACGGAGTTCCCTATACCCTGTCCACTCCTCCTATCATTCACCAAAAATATTCCTTTATCCCATTAAAATTTGTTGCTTCTCATTTAAAATTTGACGTAGAATGGATTCCCGATACAAAAACAGTCATACTTCGAAAATAACTATAATACCATCTTTCGATTTCGAAACTCGATCGCTTTTTCCAGTTCTCTAGCAGAGGATGGATTTTCTAGAAAGCGGGTAGCAATCATCTTTGCTTTTTCAAGTAAGGGATAATCTTCTTCTAACCGAACCAATTGAGAAAAAATATGGCCGCTTTGCAACGTACCAAAAAGCTCCCCTGGTCCTCTTAATTCCAAATCTTTCTCGGCGATTGTAAAACCGTTATTGGATTGTTCCAGAATTTGCAACCGAGAGGAAGAAGTAGCGTCTGTAACTAAAAAACAATATGACTTCTGAGATTTTCTCCCGACTCTTCCACGAAGTTGATGTAACTGAGCCAAACCAAAGCGTTCTGCATTTTCAATCACCATAGCAGTAGCTTCAGCAACATCCACTCCAACTTCAATAACAGTTGTGGATACAAGGATCGCTTTTGATGCTTTCCGGAATTCCTCCATTACATTATTCTTTTCATCTGTTTTCATCTTGCCATGCAACAGATATACATCTATTGATGGGAATCTGGCTTTGATTTCTTCTGTTTTCTGAACAGAGTTCGCTACATTCAATGATTCTGATTCTTCAATAAGGGGACATACAACATATATTTTTTCATCTTTGTTCAGTACTGACCAAAGAATTTGATTCATAGAATCCCTTTGAGATGAAGAGATGATTCGCGTTTCAATGTTTTTTTGTCCTTGTGGTAATTCTTGAATCACAGAAACATCCAAATCTCCAAATTGTGTTAATGCCATTGTTCTGGGAATGGGTGTGGCACTCATCACCAAAACATGTGGTTGTGTAGCTTTTACAAATAGTTTTTTCCTTTGTTCAACACCAAATCTATGTTGCTCATCTACAATGAATGTGGCTGGTCGATGAAAAAGGATTTTATCTTCAATGAAAGCATGAGTTCCTACCGCAAAAGTAGCTTCTCCAGACTGCAAGGCACACTCTGCTTTTTCTTTTTCTTTCTTTGTGAGTTCTCCGAGTAGAAGAACTCCCTTCATGCTTTGGTCTGAAGAGAAAAGGGAAGTTAACACGCGAAATACTTGTTTAGCAAGGATTTCAGTGGGTGCCATAAATATTGCCTGGTATTGATTCTTCATAGTAAAATACATCAATGCCCCTGCTACAATTGTTTTTCCTGACCCGACATCACCATGAAGTAGGCGATTCATCGGATACCCTGACTGTAAATCCTGACAAAACTCTCGTATAGTTTTTTTCTGATCAAAAGTAAGCTCAAACGGTAGAAGAGATTGGTAATCGAGAATCATTTCTTCCGGAATATGAAGTTGAATTCCTTCTTTTTTTCTATGCAGCATTTTGTATTGCAATGCCGTGTATTGATTAAATAGAAATTCATCCAATACAAGTCGTTTTCTAGCTTCTTCTGTGACCTGGAAAGACAACGGGAAATGCATATGACAAAGTGCTTCTCCTCGGTGCATAACATTTTCTTGAATCCGCACAGAAGAGGTAAAAAACTCTGGTATATGCACAATGTGTTCTAAAAGAGTTTGCCGAATCAATTGGCGATATACATTTTGGGACAATCCATCGGTCAGTTTGTATACAGGTTGAATCTCTTGAAATGATGTGGGGTGTTTTGGATCTTTGGGGATTTCAAACAAAGGATTGCTCATCTGTAGTTTTCCGTACTGGTGTTGTATTTTCCCAGACAGAAATATTGGACTATTCAGGTGTTCTTGAAGCAATTTTTTTACATACTTCTGATTGACAAAAGAAGCGATAAGATAGCCCGTGTGATCTTTTGCTACTAAGCTGGTAATCAGGTAACCACCTCTTTTTTGTTCACTTACTTGGGCTATTTTGGCTTGAATCTGAACAGTTTCGCCCTGCATTGAATATGCTTCCAGTATTGTGTTTGTTTTTCTTCGATCAATCCAGGATTTTGGAAAGGTATACAAGAAGTCCACAATTTTCTGTATATCCAAACGCGAAAGCAATTGTGCCCTTTTCGGTCCAAAACCTTTACAGTATTGTAGTGGTTTGAGTAGTATATCCTGCATCACAGCAGTTGGTATCTGGTGATCCCAATAATCCTGTAACTCACCAATAGTGAATAACAAGCCCTGAAAAGCACCTTCAGACGGATGCTTTTCGTAGATCATAGTAGCATTGTTCAGCTTCTCCCTTAAGGAGTCTGGATACTCCTGAATAAACCAATCTTCAGAAGAGGCTTTTCGAAGATATGTAGTAAAACCATTTTTTATGGAATGATTTGAGTATCCTAGCTCAACTTCTTTCCCCAGTGCAACGTGAATGCGTTTCCAAAGAGCGAAGCTACGATGACTTTTCAAAAGAAATAACCTGAGGATAAGGGGTAGAGAAGTGTAGATGGTTCATTAAATAATGCATCAGAATGGAAGGCTCATCACTTGTGTAATATACATCATGAGCAGTAGGAAGCTTCTCCTGTTCAGGCTGAATTGAAAGATAAACCCTCCGTGCTTGTTTGGCAACACCTTCAATAGGATCTAAAATCTCAAACACATTTGGGAAGTGTTCTTCTAAAAAAGCTTTAAGATATAAAAAGTGCGTACAACCCAATACTACAATGGAATAAGATTGTTTTTGTAAGTTTTGAAAAAAAGAATGTAGGTACTGTTGTGTTGATTTTTGGTGGAGCTGATTGTATTCGACGATACTTGCAAGATTTGGCATTTCAAATGTTTCCATCCTATTTCCATGCTTCCATTCATCCAGCAGTATCTCATATTGTTTACTTTTGGCAGATAAAGGAGTAACCAGTACAGCGATTTTTTTGTTCGTTGAATGAGACGATGCAGGTTTCACAGCAGGTACAATACCCACAAAAGGAATAGAAAACACTTCTCGCAAGCGTTGTATTGCAGTGACTGTAGCAGTATTACAAGCAACGACAATCATGTTACATCCTTGCTGCACTAAAAAAGAAGAGATTTCCATAGAATACCGTATTACTTCCTGATCAGTCTTCCCGCCATAAGGAAAATGAAGATGATCTGAAAAATACTGAAACGTTACATGTGGCAGCATCTCTTTAATTCTTTGGTAGATAATGAGTCCACCTACACCTGAGTCAAATACACCAATCATTCGACTAAACTACGCTTGGTTCCACTATGAGTTCACCCCTATCATATCGGCCAACATCTAATTTATATCGTGCTTCTGGAATAGACAATTCCTCTCCAGTAATCATCTGTGCAGTGATTTCTGAAACCATGGGTGCTACCATAAAACCGTGCCCTGAAAATCCAACTGCAAGAAACATATTGTTGACTTCATTTGGAAGACCTAAAATGGGAGCTTTATCGGGTGAAATGTTATACAATCCCGACCATTGCCTTACAACTCTAGCTTTCCCAACAGCTGGCAATACAGATGTAACAAGAGAAGCTACCGTATGGAGGAAATGGTAAGAATGATCCATGTTTGTTCCCTTCGGTTCATTGGGATCTCCTACTCCCATTAAAATGGGGCCGTTGGGTTCTTGCTGGGTGTAAAAACCATGTGTAAAGCTCATAACCATTGGTCTGAATAATCGTTCAATGGGTTCTGTTACAAGTATCTGGTGACGTTCTGATATCAAAGGCAAATGTACGCCTGCCATCTTGGCAATCTCTTGTGACCATCCACCAGCGGCATTTACCACAGTATCACAAAAGATATCCCCCTTGCTTGTTTTCACACAGACAATTCGTTCATTTTCCATCACAAATCCAAGAACTTCTGTTCTTTTCTCTATTGTGACTCCTTTTCGAATGGCTGCTCCAGCATATGCTGCAGTAGTATGGAAAGGACTGAGATAACCATCTTTATCGTAGTATGCCGCCCCCATTAATCCATCTAAAGATACTATGGGAACTACACTTCTGCATTCATTTGGCTGCAGGTATTGTACATCTAGTCCGAATTTCCGCTGCAGGATAATATTCTTTTCGAACTGTTGTTGCTGCTTTTCTGAGTAAACGGGCATAAAATATCCTGTTTGAGAAAATTCAATACCGTGTGGATACTCTAATTCTTCGGCAAGGGTCTCGTATCGCTTCACAGAACCAATGGATAGACGGAGGTTCATTTCTGTACCCCATTGCTGACGTACTCCAGCGCCGCATCTGGCAGTTGCTCCTGAAAACAAGGTATTTTTTTCTACTAGTACAATATCTTTTACACCGCGAAGAGCTAATTCATATGCAGTAGCAACGCCTATTACTCCTCCTCCAATAATTACAACAGATGCTTTATTCTTCATTTCCGTCCTCCTTTGCAAGAAGTTCAAGAGGAATTGTTACAGAAGGAGGGCGCAATCTGGAAAGTTCAATTTCGGTCACTGGTACATGTAACTCGTTGGCAATCACTTGTAACAACAGGTTTCTGCAAGTCTTGCCTTGGCATTGTCCCATGCCTGCTCTTGTTAGTCTTTTGATTTCATCCAATGTCGTATAACCTTTGCGGATTATTTCTTTGATTTCTCCCACAGTAACATCAGCACATCGGCAAACAATGGTGTTATCATCTTTCAGATTCATTCATTCACCACCCGTATATTTCTTGCTTCTCTATGCAATTCTTTAGGGATCTTGATCCACAAGACTCTTCCTTTTGGATTGAACGAATACTTTTGAACACGTTCAACCAAACCCTGTCCAATGACAGATCCGTCCCTGGATAATATATCACAACGATCCCCTTTCTGGGGAATCGGGAGCATTTCGTAGGGAATTTTGATTAAGGAAAAACCAGGTTCATATTCTTTTTGCAGAACATAAATAGCCAATCCAGGACAAACTGCTATGCAATTCCCACACCCGTTACAGCGCTCAAAATCAATCACGGGTAAATCTGTTATCTTCTCAAATGGTTGTATAGCTCCCCTTGAACAGGCTTCTTGACATGGATTGCATGGAATATGTTCAGGGCATTCAATAATGGCAACAGCCCCAGAGTTCATTCTTTCTTCATCCGGCATGCAAGAAGAGTATTCTTGAGAAGATAAGTATCCAGTATTCTTATACATGAGAATCCTCCACCTTTCGAAGTCCACTTCGTATTTTATCACCAATAGGACCAGAACGCATTGCTTGTAAAAATTGAGTAGACTCCTCTTTTATGGATTTGTGAGATGGTGTTGCTATGCCGAGATCTTCGGCAATAGATACTCCTGCGATCATACCTTCAAGCATTGCAGAGCTAGCTTCTTCAATTCCAGCTACATCGCCGGCAATAAATACATCTTTGTGAGTGCATTGCATTCTTTGATTTCGCAGGGCAACGCTTCCACCTAACTCAGGTACATATTGTGTTTCACATTGAAAGTGAGACAAAAGCTCAGACAATGGAGAAAGACCCACTGCCAAGCATAAAGTATCACAAGTTTCATATCGTTCCGATCCTGCTATTTCTTGCCAATGTGCATCCAAAGAAATAAGTTCAACACCTTCTAATGATTCAGTTCCAAAAGCTTTACGAACAGTCGTTTGGGTGTAAATTGGGATTTGTAAACGTCGTACTTTAGCAGCATGTACAAAATATCCACCAATTACCGGGGCTGCTTCTACGATACATTTCACTGAAATACCAGCTTGCATCAACTGATAGGACACAATCAAGCCAATGTTACCTGATCCTACCATGATAACCTCTTTGCCTGGAGCAACACCATACATGTTCATAAGTGTTTGCACAGCTCCTGCTCCAAAAATACCTGGCAAATCATTGTTTTCAAAGCTTAAAGCCTTCTCAGATGCACCTGTGGCTAGTAAGATTTTTTTAAAATATATACGGTGTAATTCTTGATCATTTTCAATGGCAAGTAAAAAACCATCTTCTGGGTAGAATCCTGCGGCTACAGTATTAGTAAAAATTCGGATATTTTTAGCCTGTAGGATGGGTTCTTTTAGCAGGGTGCCAATCTCAAATCCTCGTGTTCCAGCGTATTGTTCTTTTGAACCAAAAAACATATGCGTTTGTTTTAACAATTGACCTCCAAGAAATGGGTCTCTTTCTAGCACAATAACTTGCACATCCGTATTGGCAAATATGCTTGCGGCACAAAGACCAGCTGGACCTGCTCCAACAATTAATACATCACAGATTTGTTTCATGATTCCCTCTTTTGTGTTTCGACAATCATACCTTCTTCAAGCTGTTTGGTACAAGTTCTTACATTGGGAACACCATTCACTTTCATTAGGCAAGAAGAACAGTTCCCAATGCAGCAAAAAATACCTCTTGGTCTATGGTATACCAAACTTTCACTGATATTCTTAAATCCTTGTTCAAACAAAGCTACTGCAATGGGCTCCCCTTCATATCCGGTTACACGTTTTCCATCAAGAAAAAAAGTGACTTTTTTCTTTTCTCCAAACTCCAAAATAGGATGCTTTTCTATACGCATAATGTTTCCTCATCTTGTGATTAAACTTTGCAAATCATTATATCATTTGTGGTATATTTGTGAATATATTGACCTGATGAGCTTAGATCATAGAATCATAGGTAATGAAGAAAATATTGCTCCGTATATTGTTATTTTTCATCTTTTGGTTGAGCTTATTTATGCCTGTATCTGGTGGGGAATCAGCTATTGATATTGATAGAAGTTTGTATCCCACCATCCGAGGATTTTATCACAATGCTTCCTTAGAATCTGGCAGTGTGTATCTTGAAAACCAAAGTATTCATGAAAAAGAACGAGTCATAAAACTCCCTTTCCAATCACAACCCAAACTTTATCTACTCATTCAAAACACTCCTTCGTATGAAGATATTCGTCAAAGAGCTCATCGAGAAGTAATTTTAATGGAGATCGAAAAAGCTCGAAAAAATACCTCATTTTTTAACGATATTGTAGTATTTACATTTGGATCAGAAATTCACGAAATTCCATTTCCCGATGACAAACTGAGTACCCATCCTTTGGATCCATCTCATGAAATAGGCCAGTTGAATTCTCTCCTCAATGTTATTTATTCCAAAGAAATGCATACTTCACGAGATGTTGCCATTCTAATCATTGGTGATGGTAGCGAGTTTCCCACTTATTCCTCTGCATTTGCTCCTCTTTTTTATTTTCAAACAAATGATGCTGCTTGTACTTCGAGTTCTGCATTTGTTTTAAAGTCCTCAGGTGGGAATTTTATTGATACTACTGCAACCCAGACTGCTTTATCTATTGAAAAAACTCTGTTAGAAACAAGGCAATCGATTCATTCATTTCAGATTACTATTCCCTGGATGCAAATGTTTTCTACTTCTCGTTTGTACATTCAAAATTCTTCTTCCCAATTCGCTATCAAGATACAACCCATCATCTCTCTTCACAATATCTTGTATTGGATTCTTTTGTTACTTGCCATATTCATTCTTTTCATCCTATTTGGGGTTTTGTTAAAATTCGCTTTGTATCTTCGCAAATCAAGAAGAATAAAACAACAAAAAAGAAAAAAAATCCAAGAAGAGAATTACAAAAACAAAAGTTTGGTTTTGTTGATCCAAGAACCATCACTTCCTAAGCGTCAAGAAACCATAAGCACATCCGTTTGGATAGGATCTAGTAAAGATTGCCAGATCTGTTTAAACGATCTTTCGGTATCGTATGAACACTGCTACATCCAAAAAACAAAACAAGGATTTTTCCTTGTTGACCTTCAAGGTTGCCTTGGTACAAAAGTAAACGGGGAAAACATCCAGCGAAGTAAACTTCGCCAACAAGATGTCTTTTCTGTCGGTGAAACAACCATAATCGTTAAGGAGGAAATGTGAGAATGAATAAATTGCTGACTCGTTTCTTTATATCACTCTTACTTCTCATAAGTTGTATATTCTCTCCTTCATTATCCAACCCCTCCTTGGCAATGAATTTCACCATGGACTGGAAAGAGATGAAGGTAGAAACGCAGTTAAACCCCCTTTACTCTTTTACTAACGAAATTTCTTACCATGAAACCTCCAAAAATGGCCAAAAAATTGTTATTCGAAGCACAGGACTTCAGTCTGGTAATACTTATATACATGTTGCCAATGCTGATGGCACAAACCTTACCGAAGTTTTTTCCCCTGCTTCTTACAAGATAGGCGATCAATGGATTTCTCTAACGGCAAAAGATCAATATCCATCAATATCTGGAGATGGGCGGTATGTTTGTATGGGTGTTCATTCTAATGAAACCACAGCTACCAAAAAAACAGATTATATCTTTGTTTTCGATTCTTTAACCCAGAAACTGGATATCTTTTCTCTTCGAATTCTTGTACCTGGAACAAATCAGGCAGTTTTTGCTCCCGCTTTGCACAATGTACCCAATATTGATATCGATGCTTCTGGTGAATTGATCACAGCACAAGTAGAAATTGGTTATTTTACTTCGTCAGAATCATGGATTCAAACTGCCATTTTTATGATGAATCGAAATGGTTCAAACCAAAAAGTTATAGTAGGGCCAAAAGAGTTTTCCAGAACCAAAAAGTCTTTTATTTTTAACTCTCATGTACACAGTCCACATATGCCCAGATTCTCTTCACATAACCGCATTGTTTTTTTTGCACAGCTTTTTGAGAATCAGTCTCCATATGAACTAAAAGGAGAATTGTATTCTTTCGATTTACAGACAGGTTTTTTAAACCAACTAACATCGTCCCGAAGATTTGATCCAAAACCTGAAGAACAGGGACCTTTTATTCTAAATATGTATGGAACCAAGATTTTTTTCAAAATGATAGTAAATGGTTCTTCTACTCTCACCTACATTGCAACAGATGGAAGTGGATTGACTCATATTGTGCCCCTGGAAAAAGAGTTTCCTTTTTGTATTAGTGGGGATGGCAACAAAATTTTCTATCTTGATCAACAAAATCAAGGTTCTTTGGTTTCCATTTCTTTTTTGACCAATGAGAAATATTTTATTATCGATAAAACATCCTCCGGTGAACCTTTGCGAAATTTCATCTACCATTCCCTTGATTCCTTCTCGTTTCCAAGGGTTTCTTGTACAAATTTCACGGGATCAACCTTTTTTTACAACGTTTCTTCTCATGCCCTGGTTCGTTTGGATACTCTGCAACATACTTCATCTTCCCGCAAGGTAAATGCGGTTTTTGAAAAGGATAGATCAGTCATCTTTATTAACAAACAACCTGTTTCGGTTTTTACCAGCCCATATATTCAAAGTAATCGAATCATGATTCCCCTGTCGATTATTACAAAATATTATGGGATGCAATATTTTCCAAATCTGACGCGTGGAATTTTGCAAATCACCTACAACTCCAATTACTACACTTTCTATACGGGTTCTAGTACATATATTCAAAATGGGGTGAAAAAAACTCTTCCCCAGCCCATTGAAATTTCTCACAATGAGCCCTTTATCCCAGGGGGCTCGATGCCATCGGTGTTTTCGTTCCAAATTCAGTGGGATGCAAAAACCTACTCTTTGCAGGTAACTCGCTAATGGATTTTTATATTCCAGCTTGCTTTCAAAAAATAATTTCCAGTTTTTCTTCCCATCCCTATTTCTCCATCATTCAATTTGGTTTTTCTATTGTGACCAGTGCAGGAAAAGAAGCAAAAGCTAAACACTCTCAGTTGTCCATTCAGAATAAGGGTGAAATAGATCTTGTCACCAATATCGACATCGAGACAGAAAAATTTCTTCTCCATGAGATTCAAGAGAGATTTCCTGATCACTCAACTATTTCTGAAGAATGTGAAGACAATCGAACTACCAGCTCGTATACCTGGATCATTGATCCAATTGATGGAACTACCAATTTCGCGCATCACCTACCTTTTTGGGCTGTTTCAGTAGCTTTGTATAAAGATCAAAAACCAATTGCAGGATGGGTTTATGCACCAGAAATGAATCAATTCTTTTTTGGTCTTACCGGTGTAGGAGCATGGCTCAACGAAATATCCGTCCATGTAAGCCCTCAGAATGATCTATTACAATCACTCTTGTCTACGGGTTTTCCTTATGATATTCGTCACACAGCCTTTACAAATCTTGATTTGTATGCACATTTTTGCAAAAACTCCCAGGCAGTACGAAGATTTGGGTCGGCTTCACTGGATATCTGTTATACAGGATGTGGCATGCTTGATGGATATTGGGAACAGATGCTACAATTATGGGATTTCGCTGCAGCTCGTATCATTCTTGAAGAAGCTGGTGGACGAATCACAGATATCCACAATCATCCTGTAAAGTTTCAACCGTCTTCTGTCATCTGCTCCAATTCCCGTATTCACGATAGTCTTGTCAAAGAGATTCATTCTTGTGGGGCAAGGATCCGTACTATCACATGAAACGCATTGTTCTGATCTGTTTTCTGATTGCATCGTTCGTA
>DAIMET010000001.1:14638-112420 GCA_036725105.1 Calditrichota bacterium
GTTCGTAGGTATTCATTTTCCATCATCTTACTCTCAACAACAAGAAGTGCCTATCCCTCTTTCTCCTCATGATTGGCAAGGATTTGGAAAAAACAGTAGACTGATATGGCAGCAAGAGAGTTTATTGTGGAAACCTGGTCAAAAAAATGCATCAATGATTACAAAATCAGTTCCTCGGGATTGGTCTTCTTTTCATTCATTGAGTATGAAACTGTCAGCAAACCAGGCAACAGAAAATTGGATCACACTCCTTGTCAGGGATGAATCAAATCATATGAGATTCACATACTTTGAGGTGGATAAAAAAGAAACATCGATCAAATCATTTCCTATTCACGATCTTTTTTCTGCATTCGGAGGTGATTCTGTGTTTCATTGGAATAAGGTTGAATCGCTTGCGATATGCACACATCCATCCGCTGACCAGAATATCAGTTCCTTAGAAATACAGTTTTATAGTATATCTTTACATGCAGAAAAAACTCCTTTGATCGATCCATTCCTTTTCCAACTTACAGAACCAATCCGTTCTGAAAACGGAGTTTTATTTCAAAAAAATGATCTTCCGCTTCTCCAAGATAAAGTAAAGCAAGATCCCCGATTCACAGAAATTCTGTCCTATGCAAGTCCAAATCTTTCAAAAACCGGTACTACCGAACATCTTCGAAATCTTGTAATGGATCAATTCTTTTTTCATAACGGAGATCTTTCTCAAATTTTAACGCAGTTTCAAGAAATTCAACCTTCGTATTGGGATGCAATACAATCACAGAATGATATTTTCCTACAAGAACATGCCATCCACTACCTTATTTCTATCGAGTTATTGCGGACTATGGATGCTCTGCCTGCATCCATAGAGCCTCTTGTACAATCAAATATTCTTCGAATTTGTGAAATAGAGCAAGAAACATGCCTTTATTGGATCCAGCATTATCCATATGGAAAAGGAAATAACCATGTGACCAGAGCTGCTAGTATGTTGGGTTTAAGTTCTTTATACCTGAACAACCCCACGAACCAAAATCAGTTTTTGCAGTTTTCCTTGCAAGTACTAGACTACTATTTTCGTTTTCAGATTTCAGAGGATGGAGTACTGAATGAGGGTACTCACTACTACACTTATCTTTTAGAAATATTCACCTATTTCGCTTATGGAGTAAAAAACACATTAGGACTCAATTTGTTTCAAGATTTTCCCTTCTCTTCCAGACTCAAATCGATGGTTGACTGGGCTTTACGTATTCAAAAACCCGACGGTTACTTGCCTTCTATTGACGATTCATGGCAAACACGAGTGGTCTTTCCTTTTCGCTTTCTGATCCCTTTCTTCCCAGAGCAGCAGAAAGAATTTCTTGGTGCTTCAGTTTGTTACAAAAATCAAAAACCTTTTGACAACGAGCCATGGAATATCAGAAAAAGTCTGTATATACCTTTTTCTCTTTTATCAGCAATTCCTTCTACTCAAATTCTCCCAGCGCTTCCTCAACCACAAAGCGCTGTTTTTTTGGATGATTCACAAATCGTATTCCGTTATCAACACCTTTCAGAGGAAATGTATCTGTTGTGTGCCGGGAAACAACGATTCTCACTACACGAACAAAATGATGCAGGACATATTTTTTTAAGCAAAGGAGATCTCCCTCTTCTTTTGGAAAGCGGATATGGACCAGAGGGATGGTCTTCTAAAAATCGATCATACTATGTGTCCCACGAAGCCCATAATGTGTTTACAGTAGATGGTTCTGGGCCTGAATCCTGGTATAACGGCGGTGTAGGGCCCATTGACAAGTCTACAATCGAAAAATATTACTGGAGTAAATGGTTTTCGTTTGCACAACTGAATCTACCCATGAATATTCGTCACCCAGATACAATGGCCAATCGCATGATCTTTTTTATCCCTCCGCTGCAAACATCAACGGAGAATTCTTTATTTATCGCTCCTGGATATACACTAGTGATAGATTCATTTCACTCCGATAGTCAACATACCTATCGATCACTGTATCATCCAAACGGTCTTTTACATCATCAAGATAAGTTCGGTATCCATGTAAAACTTCCAACCGAATCAGATCAATATCTTCACATTACGACGAATGGTGAACCTTCTATCCATCAAGAAACTGGATGGTTTTCTTCCTATTGGGAATCTGAAATTCAAATACCCTATTATGCATTCATGAAAAAGGAGCGGTCTGCTTGTATTGAAGCTTTAATATCTGTAACGGAACAGGCAAATTCACCCATTGTATTGAAACGAAATCCATCTCATCGAGGAATTGAGTATTCAGTATTACCTGTTGATTCAGAGAATTCAACCTGGGTAGAAGATCTTTTTCTTCTGAATAATCCACCTTCCATGGCAAAGGGTGAAAATATCTCTTCCAACGGAACATTTAGTTTTTCTCGCATGCAAAAGGAATCTTCCTTTCCTGTTTGCTATTTCGTATCCGATGCTAGCTACCTAAATATATACAATCAACCTCTTTTTTACTCTCCATCGAAAATAGACTCTATTTTGCACTATTCATCACAAAGCGATGATAACAATACTACATTGCACTACTCACTTCATACCGAGCAAGAAAACTGCACAATACATTTTTATGTGCCTGATTCCATATCTATCAAGAAAGCAATTCTTGATGGAAAAGAAATTGATTTCCAGAAAAAAAACAACAAAGTAACAATATCCGTTACATCTGGAAAACATTTTTTGACATTTGAATGATATATACTACATTTTACATAAATCCAGTAAGGAGTATCTTTTGGAAAACATTGTGAATCATATATTGGCAATGAAAGAATCGCAAAATGCATGTATTCTTGCACACAATTACCAGCCTGGAGAAATCCAGGATATAGCAGATTTTGTAGGTGATTCGCTGGAATTGAGCAAACTTGTTACTACAATACCTCATTGTGTTATTGTTTTTTGCGGTGTTTCTTTTATGGCAGAAACTGCCAAACTTCTTTCTCCTAGCAAAACAATATTGCTTCCTGAACAATACGCTTTATGCGATTTAGCAGAATCGATTGAAGCAAAAGATCTCGAGATGCTAAAAGAACAGCATCCACATGCAGCTGTAGTATGCTATGTCAATTCTTCTGTTGAAACCAAAGCAAACAGTGATTACTGTTGCACTTCAGCAAATGCTTTGCAAGTGGTGGATTCCATCCCTCAAGACACTATCATTTTCGTTCCAGACAAAGGATTGGGTTCGTGGGTACAGGAAAAATCAAGAAAAAAAATCATTCTTCATCCTGGAAGTTGTCCGATTCATTTCTTGTTAAATCCAGAAGAAATTTCAGAAACATGGAAACAATACCCGGATGCAGCTCTCATTACTCATCCTGAAGCAAACAAAGCTGTGCGTGATATGAGTACTTACGTTGGTGGTACAGGAGGAATGATTCAGTATGTTGGTGAAACACAACATAGGACATACCTTGTTGCCACAGATGATGGTATGATTCACCGTCTATCAAAACTCTATCCCGATCGTCAATTCGTTCTGGCTGCTAAATCCATCCAATGCAAGGACATGAAGAAAATTACATTGCCCAAAATTCTTGATTCTTTGCAGTGCCATACATTGCAAATTGAATTAGATCCTTACATTGCTTCTGCAGCACGAATAGCGATTCAGAATATGTTGGATGTCACAGAAAAATGAATACACCAGCATTCCCTTTTTACGATGTTGTCATTATAGGAACTGGGATTTCAGGCCTTTACACGGCATTCCATATTGCTCCTACAAAAAAAGTTCTTCTCATTTCAAAAGAATTGGTAACAAATTGTAACACACGAAAAGCAAAGGGAGGAATGGCAGCCGCATTATATACCCCAGACTCACCTTCTTCTCACCTGAAAGATACAATGAAAGCTGGAGGATTCTTAAACAGCCAAAAAGCTGTTGAAGTACTCACCAAAGAAGTAATTGAACGAATCTATGAACTCGAAAAAAATGGTTTTATGTTTGACAAAGATTCACCTTCTGGTTCTTACAATATGGGTCTGGAAGGATGCCACAGTCACCGTAGAGTTCTTCATTCTCAAGGAGATAGAATGGGCGTGGCGATCTTCAATTTTCTGTATGAAAAAGTACGCTCCATGCCCAATATTCATTTTTTAGAACACACTGAATTAGTGAATATCCTGGTAGAAGAGAATTGCTTGCAAGGCATAGTGATTCAGTCAGGATCTTCAACAAACCAAATTCTCCAATGTCATTCCCTCGTTATCGCATCTGGGGGATACTCGGGAATGTACAAGAGGAATACTAGCGACAATAGTTTTTTTGGTAACGTCCTTACCAAAGCATATCGAGCAGGAATTGGTCTTACTGATCTGGAATTTGTTCAGTTTCATCCCACTGTTTTTATCAAAGAAGGTTTTGAAGCATTGTTAATGTCAGAAGCTATACGAGGTGAAGGAGCAATTCTTCTCAATCCCCATCACGAAAGATTTATGAAACGGTATCATCCAAATGCAGAGCTAGCTTCACGTGATATTGTCAGTCAATCTATGTGGAGAGAATCTCTTCAATGTCACTCTCAGGATTTTTATTTAGATCTAAAACCTTTAGGAAAAGAAAAAATCCTTCGTTTGTTTCCAGAAGTATACGAGAATTGTCTTTTACGTGGCATTGATATCGCACAAGAACCCGTACCTGTTTTTCCCGGTGCTCATTATTCAATGGGTGGTATTTATGTCGACTTACACGGGAAAACCAACATTCCTGGAATCTATGCAATCGGTGAATGCAGTTGTAACGGTACCCATGGAGCCAACCGGCTAGCATCCAATTCATTAATTGATTCTCTGGTATTTGGTAAAAGAACAGCAGAAACTGTCAACAACCAGACTCATGTTTGTTCCTTTAAGAAAATAAAGAGTCAGCTTTTGAAGGATATTCCACCAATTCCTTTTTCGCAAACTGAAATTCGGCAGATGAATTGGGACGTGTTGGGTATTATGAGAAACCAAGAAGATCTGACAAAATATATTGCCCTTTTAGAACCTTTCTTTGCTGATTTATACTGGCATTCTGACATACAGAATAGTGCTCTTGAAGCCTGTCAGTTGTCGTATTTGATTGCTCAAAGTGCCTTACTCCGTAAAGAATCACGAGGAGCACATTTTCGAACAGATTATCCAGATGAAAATCCTACATATGCACATTCCTTTTTACTTCAAAAATCCCCCCAATCGTATTCTCCATCTGTTCAAAATATTAATTACAAAGAGGAGATATTATGAAACCAATTCTTCGCAACCAAACCATCGCTTCTTTCTTGGAAGAAGATCAACCATATGGAGATCCTTCCACTGCATTTATTTCGCCCGACCACATATCCAAAGGTTTTATTCGAGCACAACAAGATGGGTTCTTCTGTGGAGAATTTTTACTCCAACCTTTCTTTCACTATCTTGATCCAACTATAAAAATAGAATGTCATTTTTCAGATGGTGACCCTATTCAAAATGGAGACATCATCGCCCACATCGAAGGGCATACGCAAGCCATCCTTCAAATAGAACGTATTGTTTTAAATCTTATTGCATACCTTTCCGGCATCACTACAAAAACAAAACAATTCACCAAGTACACCGAACCCCATCATGTTTCCTTGTTGGATACTCGAAAAATTCTTCCTGGGTATCGCTCAATGGTAAAACATGCTGTCCAATGTGGGGGTGGTTTTAATCATCGCAATTGTTTATCCGATATGATTATGCTAAAAAACAATCATATCAAGGCTCTTGGTGGAATTGAAAGCGCACTTGAACATGTCACAAAAACGAATCGCAACCCAATGTTAAAAATTGAAGTAGAGACAAAAGATTTAAAAGAAGCACTTGCTTCCTTACGTTTCAATCCAGACATCATCATGCTTGATAATTATTCTGTCCAAGAAGCTGAAGAAGCTATGTACTTCCTACGAGGGAAAGCGCTTATTGAGATTTCCGGAAATATTCAGGAAGACAATATTGAGTCCTATGCAAAATTGAAGCCAGACTTTATTTCTATTGGTTCAAGTTTAACGTATGATGTTTCCTCTTTGTCTTTTCATCTTCGGTTAGAATAAATCATTCGTCGTGCACACTTTTATCGTGTGCACGACGACAAACATCTACTAGCCACTTCGTTTTAATTTTCCGGTCTTTTTTGCCCATTGTTCGGCTTTTGTAAACAGCATCACTCCAACAGGAATGAAAATGAAGCTCATCAGAATCAATGGCCAAATATTGTGCATTTGGGACATAAAAGTTGCTCCATCCAAAATTGTATTACGAATTCCTATCAGTGCATACGTTGCAGGAGAACCTTTTGCAACAAACTGCATCCACGAAGGTAATATGCTGATATCATAATACACGCCGGAAAACATCAGCAGTATGGAACTGAAAATTCCAACCATCTGTGCTCCCTTTTCGGGTGAAATCAAAGGCAAAACAGCCGCACAAATTCCTAGTCCCATAAACGAGAAACTCGAAATGACTAAGAATAGCAGAGCAGCTCCATAATTAGCTCCTGTTAATTGAATATTAAAAAACAAAGTTAAGACCAGTAGAATGAAAATGGTACGCAGCAATGCGTACAATGCTGCGTACCCACAAACACTCAGAAGATGGGTGATTCTCTTCACGGGTGCCATAAAGGTGTATTCAATAGTATCTTCCCATCGTTCCCATGATACAGTCTCAGAAACAACTTCGAAGACAACTGACAAATACCCCCATAAAATAGACCCCAGAAGCATGTACATCGTAATGTAATCAGTATTGATATCCGCACCAGAAAAACTGCCTGCCCATTGTCCAATAAACCCAATACTGACAGCATTTGCAATTGTCCAGATCAAAAAAACTACTTCCCACTTCCAATAACGCTTCGTGAGATTAAAGTTCCTGTTCACAAAAGAGATTCCAGCACGAACCTCATGCATAAATTGTGTCTTCATGCTGAAACCTCCATTTCTGCTTCACTAAAGTCTACTCCAGTAAAATGTAGAAATACATCTTCAAAAGTAGACTTCTTTTTCGACTCTGGTAACTGCTGCATTAAATACTCAGGATATCCATCTACAACTACTTTGCCGTTATGTATAATGGCTACTTTATCACATAATTTTTCAGCTTCAGCCATGTCATGCGTTGTCAGAACGATGGTTACATCCATATTCTCACGCATAACGCGGATCAATTCTTGTACTTCTAATTTGGCTCTTGGGTCCAAACCAGTAGTTGGCTCATCTAATAAGAGTACTGGAGGTTGTGTAATAAGAGCTCTTGCGATTGCTACTTTTTGCTGCATACCTCTTGAATAATCTCTTATTCTCTCGTTCAGCCTCTTTCGATCGAGTCCAACTCGATCCGAGATTTCCACAATTCTTTCAATTGCTTGCTTTCTTGGCACACCATAGAGTCCTGCAGAAAACAATAAATTTTCAAAAGCTGATAGATTTCTAAAAAAGCTAGCTTCAACCGAGACTCGATTGATTAACCATTTCACTTCATTGGAGTGAGTTTTTACATCTTTGCCCAAAATACGCAGTTCACCAGAATCTTGTATCAATAAGGTGGAGGCAATTCGAATAAAGGTCGATTTACCTGAACCGTTAGGACCCAAGAGTCCATACACCGTATTTTTGGGGATACGCAAATTAACATCTTTTAATGCCTTTACAGGCGGTTTGTTTTTGCGCAGAAAGTCCTTACAGATCAAATTTGCTTCTAATGCATATGTCATAGTGTTTTCTCCTATATTCATCACTACTACATGTAGATGGAGTAAATGAAACTTAAGTCTAGATTCAGGTTCATCCACGATTTCCAGCTAAATTCTTTGAGTCGTCTCATTCTAAACATCTTTGATCCTCCTTTCTGAGCAATTTCTCTGAAATATTGATAAAGAGACTACATAATGGGTATCCGACTGTTTTTCATCGGCAACCCTCCTTTCACAAGAGCATAAAAAAAAGCCGCGGTGCTACCGCGGCTTTAATATTTGTCTTGTTAAATTAGATCAAATAGAAACCTTGCGGTAGAAGGGTTGGGGATGAAAAGAGACAATGTTCTCAATGAAGAGCTTCATTGCAGTTGTCATCGTATTTTTTGTTATATTCATCATGCTACTACCGCCTTTCTAAAAAAATCTAAAAATTATTTTAGTTGAAGATTTTTTTTTGTCAATCGTTCTTTTCAAAAAAAGTAAATTTGATATTCTGGTAACTATGAAAAAAATCTGCTGGTTTACGTCATGCGGTACAGTTCCTTACGATATTGCTTTGGAATGGCAAAAAACAATAGTTGAAGCCAAAATGAAACAAGATCTGGAGGATGTGATGTTGTTTCTTGAGCATCCCCCTGTCATCACAATTGGTAAGAATGGGAATCCCTCCAATATACTGATTGGTTCAAAGCAATGCAAAGATCAGGGTATTTCCATTTATCCTATTAGCAGAGGAGGAGATGTTACATTTCATGGTCCCGGTCAAATTGTAGGATATCCGCTTTTTGACCTACAACACTTTGATAAAAGCATCCGAAATTTCGTAACTCATCTGGAACAAGTTTTTATCTCTCTGTTGCAAGATTCTTATCAACTTTCTGCTCAAAGAATTCCTGGCTATACAGGTGTTTGGATCGATAACAACAAAATTACTGCAATGGGCCTATCGGTCCATAAATACATTACAATGCACGGATTTGCGTTTAATGTCAGTACGGATTTGAAATACTTTCGTATGATAACTCCTTGTGGGATTTCTGACAAAGGAGTAACCACATTAAATATCGAAACCGGAAAACAAAATTCCATTGATACGTGTATCCAACAAATTGGAGAAGAAATGTCGAAGTGTTATCCAATCGATATGGAATGGAAACCCCTGCAAAAGGTTTTGGAAACATTTGGTATATCATATCCGGAGGATGTCAATGATCAAACATAAACCTTCTTGGTTGAAAATGAAACGCAGAGGAGAACACTACAGTTCTGTAGAAAAGCTTTTAGCAAACCAGCATTTACATACCGTTTGTAAAGAAGCTCAGTGTCCAAATCAAAATGAGTGTTTTAGTAAAGGGACCGCTACTTTTATGATACTGGGACAATACTGTACCCGAAATTGTGCATTCTGTGCAGTTTTGAAAAAAAAGAATCCTCCACCCCTCGACCCGAAAGAACCCGAAAATGTTGCAAATGCTGTGGAAAAACTAGGATTGAAACATGCTGTTGTTACTTCTGTTACCAGAGATGATCTAGAGGACGGTGGAGCAAGTCATTTTGTACAAACAATTCATCATATTCGCAAAGTATCCAATGCTACAATTGAAGTTTTAATCCCTGATTTTCTAGGCCATAAAACATCGTTGGATGCCGTTATAGATACAAAACCAGATGTTATGAATCACAATATTGAAACCATTCAACGATTGTACCCTGATATCCGACCGGAAGCAGATTATGAACGTTCTTTAGAGGTTTTATCTTACACTAAGCAACACTCTTCAATCATTACCAAATCAGGTTTCATGGTAGGTTTGGGAGAAACTCGGGAAGAAATCGAGATTCTAATGAAAGATTTAGTTACAGCTGGATGTGATATTCTTACCATAGGACAGTATTTGCAACCTTCTTTGAAACATTATCCTCTCAAAGAATACATTTCCCCACAACAATTTGAAAACTATAAAAAAATGGGTTTAAAAATCGGTTTTCAGTATGTTGAATCTGGTCCATTAGTGCGTAGCTCATATCATGCAAAAGAATCGCTAGATCAGGTAATTTGCGGAATATAAGAAACGAAGAATCGATTATCGAGTCCCTTACGTATACCAATAAAATCAATTTGATAATCAACAGCGATAGGGTGTTTTTCTTCTAAATATCGGTAGACAGTTTTGCGGAGCCTCTGTATTTTTTGAGGTGTTATTGACTCCAAAGGAGTCCCATAGATATCGTTGAGTCTGGTTTTCACTTCCACAAAATGAAGGATTCCGTTTTTCTGAGCTACAATATCAATTTCTCCATATGGACCATGATAGTTCTGGTCAATGATCGTAAACCCTTTTTTTTGTAGCCAAACCATGGCTAGCTTTTCTCCTGCACTGCCAGTTGTTCTTGTAGAAGGTTTCAGAGTGACCTGCTATGGATTTAAGATTTTCACAATCTTTTCAATTTCAGCTGGACCCAAAGGTTCATTCTGAAACTGCTGCAAAAATGGAATGAGTTGCTTGGTTTTCAGTACGACTACTGTTTCATCTTTCATTTCCAATTCTGCATGGATATTTGTAAAAACAAGAATTCCCTGAATCCAATACGGAAAGTTATCTTTCCCACCAAGTTTTTTTTCAAGATATTTACGTAACTCCCAGACATTTCTCTTGAGTTGTCTACTGGGATTGTTGATATGACCTCGATAGATACCACCGTTTTTACCAGTTTTTGTGTATGTCCAAGTATCTCCTGAGCATTCAACTTTCCCGTTATAATTCTTGGTTTCTATGACAAAGATTCCTTTTGGGCCAACAATCAAATGGTCAATGTCACAATGTTTATGCGAAATCGCATAGTTGTTTAACATCACCCATTCGTCGGAAAGCAGCTGGAGAACATTTTCTACATTTTCCTGTCCCTGTAAACCAGCTCGCCAAATATTGATCTCAGTGTTTTTTTGATCAATCCAATACCCGGTAATGACCATCATAAAGCAACCCGCAATAATCAAATAGACATTTTGTGTATGGGGCAGCAGGCCAAATGCAATCATAAAAAAACTAAATAGAAAACAAAAAACCAAAAAGAAAAATTGCGTTTGCAGTGAGGAGAGCATCGTTTTAACAAAATTATATCTTTCAATTACCTTCATTTTTTACCTTTAAAAAAGTTTTCCTGTGAAATGTTGAACATCCTTGCATTTGCAAAGCTTGATAATGGTTCTTCGTTCCATACCCTTTGTGGATAGCGAACCCGTAACATGGAAATACTGCATCCATCTGAACCATATAGCGGTCTCTTTCAACTTTTGCAATGATTGAAGCTGATGCAATAGAAGAATACATGGAATCGCCCTTAATACAAGTCTGTTGAATTCCCCGATATTCATTTGTTAATGGTTGATTTCCATCAATCAAAAACAAAATTGAATGCTGTCGTAATTCCTCTCGATCTAACAATTGATCGATACATTTTTTCATAGCCAGTTGCGTAGCATTTAGAATATTCATTCTATCGATCATTCGGGGTGAAATAAAGCTAGTTGCAATCAAAGCACCTGATTGGTGTATTTGATGATATGCAAACTCACGCTGTTTTGGTGTGAGTTTTTTTGAATCCTTGACTGCTGGTTTTGTACAGCACCCTAAGTAGCAGACAGCAGAAGCTGCAACCGGACCGGCCAAAGACCCCCTGCCTGCTTCATCAATCCCTATGATGGCAAAATCGGGGTATTGTTGTGCAAGAATATACTCGTTATGCCACAAGTCTGAATCAGTTTGATCAATATTCAACATGAGCCAGAGCTCGAAAGTCCTTAGGTGGCCATAAGATCAACACTGCTCTTCCCTCAATCGCATTTTCTCGGATAGGTCCAAAATCTCTACTATCCAAACTATTGTTTCGGTGATCACCCATAACGAAAAATTCATCTTCTTTTAAAACAGTAGGTCCAAAAATACTGGGTGTAGCTGTAGAGATATAGGTTTCGTCAAGTTCTTCGTCATTCACTTTTACAATCCCGTTTCGAACTTCGACCGATTCTCCTGGTAATCCAACTACTCGTTTAATGTATGATACGGTATGGTCACTAGGTGGGTGAAAAACAATAATATCACCCCGATGAAGTTTATCAGGATTAGAGTAGAGTTTGTTTACGATAACCAAATCTCCTTCGTGGAGAGTTGGAATCATGGATCCCATTTCTACTCGGTATGGTTGAAACAAGAACTGACGAACAAGAAAAGCAATTAAAAGAGCGAGAGCGATTGTCCATATCCACTCAATAATCTCTTTTTTTGCTGTTGAAGAAAGGCTCATTAGACGGCTTCTTTGATGGGACCTTTATTCTTTTTTGTCATTTTTTTACGTTTCACTTTATTCATACGGCTATTGGATTCACGAAGATAGTACAGCTTTGCTCTTCGCACCTTCCCATACGTTACAACTTCGACTTTTGCAATGGAGGGAGAATGAAAAGGAAATACTTTTTCGACTCCTTCGCCATAGGAAATTTTGCGAACAGTAAAGCTCTCACCAATACCGCCGCCTTTTTTACCTATCACAATACCTTGGAATACTTGAAGTCGCTCTTTGGCACCTTCAACGATTCGTTGGTAAACTTTAACCGTATCTCCGACGTTAAAAGAAACCACATCAGTTTTTAGATATTCTTTGGTTAAATCATTCAACAATTGCATAATACTACCTCTCTAAGACATATCAATCAAGATAAAAATCTTGTTTTACAAATATTGCGTTTTCCATAAAATTCTATTACAAGCTAAAAAAAAATGTTATCATATTACTTAACAATTACAAGCCTGCTTAAAGCATTTTCAAGGGGGACAATGTGAGAGAAGAATGGTACAATCTATCGTTCTCGATCGAAAACAATGTTGGTATTATCAATTTAAACAACAAATCTGAAAGCAATGCGATATCAACAAAGTTTTTACGAGAACTGAAAAATGGACTCAAAGTTTTTCATCATAGTAAAGACGTGAAAGTAATCGTTGTTAAAGGTGAAAGTGAAACCTTTTCAACGGGTATCCAAAAAGATGAATTTTCTTCAAATAATGAAACTGTAACCGATTTTTGTGAATTTGGATGGAAAGTTTTTAATAAGTTTTCAGAGATTCGAAAACCTGTAATTGCAGAAGTTCAAGGAAACGCTTTTGATGCTGGTTTTGAGCTTTCACTAATGGCAGATTTACTATATGCATCTTCAAATGCTCGCTTTGGGTTTCCAGGTATTCAAAATTCTATTGTACCAGCTTTTGGTGGAGTTACACAGCTTCTCCACATGACCGGTATTCGTTACACCCGAGATCTACTCTATACCGGCCGCATTGTAACAGCCGAAGAAGGCAAAAAAATTGGTTTTGTTAATGAGATATTCCCACCAGAATCTTTACACGAAGAAGTTCTGAAAATCGCTCAAATAGTTATTCAAACCCCAATCGAAATTCTAGGTGGTCTCAAGAACTCTTCTGGAAAAATGAGTGATATTATGCGAAGACTCCATGTGCAAGACGAAATCGGAGTCTTTGAAGCAGGTTTAGAAAAATAATAGCCTGGTATTCTTCTTAAGGATACCGAAGAGTAATCTTCTTTTCTTTTGGTTCCCATTCCACTTTTGCACCTAGCTTTTCTCCGACAAAGCGAAGAGGAACATACGCTCTACTGTCTCGAATGATCGGGGGAACATCCATTGTTGTAACTTTCCCGTTAATGTATGCTGTTACTTCTCCCACCTTCATTTGGATATATTGTGTTTTTAAGCTGTATGCTATTCTTTTATCATCAGGGTACCACGTTATCTCAGCTCCAAGAGCATCTCCAATGGGGCGAATAGGCACCATTGTGCGTCCATCTTCCACAAAAGGAGGTGCATCGATAGAATAAGTCTGATCATTATCACGAACATACTTTTTGCCAATCCACATTTCAAAAACTACAAATCCTCTTCGTTCTGTCGTGTCGCGTACAAAAGAAAACAGCTCTCCATAAGAAGAAACAGAAAAAATTCGATTATCAGACAAAACTAGATATTTAGAAGTACTTCCTACAGAGGTAAAGTACAGTCGATGCCCTGTTTTTCGATCAAGACAATACATCATGAAATCGTCTGCTCCAATCCATATGTAGTCTTTGGATATGATGGGTGCTGATTCAATAAAGAATCCTGCTTCAAATTGCCAATTTAGATTTCCTGTTTTGACATCAACGGAAAATAAAAACTGATCAAATGCAACATAAATATTATCTTCATAATAGGATGGGGGGTTCATTGCATTATAGTTTGGATAAAAAGTCTTCCATATTTGCTTACCTGTTTTCGTATCCAAACAGAATAGGGTATCATCGACAGGACATATCAATCGTTCTCCAATAATACAGAAACCATAAAGAATATCGTTGATAAGTTCATATTCCCAAAGTTTTCGATGATTTTGAATAGAGAATGTGTAAATGCGGTCTTCTGCGGCAACAAAGAATCTTTCCTCATCAAAAGCAACGGGAAGTCGAATTTGTTGACCAAATAAAATATCCCATACTTTTTCTCCTGTATCTGCTTTCAGACAAAACAGCTTTTTGCCAGAGGCAAAATATACATGGTTTTGGTGTATGATTGGTGAGGAATTGATTTGTCCTTCTTCAGTTTCAAATTTCCATTTTTGATATCCTGTTTGTGCCTCCACCGCATACATAGCATTAGTATGACCCGCATAAATAGTTTCATTGTGATAGAATGGACTTGAATTGTGAAAATCCTTTGTACAATACTGCCAAACAATGGTACCCCATTTGGCGTTATAACATACTAATCCCCATGTAGTCGCAATAAACAACTTGTCTCCCATGACAATTGGACTGGAATTGGTAGCACCAATTAACTCAACCCATTCTGTTCGCAGAGGTGGTTTTAAAGTTTCCGGGGATTGACCAGAAAAAGTTGAATCTGATCGATATCTGGGAACGTCTGCGAAACAGTAAGAATGAAAAGATACTCCAAAAGCTACGATAAGAAAGATTGCTAGAATACCTGTATAAAATTTACGTAGCATAACGGTCCTCCCTTGAAATGATCATGAAAAAACAGGTGAAAAGTCAATTATCGTGAAAGGCACATCAAATTTTTCGTAAAGTTTTTGACATATATTTTGTACGCCTCCTTTTTCAGAGGCATAATGAGTAAGACAAAGAACATTCATATGATGATCTTGCGCAAATATATACATAGTATGTGAAAACTCACCTGTAATAAACAAGTCCACCCCACTATGATAAGCATCTGCAATAAAACTCGTTCCATCTCCGGAACATACAGCAACATTTTGTATCATTTTTTCTCCAAAAGGAAAAAGCATGGATGGTTCACGACATAAATTTTCATACATGTGTTGGATGTTTTCTGGGGTTTCTTGTTTTTGTAGTGCTGCGCAATATCCGATGGGATATCCTTTATAATAACTAAGTGGTGCAAGAGTATTTTCATCAATGGAAAGATTCTGCAAAAGATAGCGATTGTTACCAATTTGTGGATGAATATCCAATGGTAAGTGCGAGGCATATAGAGCGCAATCATGCTGGAAAAGGAATTGTATCTTCCGATAATGACTTTGATGGAGCGATGGATTTAACCCTTTCCAAAACATTCCATGGTGCACAATATACAAAGATGGAACGGTAGGTTTTGTAGCATAGAAAAGCTGTTCGCTAGCATCAACAGCACCAATAATCTGGTGAATAATGCCCTTGTTTGCAACTTGCAAGCCATTCCATGATGCATCTTCTGAGCAATCTTCCAATGTTGAGGATAAGTGAGAAAGAATATCCTCAATTCTAGCACTCATACATCCCTCCATGAAAAAGTGTTCGATAGTTACATATTATTTGTTTGCTGAGTTCCTCTATTTGAACATCTCGCAAAAAAGCAGCTTCTTTGTATACTTCCATCACAAAAAACGGTTTGTTTAACACCTTTCCCCTATAGGGGATGGGGGTCAAATATGGGCAGTCCGTCTCTAAAAGAAGTTTGTTTTCAGGAACCATTTTTACTACTTCTCGTAATTCTATACTTCTTTTATACGTAATATTGCCAGAAAAAGAAAGATAAAACCCAAGTTTTAAAAACTTTTCTGCCATTTTTCGATCAGAAGAATAACAATGCATCACTCCTTGAATACCAGAAAATTGCTGGATAACGTCGTAGACTTCTTGGTCGGCTTCTCGATTATGGACAATGATTGGATAATGATGCTCCAAAGCAAAAGCAATTTGTTCAGAAAAACATTTCCTTTGTAAAGAAAGATCGGTCTTGCTCTTCACAGTATCCATGCCAATTTCACCAACGGCCTTATACTCCGAATGTTGCAATTGATTCTGTAAAAAAACAGACAACGTGCTTTCGTGAAGACCAATATAATGAGGGTGGATACCAAATGCAGCATCTATCCAAGAATATTTTTTTGCCAGCTTCAATGAATCTGTAGAGGATACAGGGTCATACCCCACATTCATGATATGGAGAAAATGATTTTCAATTGCTTCGTGAACAATCTGATCTTCAGATTCCTTACATATTGGTATGTGAGCATGTGAATCTATATATCCGATCACTTCACTCTAGCTCCACAAACCATATCGACATTTTCAGGAGAAACAATAGAAAGATGGTCCTTATGAGACGCACACAGAACCATTCCTTCAGACTTCTCCCCACGCAATGTCACTGGTTGGAGATTGTTGACAATCACAACTTTTTTTCCGATGAGATCTTGTGGTTCGTAGTATTTTGCGATCCCTGCTACGATCTGTTTTTGATGTTCACCAACTTGTACTTTTAAAACAAGTAACTTATCTGCATTTGGATGCTTCTGTGCATCGATGATCTGGGCAACACGGAAGTCAAACTTGCTAAACTCATCAATGGTGCAATATACTTCGTCTTTGGGAGATTCTTTTGGAGTTTCTTCATTTTTCTTTTCCGATTTGGTTGTTTTTTTAACTCGAGGGAAAAATACCGGGGGAAAAGCTAAAGCTTGATGAGTTCGCAATATTCCCAAATTCAATTGGTTTTCCTTTTGTTCTACAAAACTATCCAGCACAAGCTGAGAGAAAACTGGCATAAATGGAATCAGCATAATACCTGCGCAGCGTATCCCTTCTAATAGCGTATATAGTAGATCGAACAAGGGTTGTATGTCTTCTTTTTTTGCCAACTCCCATGGCTTATATTCTTCGATCATTTTGTTACATTTTCGAAGAAGAGTCCAGGTTGTTTCAATGGCATCTTTAAATCGATTTTCTGTCATGCAAGCAGTATATTGCTCAATGAAATTCTGAAATTGACACTTCTCGTCATCAATCAATGTTCCCTCTGGAACGTTCCCTTGTGTATATTGTTTTGCCATGGAACTTACACGGTGAATCAAATTTCCTAAATCGTTGGCTAAATCATAGTTATAACGGTCTAACAGTCGCTGCATAGAAAACACAGCATCTTCTCCAAATGTAGTTTCTCGAAACATAAACCAGCGAAGAACATCTGCTGATAGAGATTTAGATATTCCTGCTACATTGGACAATTCCTCAATCACTTTAGTCGGATCTACAATATTCCCCTTAGACTTGGACATTTTTTCACCATCTGTGAGCCACCAGCCATGAACATATACTTTCTTTGCAGGTTGGATGTCCAATGCCATTAACATCGCTGGCCAAATCACGCAATGAAATCGAATGATGTCTTTGCTCATTAAATGACAATCTGCCGGCCACCAATAGGAAAAAGAGGTGGGATCTTCTCGATATCCACATACAGTAATATAGTTTAACAAAGCATCAAACCAAACCCACAAGACATGTTCTGAGTCAAAGGGAAAACGAATTCCCCATTCTTGTGAATGTCTAGAAATAGAAATATCTCGTAACCCTCCTGAAATCATACTTATTACTTCGTTGTAACGAGAAAGTGGTTCAATTGCGGTAGGGTTATCGTGGTAAAACTGGATTAGTTGGTCCTGAAATGCACTCAAACGAAAGAAATAATTCTCCTCTGAAACTCGTCGAATACTACGGTGGCAATCAGGACAAATCCCGTCCTCTACTTCTTTATCCGTCCAAAACGATTCACAGTCTACACAATACCAACCTTCGTAGTTGCCTTTGTAAATGAATCCTTTTTCTTTCAGTTGCATTAAAAAGGATTGCACAACATCAAGATGATCCTGGTCAGTTGTTCGGATAAATCTAGTATATTGGATATGAAATTGGGCAAAATACTGTTTCCATTTCTCAGCTTCTTTGTTTACATACTCTGTAACTGAAACTCCTTGTTTTTCAGCAGCTTGCACAACTTTTTGAGAATTTTCATCACTACCAGTAGTAAAAAGGACTTTACTTCCTTGTAGAGAATGATATCGTGCCATAATATCAGCAGCGGTAGTGGTATAAAGGTGACCAATATGGGGATTACCGCTAATATAATAAATCGGTGTGGTTACAAAAAATTTCTTATCTGCCATATACTCCTCCTAGTGAAAGTGAAATACAATAGAAACCTCGCCAAGAACATCCCGTTCTTTCCATAGACTTGCTAGATAAGAAGGAGTCCCGGTTACAATTTCTTCATTTTTCTTGGTCATTTCTCTGCAAATACAAACTTGCATAGCAGGATCAAATTCATCCATCCATACTAAAGATTTTACCAATCTATGTGGAGATTCAAATGCACATGCTGTATATCCGATATCTTTGCATTTCTGGAGCAATTCAAAACACCTTGCTTTCTTGCGCGGAAGGAAATTTACATATACAAAATTCTGGATGGGAAATCCAGAATATACCAGCGAAGTGATCACGGCACTTGGTCCGGGTAAAACAATGATTTCAATATTTTCCTTCCTGCAATCACCAATAAGTTCTAGTCCTGAATCTGCTATCAAAGGCATCCCTGCATCGGAAACCAACGCTATTGAATCGCCTTGAAGAAGTTTTTCAACCAACTCTTTATTTTTGTATAGTGTGTGCTCATGGTAAGAAATGAAATGAGCTTGAATCTGAAAAGCAGCCAAAAGTTTGATGGTTCTCCGTGTATCTTCGCAAGCAATCCACTGGACCGATTGAAGAATTTCTAAGCTTCGGAGGGTGATGTCTTTGAGATTTCCAATGGGGGTAGGAACAATGTACAAAACACCGGTGGGTGTTTGCTTATCTTTCATTCATAGCTGCTTCCATTTCTTTCAGGATTGTGCAAAACACATCTACTTTCAGTGAAGCACCCCCAATAAGAAATCCTTGAATGGAAGGAATGGAATCAATGTCTTTCATATTGGTTTCATTCACACTTCCACCGTAGAGAATCTCGCATTGGGGAAATTGATTCGAGATTTCTTTGGATACCGTTGATATCCAGGCTGGAGACGGTAGAACTCCTGTTCCAATGGCCCAAACAGGCTCATACGCAATAAGAAATGCTTGATCTTTTGGGAAAAGAGAAAGCTGTGAGAGAATATATGACAAACGATTCTCATCACTTTGAGATGGATCAGTTTCGCCAATGCAAACGATAGGGGTGATAGTATTTTCTGTTAATTGAAGAAATTTTTGCATCACGCCTTGATCAGATTCATGCATATACTTTCTTCGTTCTGAATGTCCTACAATGCAGTACTTACAACCAACTTCCAAAAGCCATGAAGCGCTGATTTCTCCGGTGTAAGATCCACCGGAGAAAGGAGAACAGTTTTGTGCTGCACGTTCAATATTGGAGGGTAATTCTCCTGTATAGGGTAAGGACAGATAGGAAGGAGCAATTACACAGTGGACAGATCCTTTAATAGATTTCTGTTGCAATACTTGTTTCATCTCATCGCAATATTTCATTGTATCAGATGGACTCATATTTTGCTTCCAGTTACCAATACAGTATTTATTCATTCTTTTGATCTCCATTGGTCTCTTTATCACAGAGGGCATCAGGATTCGTTGTTTTTACACTCACTTTGGTAATTCTACGATCTTCCATATCTCGCACTTCTAATTCCAAATGATCCTCAATAACCTTTTCCCCAATTTCTGGTATATGGCCAAGTTTAGATAGCATGAATCCGGAAATAGTGTCGATATCTTCTTCATGAATAGTGGTGTGGAAATTTTCATTAAAATCATCGATGGGATAGTCACCCAAAATTTCATATGTGCCATCTTTTAGCTGCTTACTTAGTTCTTCTTCGGAGTCAAATTCATCTTGAATCTCACCAACTATTTCTTCCAAAATATCTTCAAGTGTGGCTAGTCCTGATATGCCACCATACTCGTCTACAACCATGACAATATGAGATTTTTTTGATCTCATCTCATTGAACAGCTGATCAATCATTTTGGATTCGGGTACAAAGTCAACGGGCCTGAGAATACTTTTAATTTTGATATCTTGTATGGTTTGATGGTTTGCAATCCAGCGAACAACATCTTTGACGAACAAAACACCAATAATATTGTCAGGTTTATCTTCAAATACAGGAATTCGAGAAATTCCTGTTTCGCGAACAAGTCGTAAAAACTCATCAATCCCATCTTCAAGATCCAAACAAACCATATCCACTCGTGGAACCATGATTTCACTTACGTGTGTGTCGCTAAACTCAAAAACACTCTTGAGCATTTCTTGTTCTTTCTGATGAATTAGTCCTTCTTTTTGAGAAAGATTAATGACAGTTTTCAACTCATTGTGGTTCATTGCTAAGGATAGACATTCAGAGTCTTTTACTCGGAATAGTTTCAACAGTAGTGTGTTTAAATGGCTAAATAACCAAATCAGAGGACTAAACAGAAAAAGGGAAATGATGATAGGATAATAAACAAGCAAGCTAACTTTTAAAGAGTTTGCATTACTTACCGTCTTGGGAAACATTTCGGCAAAAATAACAATAACCAAAGTCAAAACAACCGTACTCACGATAACAGCAATATTATTGGGAAGTAATTTGGTTGCAAAGCTAGTTGCTAATGAAGTAGCCAATATGTTGACCACATTGTTTCCGATTAGTATTCCGGTAATCAACCGGTTGGGTTTTTCCACCAAATGAAGAATTTTCTTTGCTTTTTCAGAGCCTTCTTCAATAAGATTGTTCAGTTTTAGTCGGTTCACTGTTAATAGTGCTATTTCAGAACCAGAAAACAAAGCAGAAATGAAAACCAACACTATGATTGAACCTATATACACTAAGTCGCTAGATCCCATCTAGTATTCTCCTCTCTCAGTAAGCTTGTCTTGTACATATTCTAAGCATTCAGTTTCTAAATTTCTCATTGTAACCAACTCTTGTTCTGTTTCATGATCATATCCCATCAAATGAAGTAATCCATGGGAAAACAGCCAAAGATATTCCTGTTCAAGGGGAATAGAAAGTTCCTCAGAATCTTCTTTTGCTTGCTCGGTGCAAATAATGATCTCTCCTAGCAATATTTGATCTTGGATTTGCTCATTGTACACAAATGACAAGATATCTGTAGGTTGATTTTTGCCTCGATATGTATGGTTGAGCTCCTGCATCAAGGGCTTGTGCACGAAAGCAACGCTAATGGTCGAATGATCGGGGAAGGTTTGAAAAATTGGATGTGTGATGAGTGTATCGACTGTAGTTTTAATCCATTCTATTGGCAAGTCCGGTACAGCGTCATCAACGCTGTATTCAATACTTGTCATACATGACCTCTCTTGTGGGAATAATTTTTTTTAAAAACCTTTTTTTCTTCTATTTTTCCAACCGGATAGGTGATTCTTGAATGATACAAAGAGTCCAGGGTAAAAATGAAGGATTCTTGAATTGCATAATACTCTGCATACGTCAATTGAGACTCAATCAACTGACCATCTTGGATTTTTAAATTCATGATTTCCTCTACTGCATTGCGAATTTTCTGTGTGTCTTTGTCTTGCATCGAACGAACAGCAGCTTCTACAGAATCAGCAAACATAAGTATGGTTTCTTCTTTAGAAATAGGTTTTGGTCCAGGATAACGAAATTGAGAATCATCTGTTAGTTCTGGGGTTAAAGCTTGAGCAGCCTGGAACAAGAAGCTGATGCGAGTTGTTCCATGATGAGTAATAATGAAACGTTGAACACCAGGGGGTATTCTATTCTTATCTGCTAACTGTTTGCCGTTTAAAACGTGTCCTTTAATCACATCAACAGATTGATAGGGATCTAAATCGTCCAAAATATTTTTTCCACTACTGTTCTCTGTAAAATAAAAAGGAACTACGGTTTTACCGATATCATGGTAGTAGGCACCCACTCGAACAAGCATATCATCCGCACCAATTTGTTTTGCTGCATGTGAAGCAATATTAGCAACCATGATCGAGTGCTGGTAACTACCGGGTGCAACTTCAAACAAATAGCGCAGCAAGGGAGAATTTGAATCACTCAACTCAATCAAACGAAGAGGAGTGATAAACGAAAAAGTTCTTTCTAAAAATAAAATGATTCCCAGTGTAAACAAGCCTGAAATAAAGCCATTCACAAATACAAGCAAAACGGGAGTCCAGATACCACCTACTGTGGTATAACCAGGAAAAATGGAAAATATGATAAAAGCAAGAACTGCAAACATCAAGCCCGTTAAAAAACTTTTCAGAATATAGTCTGCATAAGTTCGGAAAACAGAAAACAGCTGAATAGTAAACAAGGCAGACAACAAGTACACAGAAGTGCATATGATATCCATTCCAAAGAAGGGAAAGAAGAGCATCGTGAGAATTGCGGTACTGTAATAGCCAAAAGGTTTATTGAAAAACACAGTCATAACAATAGAGAATAGAAAGAGTGGTGCAAGGTATATTTGAAATGGGATGGTAAAACGAGCTATAGCAATCAATAGCGTTATGGAAGAAAATAAAAGGACACATTTTTTTAAATTCTGGATCCACTCATTTTTATGTGAAATAAACAGATATAAAAACAGAAAAAAGAATAAAATGAAAGGATATAACAAGGCATGAAGCCAAATCATCCACTGCGCGTCATCACCAAAATATCCAGCTGCTTTTAAACGCTCAATGTCTTCCTGGTTGAGTACTTCTCCTTTTTCAACTAGTAGTTCGTTAATGCGTATATTCTCCTGTACAGGAGATATTCGAGCTTTGGCTTTTTCTTTCTCAAGATTTGTGGCTTGTTCATCAACACTTAAATTGGGTCGTAGCTCTTTTTGAGCAATATAGGTGATCGCCTGTATGGTTTCTTCTCTGCCATCTTTATTATAGGAAAGTGCAATGAGTTCAATTGTTTCGTATTTTTTCGCAATGTTCTCTTTGCGAACCCCCGCTTCAAGAAGTTCTAGATTGATTTCAGTGGCTGCATCAAAGATATATTGAAGGGTGTCTGCTTCAGTAGTTAGTAAGTATTTTGCAATAGAGAGATCGTCCTGCGTTAAACCAAGCAAATTTCCAATCTCTTCAATTTTTTCGGAATCTTTCTTTAATCGATTGTTCCGTTCATCTAGAATTTGCCGGTATATGTACTGAATCTGATCAGTCATTTCCTCAGAAACCATATGGTTTTGAGTGAGTCGTATCTCTACATCTGCTGCAGCATCATTACGCAATTGGTCCGTTTTGACACGGTTGTAATAAGGCATAACAGATCGTTTTGCATATAAATCTCTTGGTGCTACATCGCCAATTGAAAAAGTTGTACGATGCTGAAAATCATAGGAAAAAAGTAAAGCAGAGATGCA
This sequence comes from Calditrichota bacterium, assembly GCA_036725105.1. GTDB lineage: Bacteria > Caldisericota > Caldisericia > UBA6126 > UBA6126 > JAGLCW01. The sequence goes on from DAIMET010000001.1 coordinate 38,125, forward strand.
TAAAAAGGAAAGTACTATGATACTGATGCGAAACGGATCAAATAATTTTAGAAAATTGGGAAGGGCTCTGTCACCAGAGCCCATTATACTGTTCACGGCGAAGTAATTACTTTACCTTACGTCGACGCTTCTTGGCAGAAGCGATCTGTTTGCGACGCATGACACTGGGGGGATAAAAATACTGATGTTTTTTGATATCAGATATAATCCCCTGTCTAGCACAATCTTGCTTAAATCGGTTCAGTAAAGAATCGAAACTTTCATTGTCTCTTCTCTGTGCTTGAGCCATCTAAAAAATCATCACCCTTTCAACTTTGCATATAAACAGTTTACATCGGCATGTGTCACTTGTACTTGATACAATTGACCTACATGAAAAACACACTCAAGGTCCTGCAATCGAACTCGAATGTAATTGCGTGTGAGACCTGTCGTATTACTCTCTAAAAGGATTTCAACAGAAACTCCGATACAATTTTCGTGAATATTATACCGGATCGTATTTTCGATTGCAAGTAAACGGTTTCTTCTCTCTCTTTTTAATGCATCGGAAATATGATTTTTTAAATTCACAGCTGCTGTCCCCTTCCGGATTGAGTAAGGAAAAACATGAATTTTTGAAAACTGAATTTTCCTAACCCACTTCAATGAATTTTCAAAATCGAGATCTGTTTCTCCAGGAAATCCAACAATCATATCGGTAGATACAAGAAACCCTGTGATATTTTTCCTCAGCATATCAATCACAGCAGAATATTCTTCAATGGTATAAGGGCGGTTCATGGATTTCAAAACTGCATTTGAGGCAGATTGCAAAGATATATGAAGATGATTACAAAAGATGGGGTATTTTGCTACAACTTCACAAAATCGACTTGTAACAAATCGCACTCCTATTGAAGAAATACGAACCCGGTACAAGTCTTTTGAGAATTGTTTACCAATTTCTTCCAGCAACTCATAAAACCCAGTTTCAGGTTCAGTAGGATCCTGATACAAACCTACCTGGGTGCCCGTGATCACAATTTCTTTGTATCCAGATTGAACGAGAGAGCGTATTTCAGCCATGATTTCTTTTTTGGTTCTTGATACCACAGGTCCCCTTACATAGGGCACAATGCAATATGAACAGTATTGGTTGCAACCAGATTGGATTTTGACAAAAGCTCGAGTTCTATCACCAAAATGTTGTAAAACCTGAACAGTTCCTTGCTCTGGAAGGTTAAGGTTAGTTGGATCATTTTGTAGAAGACGCACAATCTCGTCAAACTGACCAGTAGGAATGTGATAATGAATCGCTATTTCTTGGAGGATGGGTCCGATACAACCCGTAATATAGATCTTTTGATGTGGTTTTTTTTGTGCCTTCTTTACAAGTGAAACACACTCTCTCTCAGCTTTTTCTGTAACAACACAAGCGTTGATAATGACAATGTGTGCATCATCAATTCGATCGACAATTTTGTAGTATGGATACAAGGATTGCAGGATAGTTTCAGCATTGTATTGATTTACTTTACATCCAAATGTTTTCACATACAGAATCTTCACGAAGAAAACTCCAAAACATACTGCACAAGACCCGCTAAAAAATATCCTGCTGTTTCGGTTCGAAGAATTGTATTGCCCAGAGTTATTTCGTAAAATCCATGCTCTTTAAGAATACTGATTTCTTGATCAGTAATACCCCCTTCGGGTCCGACACATAACCAGATGTGTTTCTCCTTGGAATCTTCATGAAATCCTTTTGACAAAATAGAAAATAGGTTTTGTGTTCGCTCTGCTTCGTAGGCGACAATTTTCATATCCCTTGAAGAGACAGAAAAGTGATCAAAGAAAGAAGCAAATGTAGTTACTTCCGAAATGATAGGAATATGAGGTGTTTTAGACTGTTTAACTGCAGAAGTTGCAATTCGTTGCCAACGCTTTTGTTTTTCTTGCAACTGAGAAGCAGATAAAGAAGAGAAAGAGCGTGTCATAAAAACGGGGTGAAAGAAATGGATTCCGATTTCAGTCCCCTTTTCTACAATTTCATCCATTTTTTTTATCTTTGGCATTCCTTGTATAAGGTGGATGGAGTACTCCATACCATCACGAGAAGATACCTTCTGAAGAATCACAACAGCTTCTTCACGGTGAATCTCTTGAATAAACCCTTTCGCAAATCCATTGGAAGCAATGAGTTCAATTTCTTCTCCTTTGGAAAAACGCACAACATGAACAAGATGATGGAACTCCTCTCCGGTGATTTTCATAGAGGAACCATCCAAAGGAAGAGTTTGTACGAAAAAACGCCTCATAAATTACATGAAACCTGGTAGGTTTGAATTGTCACTATCAGGTCCCCAGCTAGACAAGGAACCAAAGATAAGACATTCATCTGGATCCATCAAAAGTTTTCTAGTTAACTCAGTGGCATGTGCCTCTGAAATCTGTAAAGACAACCCCTTGATTAATGCAACAGGAGTTTTTTCAGTTGTTTCACCCATTACTAAGTTTGCCGCAGAAGCTAGATTATCTGCAATATTTAAACGAGTTACATGCATTGTTTTCCCAAACAAGTCTTTTTCTCCTCGTCGATCAATAATTCCTTCAAATCCAGCTACAGCTATAGCAACTCCATAAGTTCCTACTCGCAAAGGAGCTATTTGTGAATCGGAGATAATAACACCAACAGAAATGTTGTGAGTGTTCTTTATAAAATCATGGATTTTTTGGGCGGTGAGTGCTGGGTTTTTTGGCCAGAGTACAGCATGATTTTTTGGAACATTCGATTGATCTACCCCGGAAAATGGTGTGACGATACCATTTTTCATAGCAGTGATAACGCCTGGAACTCCCCCCAGAATAATATCTGCTTCTTGTAGTATCGCCTGACAAAAATGAGGATTCATGTGGTATTCAGAAGAAAGAGCCCATGCTTCCTCTGTAACGGTAAGGTCAAAAAGTGAGATTACTCGACCCTCAGAAATTGATACTACCTTTGACGCAACAATAATAACATCTCCCTGTTCAATATCATTGCCTAACATATCTTGCAAAAGCAGCTCCAGTGGGAAAGGTTCAGTAAAAATCTTCGTTTGGTATGGAATGACTATCAACATTTACTCCTTTAGACAAATTCTTCTTTCATTATAATAGATTTGAAACATTGTAAGGAGTATCAAAACATGAAAATACTTGTTTTAGTGAAACAGATTCCTGATCTAGAGAACAAGGTAAAGGTTTCCATTGATCAAAAAACATTTAGTATGAAACGCGGAGGAATTCCCTCAATAATGAATCCAGCGGATAAAAATGCTGTAGAAGCAGCGTTGCAGATTAAAGATAAGTATCCTTCAACGATTGTACATGCCATTAGTATGGGTCCAAAACAGGCAACAGAAGTACTGAAAGAAGCTTTTTCCATGGGAGTTGATGAAGGGACCTTATTGTCCGATTTTCTTTATGCAGGTTCAGATACTTTAGCAACTTCTTTGATACTAACAGAAACAATACAGAAAATTGGTGATTTTACTCTCATTTTATGCGGTAAACAAGCTCTTGACGGAGACACAGGACAGGTTGGTCCTGGCATTGCTTCCAGATTAAACATTCCACAAGTATTAGGAGCAACAAGCGTTTCAATTGAAAACCAAACTACCTGTCTCATTCATCGAGAATTTCGAAATTATATCGAGAAGATTGAATACCCTACTCCTGCATTAATCGCATTTAAAGCTCACTGTAATATACCTCGTTTACCCTCTTTAAGAGGTTTATATGCAAAGGAAAAATGGGAACCATCCATCCTTCAAAACACAGATCTTCAAATATCGATTCAAAACCTTGGCATTGAAGGATCTCCAACGCGAGTTGTTAAAACTTTTCAACCCATTCTTACCAAAACAACCGAAACCATTCATTTTGACGAAGGGGATGTTCCAATGAATCATATCATGAAAACAATCCACGAGGTACAACAATAATGAAAATTAAAGTCATTTCCTCGCAGTGTAACGGCTGCACTTTATGTATTAAAAAATGTCCTATTCAGGCTATCGAACTCCAAGATAAAAAAGCAGTCATTCAGGATGCCTGTAATTTTTGTGGGATCTGTATATCCATTTGCCCTCAAAAAGCAATTGTCAAATCTCTTGACGATGAAGTTATTGCTCCGGTAACCAACCAATACTGGGTCATGATTGAACAAAAACCAACGGGAGAAATTGACTCCACAAGCTATGAAATGATTGCGAAGCTCCGAGAGTTGAATTCTTCTGCTCATATTACGGGAGTTTTCTTGTGCTCAGATTCATCAAATCAGGATAATTCTGAACTTTTATCTTCTGGTGCAGATGAAATTTTAGTACTTCATCATCCAGCTTTTCAAAACTATAATCCTCTTCTTTATACAAATGCAATTGTACCCATTTGTAAAAAAGAAATGCCATCCATTTTTCTTTTTCCAGCAACAGAGATGGGTAGAGATTTGGCCCCACGCATTGCTACCGAATTACAAACAGGCCTAACTGCAGATTGCACCGAATTGTCAATGGATCCCGAAAATGGTCTTTTAATCCAAACCAGACCCGCATGGGATGGTAATTTAATGGCAAGCATTATTTGTCCCATCCGCAGACCACAAATGGCAACAATCAGGCCCCATGTTTTCCCCTTACCAGAAAATGCTGCTAGAGAGTGCACAATTCGAGTTGAGAAGATCGACCACATTTCGAATCCCACAGAAAAAATCGTAGAAAGATCCTCTATACAAAGTTCTTTTCCTGATTTAGAAAAACAAAATATTGTTATTGGCATTGGTAGAGGCATTGGCACAAAAGAAAATCTCGCTCTTGTTTGTGATTTTGCAAGAAGTATTCACGCTGGCATCGGATGCTCCAGACCTTTGGTTGATAATGGTTGGCTACCACATGAAGTACAGGTAGGAATGTCTGGTAAAGCAATCGCTCCTAAAGTATACATTGCACTAGGAATCTCCGGTTCTGTACAACATTTAGTGGGCATGCAATCCAGCGAATATATTATTGCCGTTAACAAAGATGAGAATGCTCCAATATTCCAACATTCCCATCTTTCCTTAGTAGGTGACATTAAGAAAATGTTACCATATGTGAAAGATCTCATAGAGAAAAAGACAGGTTAATAATGAAAAAAGTACAAAAAATTTTCCTTTCCCTCCTTTGTGCGTCTTTATTCCTCACCCCTATTGCTGCAATGGCGGATACAGCGATTCATGTTCACAATGCTACCGATCAGGTAACAGGTTTCACATTTGATTCTACGATAGATAATGGTCTGATCTATATCAATCCGAAAGGCTTACAAAAGAAAGCAATATGGTTTCAGGACGATCCGTCAATTGAGTGGACTGTACGCTATGGTAGTGTTACATTTAATCAATGGGGACAAGATTTTCCATATGCAGGGATGAACGAAAAAGGGCTTTGTATCGTTCGGGTATCAGAAGACTCTTCAGAGACTTCCTCACTTCAAAACTCTATCCTTGGTTTGCAATGGATTCAATATCACCTTGATCAATATGGATCCGTACAAGAACTGCTTGATCAACCTTTGATTATTCCCTCCTTTGCATACTTTGGACCCATGCATTATCTCATATCTGACCCCTCTAACCAAACAATCGTTATTGAATTTCAAAAAGGGAAACCGACTATTTACAACTCTGTGAATACCAAAGCTTTTTGGCCAGTTTTAACTGAAATACCGTATCAAAAAGGCATTGATACACTTTCATCTCCACCGGAAATTGCAAAAGAAGCTACAACCCCACTTGATCGTTTTGTTAAAATGGCTGCGTTAATTGCAAATTGGAATCAAAATGAAGAAGGATCTTTGTATCTCCGTGCTTTTGATATGCTTCTAAATGCTGCAACTGGCGAAACAAAATGGAATGTTTTATTCCATTTAAACGAAAGAAGCATCTATTTTCGTACGTTTTCTCATGATCGTATAAAAGTTATTTCATTTTCAAATTTAGACTTTTCATGTGAAAAACCAATTCGATATTGGTCTATCCATATACAAGAACCTGGTGATATCAGTAATCTTTTTCGAAATAAAGCTGTCAAACCCGATGCATCCTGGGAATCCATTCATCTCCTATCCATCAATACCCAACTTGGTAATCCGTTTTCTTTAACGGAGATGCAGACCATTACACAGTTTCCATATAGTTTTACATGCAATATGAAGGATATTCCCACAACAGATGCAGATCGCCTGCAGAAATATGCCCTTTGGTGGATTGCTATTACAGCCATCTTAGCAGCAATTTTATTCATTGTAAAAGGAATAAAAAACCGTAAAAAATCTCTTGAAAACCAATCCAAAATGGGCGATCAAAAACCCAAAGAAATGTACAAGAAATACAAGAACACAAACAAGAAGAAGTCAAAAAGGAAAAAATAATGATCGGACTTGTTTTGGAAGGTGGCGGAGCAAAAGGTTCTTATCATGCAGGAGCATATAGGGCTCTGGTAGAGAATGATTTAATTCCTGATGCTGTCGTTGGCACTTCCATCGGAGCTCTTAATGGTGCATTAATTGCACAGGGAGACTGGAAGATCATGATTGACCTATGGTCGGATATGTCCTTGTCAAAAATCCTAGACATTGACCAAAGACAAATTGATCGACTCAAAAAAAATGAGTTCAGCATAGATAGTTTTCGATACTTTGGAAAGATTTTACACCGTTCTCTTGAAGAAGATGGCTTAGACACCTCTCGTATCCGATCTCTTCTTAATTCCATCATCGACGAAGAAAAACTTCGCAACAGTCCAATTGATTTTGGTTTGGTTACCGTTTCTATTTCCGAATTTAAACCGTATGAAGTCTTTAAAAAAGACATTCCCTCCGGACAGCTCATTGATTATCTTATGGCAAGTTCAAATTTCCCTATTTTTCAAAGGCAAGTCATTGATGGTAAAAAGTTTATCGACGGTGGGGTATATGACAATACTCCTGTTGATTTACTCCAAGACAAAAGCTTTGATCATATTATTGTCGTCAGAACTCATGGTCTGGGATTGAACAAAACCACTACAGTAAAAAACGCTAAATTAACCATTGTTGATTCCGATTCTGATCTGGGAGGAACTCTAGATTTCTCAAAAGAAAACTGTAAAAAAAACATTACGCTTGGTTATTACGATGCCCTAAAAGCTATTCGTCCACTATATGGTAGATGCTACTATTTTGAACCTTATCGAAACGAACCTTATATCATTGAGCAACTGCTGCAAATGTCTGAAACCGTTGTCAATGATCTGGCAATGAAAATTGGAGTCCACAAAGAGTATTCGCATGCGAGAAAAATACTAGAAGGGATTATTCCTGTTTTGGCTGATCTTATTGATGCTCCCAGGAGTGCAACCTACGAAGAAATCCTGGAATTTATCTGCGAAGAAGCTGCCAAGAAGATAAAACTCAATCGTTTTCAGATTTACACATTGCCAGAGATGATTGAAAAAATCCAATCCAAATATCAAACAACTCCTCAAAAAATTCTCCAAAAATGGTATACAATGCCCTTAAAGAATGATTTATTTCGAAAAGCATTCAAAGATCAAATTTTGGAAGAAGTGATTACTAAAATGTTTCAAGTGAAAAGTTCTTCCTAGCTAGGATAAAAAATGCCATATGTTAATTTAAGCGGATCAAGTGGTCCATCGTACTTCGATGGCGATGTAGTTGAATGGATGGGGATTTTTGTACCTTCCCTGCTCATGTGTTTGTTAACTCTTGGATTGGCATATCCTTATGCACGTTGCTTTTTTCTAACCTGGTATATTGGTTGTTTTGTAGTAGATGGAAAAAGACTATCTTTTGTGGGTACATGGAAAGAATTTTATCCGGTATGGTTAAAAGAAATCTTGATCACAATCCTGACGGTAGGGATATATTTCCCTTGGATGTATATTCACCTACGAAAGTGGGAAACGTCTCATATTTCTTCATCTCAGGACTAATCGGATCCTACTTCTTAAACTGTCCTTCTCGTAGCACCTTATAGCTCCCATCGGATAAAAAGGAGATGACAGCAGATGCCTTATTTTGGTCTCCCTTTTTGGGACGATCTAAAATGAGAGCTTTTTCACCAAACTCTGCTTGCGCCTGATGAGCATTTTCCAGAGGAACTTGATTGCTGATATTTGCGCTAGTAGTGACAAATGGAAAAGGAAGGTACGGAAGAAAATCAAGTAGCATCTCATCATCTGGAATACGGATTCCAATAGTTTCTTGCGGCAAACTTGGAGATAGATACACTCCTTCTCCAATAGCAGGAAAAACCCCCGTTAAAGCTCCGGGCCAATTTTTTTGAATCAGTGGATGCTGGAGGAGTTTTGGATCCGAAATATATTGTTCTGCTTCTTCTAAAGATGAAACAAATAGTATTAGGGGCTTCATCTCCTCTCTATTTTTCATCCGAAAAAGATTGTATACAGCCTGTTGAGATTGACCATTAACCCCAATACCCATCACGGTATCTGTGGGGAAAACAATAGGTTTTTCTTGTTGAAGCCAAGATTTACAAAAATCTTTCTCCAAAGAGGAAAGATGGGGAGGATTTTCGATTGTGAGGATCACTGAGTTTAGTTCCCCAGAAAATTCTTTTTCAGCATCACTTTCTCTTTGCCTGCTAAAAGACGTTGTATATTTTCCCGATGTTGCCAAAGAGTTAAACCGCTAAAGAAGATTGCAAAAAGAATACCCCAAAAACCATGCTTGAAAAGAACAAACCAAAGAATCATTGACAAAACAGAAACAATGGATGCTAGCGAGACATATCCCCATATCATGAGGACAAGTATCCAAACTACAACCATCAAAAGAGCTATACTAACATCATACACAAAAACCAATCCAATCAGCGTAGACATACCTTTCCCGCCAGTAAAACCCAGAAAACAGGAAAAATCATGGCCAATAATACTAAGAGAAACAGCTACCAGTAAAATGTCTCTATACATAGATGCCATGCCCGGAAATAACCAAATAGCAATCAAAAAGGGGAGAATTCCTTTGGATGTATCAAGCAAAAAAGAAAGAATTCCCCATTTTAAACCCAAAACTCGAGTAATATTGGTTGCTCCAATATTTCCAGAACCTTTTTCTCGAATATCAATTTTATGCAATAAATATGCAATGATGAAGCCAAAAGGAATACTCCCATAGATATAGGATGCAATAGCTAAAAAAATGATATGCAGGGTGTTAATCATGGTATCCTCCACAAACTCTGTTAAAACCAGCAAGATCTTTAACTAAAAAACAATCATGAAATCCACATTCTTCCATGATATCAAAACATGACTCAGAAATGATGTCACAAATTTCGAATACGAGCATCCCACCCTTCTTCAGATGATTTCTAGATGTGGGTATAAAACGTCGAATAAATGTCATTCCGTCTTCTCCCCCATCCAGTGCTATCAAAGGTTCTTTTTGAACATCCGTGGAAAGAGATGGTAGTATTGGGGTTGGAATATAGGGTGGATTGGAAACAATCAAATCATAGCTTTTTGTCACTTGATCAAATTGATCACTTTGAAACAGATGAATACGGTTTTTGAGATGATATCTGTCTCGATTCATTTTAGCGACGTCCAATGCATTTGAAGAAAAATCTGTTGCATCAATTGTAGCACGAGGAAAATTCATGCCTATTGCCACTGCAATCGCGCCCGATCCAGTAGCTATATCCAAAACATCAACTCGAGAGAGAGGTGTTAAGAATTCTATTGCTTTCTCGATAAGAATCTCAGTTTCTGGTCTAGGAATCAAAACTCTTTCGTCAACAAAAAGAGTAGTATTATAGAAGCATCGTTCTCCTGTAATATATGATATAGGACGGCCCTTTACTCTTTGTTGAAGAAAATCTGTAAATGTAACGTACTGCTCTGCAAGAATCGGTTCATCGAAGCTAGCATAAAGCTCTGAACGATCTTTATTTGTTGCCTTCATCAACAAAATCTCAGCTTCCAAACGGGCATCTTGAGTCTTTAGAGCAGCAGATCCAGACTGTAATGCATCGTGTAATTTCAAGGTATTCAACGCATTATGTTGAAGTTTGATCTTTATTCCAGGCAAGCTGTAAGGCTTCAACAAATTCATCCATATCCCCGTTCATAATCTGAGGTAAATTGTGAGAACTGTACCCAATCCGGTGATCCGTCACCCGGTTTTGTGGGTAATTGTACGTACGAATTTTCTCATTTCGATTACCCCAACCCACCTGAGATTTTCGTGCTTGCGCCTCTTCGTCTCGAATTCTTTGTTTTTCAACATCCAATAAACGTGTATGAAGAATCTTCATGGCTCGAAGTTTATTTTGGAGTTTTGACCGTTCGTCTTGGCAAACAACTACAGTGTTCGTAGGCAAATGTGTAATTCGAATCGCAGTTTCATTTTTTTGAACATTTTGTCCCCCATGTCCAGAAGCGTTAAACACATCGATTCGGATATCATCTGGATTGATATCGATATCTGCTTCTTCCGCTTCTGTCATCACTGCCACAGTAACCGTGGAAGTATGAATACGACCACCCGATTCAGTGGTGGGAACACGCTGTACACGGTGAACTCCAGACTCAAATTTGAAATATTTACGGGCATTGTGACCTGCAATTTCAAAGATAATTTCCTTAAACCCTCCAATGCCAATTTCATTAGAGGACATAACATCCACTTTGCACCCTTTCGAAACTGCATAGTTGAAATACATGCGATAGAGATCAGCAGCAAATAATGCTGCTTCGTCTCCACCGGCAGCAGCCCGGATTTCAATAATGACATTCTTTTGATCATCGGGATCTTCTGGTACAAGAAGGTCTTTTATGGAAACGAGTAACTGTTCCTTTTTCTGAAGCAGTTCCTCTAGTTCCAATTCCAGTTCTTTTTTGTCACCTGCATCCGACTCTTCTTTCATGAGAATAGTAAACTCTTCAATATCATTTTCAAGAGACCGATACTCATGATATGCCTCAGAATATGGTTTAAGTGCTCTTTCCTTCTTCCCCAACTCGGCCACTTTTTTTTGATCTTCCAGCACAGTTGGGTCAGATAAAGAAACTAAAACTTCCTGATACTCTTTTTCAAACTGCTTTAATTTTTCTATCATGCTTTAGTAGTTTTGGGTTGTTGAAGTGAAATACTTTCTAAGAATTTTTCATTAGATGGACTTTCTTTCATCCATTTGATTAATCTTTCTAAAGCTTCAGAATTTTCCAGGTTGGACAAAAATTTTCGTACCATCCAAATTCTACGCAGTTCATCACCATCATATAGAAGCTCTTCTCTTCGGGTTGAAGATCTAGAGATATCCAAAGCGGGAAATACTCTTTTTTCCGAGAGTTTTCTTTCCAAAACAAGCTCCATGTTACCGGTCCCTTTGAATTCTTCGTAAATGATTTCGTCCATTTTAGAACCAGTTTCAATTAAAGCTGTAGCTAGTATGGTGAGACTTCCTCCCCCATCTATATTACGTGCAGCTCCTAAAAACTTTTTTGGTCCGTGTATGGCAGCTGTATCCAATCCACCGGTCAAAGTTCTTCCTGAAGGCGTGCAAGAAAGATTATATGCTCTTGTCAAACGGGTAATTCCGTCTAAAAGAATAACAACATCTTTTTTCATTTCTACTAAACGTTTGGCTCTGTTTAGCGCTAATTCAACGACTCGAATGTGATTCTCTGGTAGTTGATCAAAGGTAGAGGAGATAATGTCTGCTTTGACAGATCGTTTCATATCTGTAACTTCTTCTGGACGTTCGTCGATGAGCAAAATCATGAGATATGCTTCGGGATTATTCTTGGCGATTCCTTGGGCAATCCGCTTGATGACGGTAGTTTTTCCTGCTTTCGGTGGAGATACAATCAATCCCCTCTGTCCTTTTCCCAGGGGGGCAATCAGTTCAATAAGACGGTTAGTGATGTTGGCTGTTTCAACAGAAGCAGACAACCGAAATCTTTCCAGTGGGAAGATGGGGGTAAGGTCTTCGAATCGCTGACGATTGATGATAGAAGTAGGGTGTGCCTTGTTGATAGAATCAATGGTAGTTAATGCACTATACTTTTCTTTTTCGTTTCGGGGATTTCTCATCCGCCCTTCAATATAGTCTCCTGGTCGAAGACCAAGTTTTTTAATCAAAGAAGGATGTACATAAATGTCTGAAGTATCCGGTATATATTTTGGGGAACGTAAAAATCCGTATCCGTCAGGGTGAACATCCAATACACCACGTGCAGTAGGTTTTGAAGTAGGATGATCTTGCTTTGCATAAGAAGATGGTTCATGGTGAGTAGTATGCACTCTGCTGGTTTCAGAAGTGTGTTCCTCTGTTTCTATTTCTATATCATTTGTGGAGGGTTTTTCAGCGGGAATTTGTTTTTTGGGTGCAGGTTCTTCTATAGTGATCTTTTTGGTAGCTTCTTTAGTAGCTTCTTTAGTAGCTTCTTTGGTTTCTTTCTTTTCTTCTTTGACAGGCGTTTCTTTTGACTCTTTTGGAGTATCTTTTTTGGGAGAGTCCATAGCATTTTTCTCTTTTAGGGAAGCCTTCGAAGGTTTGGTTTTCTTCTTTTCTGGTTCTTCAGGTAGAGGTTTTCCCTCTTTTAATGCCATGATAGCATCAATTAGTTCTTGCTTTTTAAAGCGAGTATATCGTAGGACTTTGATTTCACGAGCAATCTGATATAGTTCGCGAGCTCGTAATGAATCTAAATATTCTCTTGTTAGGGATTCTAAGTTAAACATAGCTTACCTCCAAAGGTTGCTTATTTTAGTTCGGTTGAGACTTGATCAATGATTTCGTTACACAATCGATCAGCATGCTTATTTTTTTCTCTTGGAATGTGAACAAATTTCACACAGCGAAATGATCGCAAAAGGTCCATGATACTCTTGTAGATTGGAAATAAATCTTGGCTTTTCACTTTCCATATATGGTTACACTGGTTTACAACCAAGAGGCTATCACTAAAAAGGGTAATGTTGTCATAGTTCTCTTTTTGACATTTTTCTAAGGCTGATAAAACAGCTGTATACTCCGCAAAATTGTTCGTCTGTATACCAAGGAATTTGCCATATTCGTGTAAAACGGTGTCATTTTCTTGAATAATATATGCACAGCTAGCCAGTCCGGGATTGCTCCGACTGGCACCATCAGTAAAGACATTAATCATTCTTTCTCACAATGATCCTGTTGCAACTCTCACAATAAAAAATCTGATCGGGATTTTTGAGAATAGAATCAATCAGTCTTTGCGATAAGGTTGTCCCGCACCCAGAACAATGATTCTCCTGAATAAAGACAACAGCCATCTGTTGTCCTCTGGAAAAAGAGTTGTCGAATTCATTGATCAAATCCTCTGGAATTGATTCGCGTGATAGCAGGATGTCTTTTTCAAGAGCAGAAATCTCCGATACAATCTCTTGGGTTCTAGCGTTTGTAAAAGCTTTTTCTTTTTGGAAATCCATTTTTAACCGTTGAAACTCTGTGTTCAAATTGCAAAAATCCTTTTGTTCAACATCAATTTGGTTCATGACTTCAATCATCTCTGATTCGATGTTAGAAACATTTTCTTTCAAAATGGTTACTTTTTTTTGTAAATCGGACAATTGCTTCGGATTTTTAGAAGCTTCGCTTGAGAACATCGCTTTGGTATACTCTTGCTCTTTGTATTCCAAATCTTTCATACAATTTTCTTTTTCTTTCAGTAAAGATTGCAAAGTTTGGAGAGACTCTTGTGCTTTTTTCCACTGTACAAATTTACGTTTTGTACTTTCTTCTACATTGGAAAAATTGTGCTTGATTTGCTTATTTTCTCTTTTTAACTCATTCAAACGATCATACTTCATCTGCAAGTGGTATAAATTTAAAAGTTTATTCATCGATTTTTGGGTATGGGCCCTGAAGGACTCGAACCTCCGACCCGCTGGTTATGAGCCAGCTGCTCTAACCAACTGAGCTAAGGGCCCGATTAAACCTCCAATGAAATGAATTCATGGCGAATACAAATTTAGTAGTTTTTCTTTTTTTGTCAAATGCTTCAAAAAATTGACAAAGAGGAGTGAATACATTTTAATAAGTTTTATTCTAAGCAAAAGAGGTAATGTAAGAATATGAAGAAAAATCGATTTTTTCGTCTATTGATGAGCACATTCTTTCTGTTTTTTATGCCTACAATTGCCCATGCAGCAGAAGCGGCAAACCCCGCTGCCAACACCACTCAGATATGGATTGCGATTGCTATCCTTATAGTTGCAGCAGTTTTGTTTCTAACCGAAGCAATTCCTCTTGTTGCCACTTCAATGCTTGTCCCGTTTTTGCTCGTAATCTTCCAGATTGCCAATTTTAAAGAAGCTTTTTCGGGCTTTTCTGATCAGTGGGTACTGCTCTTTCTCTTTATGTTCATTATTGGAGATTCGTTATTTCAAGTGGGTGTTGCCGATAAAATCGGTCATTCCATTATTCGGGTAGCAAAAAATAATGAAACACGGTTAATCATTTATGTCATGCTGGTTGCAGGATTAATGTCTGCATTCCTAAGTAATACCGGAACTGCAGCTTGCTTGCTTCCCATCATGCTAGCTATTTCAAAAAATAGCGGCATCTCCGTAAAAAAACTTCTTATTCCAATGGCTTTTGCTACCTCACTTGGAGGAGCAATGACTCTGATTGGTACACCTCCCAATGGCATTGTTCAATCCACTTATGGGGGTAGCGGTGGAACGTTTGCCTTCTTCGATTTTGGAAAAGTTTCCATCTTTATTTTCATCATTGGTATCATCTTCATGGTTACCATTGGTAAAAAAATACTGGCAAAAATTGATCAACAAACCTCCAACAAACAAAAAGCCGAATTGGATGCTGATGCTGAAGTAAAACCAGCGGTTCAATTCAACCGTAAAAAAGCCCCGATCGCCATTGCCACTTTTGTTTTGGTGATTGTCTTCATGATCATGGACCCACTATGGGAAAAATTCTTCCCATCTGTTGCAGACTTCTTCGGGAGCATTCCATTAGTAGCATATTCCGTAATTGGAGCAGTTGTCATTCTGGCAACCAAAGTTGTCACTGTCAAACAAGCATTTAAAGCAGTTGATTGGACAACTATCTTCCTTTTTGCAGGTATGCTATCTATGAAACCTGCTCTGGTTAACTCAGGTGCAGCCGAATTTATTGGCAAAGCAATCATTCAACACACCGGAGGCTTGGGAATCAATCCCAACTATGCTGTGTTAATCGCTCTCATTATTGTAAGCGTCATCGTAACAAATTTTATGTCCAATACTGCTACAGCAGCATTGTTTGCCCCAATTGCCCTGGAGGTTGGAGTATTATTGGGTTGTAGTCCTGCGCCACTCCTTATGGGTGTTGGCTTAGCAACTTCTGCTTGCTTCTTAACGCCTGTTGCAACTCCCCCCAATACTTTAGTTCTTGGACCTGGACGATATTCCTTCATGGACTATGTCAAATCAGGATGGCTCCTGCAACTGATTGTAGTGATCCTTCTTGTTCTCCTTATCCCTCTATTCTTCCCCTTCATGCCCTAATTAGTCCATTACATTAAGATTTCAAATCCCATCGGAAATTTTCTTCCGGTGGGATTTTTTTTTCGCACCCTGTAGGAATTATGTATAATAGAGCCAAACCTAAACTACAGGAAGTGATGATTATGCCACAATGGAATTTAACAAGACTTTACACCTCTTTGGACGATGAAAAACTTCAGCAAGACTTGCAAGAATCCGTCCAGAGTGCAAAAAATATTCAACAGAAGTATTCTCCTCTCCTGCAAAATCCTCATCTAGAAGCTTCTACTTTTCGACAATTTTTAGAAGAAACAGAAAAAATACTGGACAAAGGCTATATTGCCTTCCAATTTGCCAATCTATCCTATGCTTCTTGTACATCGGATGAAAAAGCACAGCGAATTTTCTCTAAAGCATTAGATGCCATCACAGAGATTGATGCTGCTTTATCGTTTTGGAAACCCATGATGTCAGAACACAATGCTGCAGTACTCCAGACTCTTATGGATCACCCACAATTAACAGAATACCGGCACGTTTTACAACTTATTGTTGAATCCAAAAAGCATATTTTGAAAGAAAATGAAGAGCGTCTTCTATCCACATTTTCCAATTCTTCTCGTAAAGCTTTTGGTAATTTGTATGACGCCGTCACAAATGCTTATGAGTTTCAAATCACACTAGATGGAAAAGAACAAACCATGACCGGACCTCAGATACGTTCATTACGATTACACTCTGATGTCTCAGTTCGACGTGATTCAATGAAAATTTTCTTCCAGCGATATGCAAACGATAAAATCGTACTGGAGAAATCCTACAATGCGATTGCTAAACACTACGATACCGAATCACGAATTCGTAATTTCACCCAACCCATACATATGAGAAATCTAGACAATGAAGTTGATAATTCAATTGTTGACACACTTGTAGAAACTACATCAGATCATACACATGTCCTTCAAAAGTATTATAAATGGAAAAGTGGAAAATTAGGAATTCCTTTAACCCTAGCCGACATCTATGCTCCACTTAAACCCGTTGATACAAAAATTTCCTTTGATGAAGCAAAAGATATCGTGCTGAAAGCATATCACCAGTTCGATCCAGAAATTGGTGCTATTGCTGCTTCCTTTTTCGAAGATGAACGAATTGATTCTGATATTCGAAAAGGCAAACGCGGAGGAGCTTTTTGCTCTTATGTAATTCCCAATAAAAAACCATTTGTTCTTCTAAACTATACCGGTACAATGCGAGATGTTATGACTCTTGCCCACGAATTAGGTCATGGTATCCATGGTACTTTATCTTCTGAGCAGAACTTCTGGAATTATCACACACCCCTCACTATGGCAGAAGTAGCCTCCGTGTTTGGTGAAATGATTGTCATGGATTCAGTTTTACCTTTGCTTCCATCAGAAGAAAAAAACTCCTTTATTGCGTCTAAAATTGAAGATATGTTTGCAACCATGTTTCGGCAGAATATGTTCTGTCGTTTTGAAATAGCCTCTCATAAGGCTATCCAAGAGAATGGTAGTGCAAGTTTTGAGGAGTTGTCCGAAATCTACCACAAAGAACTACAACAGGTTTTTGGTTCCACGGTAGAAATACCTAGCGAGTATAAAGCGGAATGGGCATCCATACCCCACATTTTCAGTGTACCCTTTTATGTGTATGCCTACAATTTTGCTAATTTACTTGTAATCGCCCTTTATCAGAAATATAAAGAAGAAGGTTCTTCTTTTGTTCCAATGTACAAAAATCTTTTGCAAAGTGGTGGCAAACAATCTCCTAAAGAACTTTTAGCTCCCCTAGGTATTCAGTTGGATTCGGCTGATTTTTGGAAAAAAGGATTTGCATACGTATCCGACAATCTTATTCGATCCCTTGAATAGATTTCCATGAAAGAGCAGATTCATTTTTCAATATTGCACACCGATGCCTCTACAAATGCCAGAATCACAACATTTGAAACTCATCATGGTGTTTTAGAAACCCCTGTTTTTATGCCTGTAGGAACCTGTGCTACGGTCAAAGCTTGTACCGTAGATCAGCTTTACGATATAGGAATTCCTATCATTCTCTCCAACACTTATCATCTCTATTTACAACCCGGAGATTCTATTGTTCATGAGGCTGGCGGATTACATTCTTTTATGAATTGGGATCGTATAATCCTTACTGATTCAGGAGGATTTCAAATTTTCTCGTTATCCCAAATGAGTAAAATTCATCCCAATGGAGTAGAGTTTAAATCCTTTCGAGATGGTTCCACTCATTTTTTTACTCCTGAAAAAACCATCGCCATCCAGAAAAATTTAGGGTCCGATATCATGATGCCCTTAGATATATGTACCAAGTTTGGCACACCACAGAAAGAAGTTGAACAATCAAGTAAAACAACAGTTCGGTGGGCAAAAATGGCCAAAGAAGCAGCAAAAGAAAATGAAAATCAGATTTTGTTTGGAATTGTGCAGGGAGGTTTTCAAGTACAAAGTCGCCAAGAGTGCATGGAGCAATTGAAAGAAATTGGTTTTCCCGGGTATTCTATAGGATCTTTAAGCGTTGGAGAACCCCGAGAAATCTTTGAAGAAATCACAGAACACCTTGCACCACAGCTGAGCAACAGTCCTGTTTATCTGATGGGAGTGGGAGATCCTTATCGAATCCTTACTGCCATCGGCATGGGCGTAGATATGTTTGACTGCGTTCTTCCCACTCGAATTGCACGAAATCGAACTTTGTTTACGCGTGGGGGACGAATTACCCTAACCAATAAACGTTTTGAAAAAGATTTTCAGCCTGTAGAAGAAACCTGCCAGTGCTACACATGTAAAAATTATTCCAGAGCATATCTTCGACACCTGTATAAATCAGATGAAATTCTTGCATCCACTTTGGGCAGTATACATAATTTGCACTTTTTACACCAAATGATAGAAGATGCCAAAAAGGCTATCCGTAATAATACTTACCAACAATTTATGTCTTCGTTTTTAAGCTCCTATGAAGAAGGAGAAAAACTCCGACAGCAAGAGAAGGGATAAGACATGATTACATTAAAGCAAGTACAAGCAGTGAAAGATATTCAAGAACTTATCCAGAAAGCCGATGAATATCTTGGTGCATTGGGTTTTACCGATCACGGTATGAACCACATTGAAATGGTTACCAGAAGAGCTCTTATGTTGGCAGATAAATTGTCTTTCACCGATGAAGAAAAAGAACTTGTTGGGATTTCCGCCTATATGCACGATATTGGAAATCTGACAGGTAGGCACAGTCACTCTGTTGCTGGTTCCATTATGGCATTTCAGCTTTTACGAGAACTGCACGTAGATGTTACACACATCAGCAAGATCATGACTGCAATAGCAAATCATGATGAATCCAACAGTGAGATAACAGACAATATATCTGCCGTATTGATTATCGCCGATAAATCCGATGTCCGACAAAGCCGTGTTCGAGAAAAAAACCGCAGCAAATTTGATATTCATGATCGAGTCAACTTCGCCGTGCAAAGCTCCTCATTAGTAGTCATCAATGGAAACAAAGAGATTTGGCTCAATTTGGAAATTGACACTTCCCTCTCTCCGATGATGGATTATTTTGAGATTTTTTTAAGCCGCATGCTTTTATCTAAAAAAGCAGCTGCCAAATTAGGCTATCAATTTCACTTGAAAATTAATAGCAGTATATTGGCATAAGGAGGCCATATGAATCATGTATGTTACCTTTTCCCTGGTCAGGGTTCTCAGTATATGGGAATGTTGGAAAAAGTACCCAAAATTGCTTCGACAAAGAAATTTTTAGAAACCTTCCAAAAAGAAATTGGGAAATCGCTTGATTCTTTTACAGAAGAAGAAATTCAACGTACCCAATACACCCAACCAATTCTTTATACTCTCAGCGCATGTTATCTTCACTGGATAAGAGAAAACAATTCTCCTCCTTCTTTTTTAGCAGGACACAGTTTGGGTGAAATATCAGCTCTATATGCTGGTGGTGTAGTTTCTTTTGAAGAGGGATTATCCATTACCATCTATCGAGGAAGAATCATGTACGAGGTTACTACCGATACTCCTGGTGGAATGTGTGCGGTTATAGGGCTTTCCATTGGACAAGTACACATGCTATGCAAACAATTGCAGAAATTTGGTGTAGCAGAAGCAGTGAATATAAATGCAAAGAATCAAATTGTCATTTCTGGATCTTCTGAAGCAATGGAACAAGCACCTTCTCTTGCAAAAGAAATGGGAGCACGCATGTGTATTCCCTTAAAAGTTTCTGCTCCATTCCATTCTTCTCTCATGAAGCCTATTGAAGAAAAATTCTCAACTTTTCTACAAGAATTTACTTTTCATGATGCTTCGATCCCAATTGTGCAAAATGTGGATGCTCAACCCCATCAGGCTGCTTCAATGCTGAAGTACAATTTAATCCAGCAACTATCTCATCCAGTTTTATGGATTCACTCCATTGATATGATGGCATCCAAAGGGGTTAGAGAAGCACTGGAAATTGGACCGAAAAACGTATTGTCCGGTTTATGTCGAGGTACTCAAATTCAGTGTACCCCAGTTGAGTCCATGATAGAATAAAGAACAATGGTTTGGGTCTTACGGTATCCCTCGTAGGACCCAGATCCCAAACAATCCAATCAAAGCCACATTGATAACGGCACTAATTCGCCCTTTAAGCAAAAAACGAACCCCATAAAGTATGAAAAGAACTGCAATAAAAACGAAGATTTTTATCTGACCTAAGCTTGCCCCAAGGTATACTTCAAAAGAGCTAAGATAGTGAATTAAGAGCATTGTTCCACAGAAAATTAAGAAAACTCCCCAAAATACTCCCTCTGGAAAAGTATTGGTGAAAATCCGTATGATTTCTGTGATAAAAAAAGTTAAAATCCACAGTATAAATATCCAGTTCCATATTGATACGCCTAGTATTGCCATTTTTTTTCTCCTATTTAAGAAGGATCGTCTGAAGAAATTTCTCGGGCTTTGCCTTTAATCTCATCATCTCTTGAGAATGATTTTGCATCGGAGTCTTCGTTTCTTGTAAAAAACTCCTTATCAATGGGTATAGAAAGAATAGCGATTGTATATAGAAGAGAAAAAACGAAAAATCCAAAAAAACCGACAAAATAATAAGCAAGTAAAACACATGCAACAATAAGAATTCGAATAAAAATAGAGGGAATCTTTAAAAATTCTGCAATTCCTCCCAAAACTCCTGCAAAAACTCTATCGGTTCTTGATCGGTATAAAACTCTCATGCAGCCCTATCTGTAATAACGTTCATCATCATAAAATCGTCCAAATGGTTGTATGGGAATGATCAACCATGCAACAAAATAGGCAATGATCAAAACACCGTTGGAAAGCAGCGTGATGATAACAAACAAAAGTCGCACCAGAGAGATATCAAGTGACCATCCGAAGTAGTCTACAATCCCTGCAATAACTCCTCCGAAAATGGCATTTTTCCTGCTACGATATAGTTTCTTCTTCATGAATGGATTCCTTTCTAGTAGGATTTTGTACCTTAGTAAAGGTAAACATATTTTTGTTGTAATCAACAAGTATGGTGTCAAATGGAGCAATCTCACGCGTAAGGATCTTGTTGGATAAGGGATTTGTGATTTCATTTTGGATCACTCTCTTAAGTGGTCTAGCTCCATATACAGGATCGTAGCCAAGATCTGCTATTTCTTGGACTGCAGCATCAGAAAACTGTATTTGGATATGCTGGTGTGCAACTCTTTTTTGAATGATTTCCAGTTGAATTTTCACAATCTCTTTGATCTGTTCTCTTTCTAAACGGTGGAAAAGAATGATTTCGTCAATCCTGTTCAAAAACTCAGGTCGAAATTGATCGCGTAGAAGTTTCATCGTGTTGTCCCGCATTTGATCTTGAGATAAGTGCTCATCTTGTAAAAACTGACTTCCGACGTTGGATGTCATAATGATGACAGTATTGCGAAAATCCACCGTCCGACCTTGGCCATCGGTCAGTCTTCCATCATCAAGAATCTGTAGCAATGTATTAAAAACATCTGGATGAGCTTTTTCAATTTCATCCAGAAGAACTACACTATAAGGACGTCTTCTCACTAGTTCAGTCAGTTGACCACCCTCTTCATATCCTACATAGCCTGGAGGAGCCCCGATCAATCGGGATACAGAATACTTCTCCATATACTCACTCATGTCAATTCGTACCATGGCTTGATCATCATCAAAAAGAAACATTGCCAGTGATTTTGCAAGTTCAGTCTTTCCAACTCCAGTGGGACCCAGGAACATAAAAGAACCAATGGGTTTATTTGGATCGGATAACCCACTTCTAGATCTGCGAACAGCATTCGCTACTGCACTGATTGCTTCATCTTGTCCGACAACTCTATCGTGCAAACGCGTTTCCATTTTGATCAGTTTCTCAGTTTCAGTTTCTACAAGCTTCGATACGGGAATTCCTGTCCAATGGGATACTACTCCAGCAATGTCATCATCTACTACTTGCTCAACCACCATTCTTTGATGGTCAGGAATCTGGTCTAACTTTTGACTGTATTGCTTTAATTCTTCTTCTTTTTGAATAATTTTCCCGTATTTCAGTTCCGCTGCTTTATCCCAATCTCCTCTCATTTCTGCCTGTTTTTCTTCATTTTTCATGCGATCAATCTCGCTCTTGCATTCACGAATATGATTCAAAATTTCTTTTTCAGACTCCCAGCGTACTCTGAGTGCATCGGCTTTCTCTTTTAGTTCCCGATGATCTTTTTCAAGTGCTTCAATGCGTCTTTTTGATTCAGGATCTTTATCTTTGGACAATGCCTTTTTTTCAATTTCATATTGTCTGATTTTTCGGTCAATTTCATCCAGCTCAATTGGAGAGCTATCAATTTCCATTCGTAGCCGAGATGCAGCTTCATCCACAAGATCAATGGCTTTATCCGGCAAAAAACGATCGGATATATATCGGTCCGATAATTCTGCTGCAGCAATAATAGCAGAATCTCTTATTTTCACTCCATGATGAACCTCATATCGTTCTTTTAAACCTCGCAAGATAGCAATGGTATCTTTGACACTTGGTTCTCCTACATAAACTGGTTGAAAACGTCTTTCAAGGGCAGAGTCTTTTTCGATCTTTTTTCGATATTCATTCAGTGTGGTTGCCCCGATAGCACGAAGCTCTCCTCTTGCCAGCGATGGTTTCAACAAATTTGCTGCATCCATAGAGCCTTCTGCATTTCCTGCTCCAACCAAAGTGTGGATTTCATCAATAAAAAGAATAACTTGCCCATTGGAGGAAACAACTTCTTTTAGAACAGCTTTTAGACGCTCCTCAAACTCTCCTCGGTACTTTGCTCCTGCAACCAATAATCCCAGATCGAGAGAAACTACTTTTTTGTTTTTTAGCCCTTCAGGAACGTCACCATCGGCAATTCTACTTGCCAATCCCTCTACAATAGCAGTTTTACCAACGCCAGGTTCTCCAATCAGAACAGGGTTATTCTTCGTTCTTCGAGATAGTACCTGAATGGTACGACGAATTTCTTCATCTCTGCCAATCACAGGATCTAATTTTCCGTTTTTTGCCAATTCAGTCAGGTCTTTTCCATATTTTTGCAAAGACTGGTATTTATTCTCCGGAGTTTGATCTGTGACTCGGTGCGAGCCGCGCAGATCTTTCAATACAGATATAACATGAGACTTTTCAATCCCTTGAGATCGAAAATACTCACACAACGGAAGTGATGGAATATCTAAAATCGCTAAAAGAACATGTTCTGTTGAACTGTATTCATCGTGCAGTGATTGACTCTCGATTTGAGCTTGTTCCAAGACCATTCTCGTAGTGTCTGACATGTATACCTGAGATGTGCTTGAGATGGTTGGAAAGGTCTGTATTGTTTTTTCCAAAGATGCAGAGAGTGAAGCCAGAGCTAATCCCAGTTTTGAGAGAATTGCAGGAACTAAAGAATCGCTTTGTTGGATCATTGCAAGCAATAGATGCTCTGGCTCAATTTGCGAATTTGAGTGGGAAACCGCTTTATTTTGTGCTTCAACAAGAGCTTGTTGAAGTTTAATAGTCATTTTATCCATAGAAAACATTTATAATATCCTCCTTGTACTTTTCCGTCTTGCTAGAAGAGAGAAACTCTCAACTAAGCAACACAAGAAAACTAAGCTATTATAAATATTCCCAAAATGGTACTATTATTTGCTGGATTTAATAAACTTTTCCCAATCTTCGTCGAATTTCTGGATTCCTTTTTCAGTTAAAGGATGGTGCATCATTTTTACGATGACATTAAAAGGAATTGTTGCGATATGTGCACCAGCCATGGCGGCCTGTGTTACATGCAATGGATGACGGATACTAGCAGCAATGATTTCGGTGTCAAATTCGTAGTAATCCAAGCACTCTACAAGGTCTTCTACCAGTTGCATACCATCATGTCCTGTATCATCAATTCTGCCAACAAAAGGAGAAACATATGCAGCACCAACTTTTGCAGCCAGCAGAGCTTGGTTTACCGAAAAAATCAATGTACAGTTGCAAGGAATCCCTTCTTCTGAAAGAATCTTCATAGCCTTTAAGCCCTCTGCACACATAGGGATTTTGATCACAATAAAATCAGGATTAAGAGAAAACCATTTTCTAGCTTCTTTTGTCATCTCTTCAGCTGTTTTTCCAACAACTTCAACACTGACAGGACCTTGCACTAGATCAACAATAGATCGTACAATATCTTGGGAGTTTTTTCCTGATTCTCTGCTCATCAATGTTGGATTTGTGGTAACGCCATCCACAATACCCCATTCACAAGCTTTACGAATTTCTTCAATATTAGCGGTGTCAACAAAGATTTTCATTCTTTCCTCCAAAAATTAATAAAATTGCTAGAATGCCTCGTTTATGTATGATAATCATTTTTTCTCCAATTGGAACATTACTCAAGCCTCTACTAGAATTTTGTAACAATGATTCTTCAACTAGAGGATATTTTAAATTGTGCGTAGTGATCCCTTCTACAACATCCGTCAAGGGATACAAAGAAACATTTGTAATCGAGTGGCTGGAAATTTCAATAGGTTTTGTTCCATTAGAGATAATAATTTTTTCAAACGTATCGATGAATTCCACATAAAAGCCCTTCATGGACAACTGTTTTGATACTGAAAGGTTCATTAAAAAATGATCTGTCCGCCCTCCTGACATATGAAACAAAAATATAGGAATGGGAAAAGAAAAATGAGAAATGATGAACTGTGATGCTAATTCATAGTCAGATTCATCTTTTTCTGTTGGATACAGAATTTTTGGGATGTTTGTTTGATGTAACCAATTTTGTAAATCAGAGGAAAGCGAATCGCAATCACCGATAAACAATTGAGGCGTAATTTGATGAGATAATAAACAATGCAATCCCCCGTCCAAGGCAATAACAAAATCAGTTTCTGGGTGAATCAAAGGAAACTCTGACTCTATTCTAGACGGAGCAGCACCAAAACAAAGAATTCGCTCTATTTTCATGAAGATTCGACAATTTGTCGCAATACGTCGGATGGATTGGCATGGTGCACCAGATAACTACCAATGACAATCATATCCACATTCATTTTTTTCAATTGGATGGCTTCTTTCTCTTGAATTCCCCCATCTACTTGGATAAAAAAAGAAGCGGATTGACGAACCCGTAAATTTTGTAGTGTTTCAATACGGTTGAATGTGTCTTGCAAGAAAGATTGCCCCCCAAAACCTGGTTTTACACTCATCACCAAAACAAAATCCAATGCTGAAAGATAGGGTTCTAGGGTAGAAATTGAAGTTTCTGGAGATATTGCTAAACCAGCCTTGATACTTTGTTTTTGGCAAAATCTAATCCACTGGTCAGCATTTGGTTCTGATTCTACATGAATTGAAAACCATGTAGGAGACATGGAAGCAAAAACAGGAGAGACATTCATTAAAGCTGTATGTGTAGTCATGAAATGAACATCAAAAGGAATAGAAGGGTACTCTTTTTGAATCATTTTAAGCCACATAGGATTGAAGGCAAAGTTGGGGACAAAGTTACCGTCCATAACATCAATATGCCAATAATCTATGCCTCCGCTGTGCAGAGAGTCCATGACTTTATGAGCAGAAAAAAGAGGTAAGGATAGAAGCGAAGCACCAATGAGCATATTAGATCCTAGGGTTTTTTAATGGTAGTTTCTTCGTTTACAACAACATTGATCGACGATTGATTTTCTGCGGGTGAACCTGGGATTGGCTCTTGTATATAGACAACACCACGAGAAAAACTGTTATTTGGTCGAAACGTAATTGTTCCTATCGTGTAGCCACTGTGAGTAATAATATATTTGGCATCTTCTAGATGGGTTCCTAATAAATTAGGGACAACAGGTAAATCTGGCAAATATACCGTAAGTTCGATTCCCTGCCCGGGTTCCATCTTAGTTCCAGGAGGTGGTTGCTGGGATAAAACTTGCCCTAAAACAGCACTAGAAGACGGAAGCAGAAATGTTTCCATTTCTGCTTCTACTTCTTCCATCATTTCTTCATTGTCTGAAGATATCTCTTCATGAATCGTGTTAACTTCGTGAATAGCTGCAACATAAAGATTCTCTTTGCGAATAATCTCTACAGCTTCTCCATAAGTCTTACCAACAAAATCGGGGCAAATAACTATAGGGTTTCCTTTGCTAATCTTGACAGAAACAGATCGCCCAAATTTTACAGCGGTGAGTGGATATGGGACCTGAGCCAATACAACATCTCGCGGTACAGAAGAAGAATAGGTTTCATCTTTGACTCGCAAGACCAATCCAGATTCTTCAACAATGGATGTTGCTTCTTCAATAGTAAGCCCTCTCAAATCAGGAACACTAATAAGCTCATTGCTCCTACAACTGAAGAGCCCGGTAAGGAGAAAACTCGCTAAAAAAAAGTGAAAAACCTTTTTCCAGCTAACCATTCAACTTTCGGTATTCTTCCAACACTGACAAAACTCTGTCAATATCAGATGAAGTATGCTCACCTGAGATTTGGAAACGGATTTCTTCGTCACCTTTTGGAACCACGGGATAATTTAAACCTGTCGCTAAAATTCCATTTTTCTCCAAAAAGGCAACCAGTTCAGAGGTTTTTTTCGTATCACGTACCATTAACGGGACTACTGGATGTTCACCAGGAAGAGTTTCGTAACCAATATTGACGATACCTTGTTTGAATTTCTTGGTCATTTCGCGAAGATGAGCTAAAATTTTCTTTCCTTCGTCACTCTTCAAGATATTCAAAGCTTTTAGTGCAGCTGCAGCTTCTCCTGGGGAAATTGGATTGGAATAAATATAGGTGGGAGCTTTTTGATGCATATACTCTACGATAGTTTTACTTGTTACGGTATACCCACCGTTTACGCCAAATGCCTTACCAAGGGTACCGACCAATACATCAACACCTTTAGCATTGGTGTATTCAATAGTTCCTTTACCATTTTCACCAAAAGCACCAACTCCGTGTGAATCATCCACCATGAGTATGACACCATCTTTGAAAAAGGAATCATATTGTGCGCAAATATTCGAGATTTCATCTAAAGGAGCATGATCGCCTCTCATTGAGAAAATTCCGTCAGTTACTACAATCACGCGATCGCACTGATTTTTGGATTTTTCTAAACAATTTTTCAGATCTTCCATGGCCAAATGCTTATAAATGTGCTTTCCTTTAGGTTTGGACATTTTCATTGCATTGATAATACAATTGTGGTTCAATTCATCACTGATAATGATGGTTTCAGGAGAAACGAGTGAGGTCATTACTCCCAGGGTTGTCATGTAAGCAGAACTGAAAAGCATCCCTGCTTCCATACCATGGAATTCAGCTAGACCTTTTTCTAGTTCTAGGTGAATGTCGTATGAGCCGGAAATAAATCGTACTGCTCCAGGACCAAGTCCATATTTAGCAGTAGCCTCTTCTTCTACTTTTTTCATGTCTTCTCTCTGAGAGAGGCCAAGATAGGAATTAGAGTTCATTTTAATAAACTCTTGATCAAACCCTTTCACTTTGAACCTTGGTCCGCGATCGGTTGTAGCTTTCAGGACGTCATAAATAACCATTTCCGGTTTTTTCGAAGTCCCGACTTTTTTTAATTCTTCAATTTCATTGCCGAGTGTTTGATTGATTTTATTGATTGGCATATATATTCCTCCTATGCTAATTTTTTGCGAAGATTTTCAAGCATATCTTGTGTCATCATATCCATGGTAAATTCGGGTTTCCAATCCCATTCTTTTTGCGCAGCTTCGTCATCAAGACTATTTGGCCATGAATCTGCAATTCTTTGTCGAATTGGATCAATATCATACTTCATCACAAAATCGGGAATATGCTTTTTAATATTTTCAGCCAACTGAGCGGGAGTCATAGACATAGCAGTTACATTGAATGCATTACGATGGACCAAACGGGAAGGATCAGCTTCCATCAGTTTTATAGAGGCATTCACTGCGTCGGGCATATACATCATATCCAAAGAAGTATCTTCTTTTAAAAAGCAGGTGTATTCTTTCTTTTGTATGGCTTGGTAATAGATATCTACGGCGTAATCGGTTGTCCCCCCGCCAGGTAAGGTCTTCCAGGAAATGATACCAGGATAACGAAGACCTCGTGTATCCAGCCCATACTTCAAATAGTAATAGTCACACAATAATTCTCCAGCAACCTTAGTAACACCATACATTGAAGTAGGTCTTTGGATTGTGTCTTGTGGGGTGTTATCTTTGGGAGAAGTGGGACCAAAAGCAGCTATCGAACTAGGTACAAACACCGAACAGTTCATTTCACGAGATACCTCAAGAACATGGTATAGACCGTTCATATTTACATCCCATGCTAATTGAGGATTGCTTTCGCCTTTTGCAGACAAAATAGAAGCCATATGGTAGATTTGAGAGATATTGTATTTTTTTACTACCTCTTTTAACCGATTGGCATCCGTGGTGTCTATACTTTCATGAGGTCCTTCAGCAAGGATTTCATTCTCGTGCTTACGAATATATGAGACGACAACAGAGTCTGTTCCATATATGTTGCGCAGCTCCAAAGAAAGCTCTGTCCCAATCTGACCTAGGGCTCCAGTAACTAGTATTCTCTTCATTAAAACCTCCGAACATAACTAATTTTTCAACCAATGTTGAGCGTGAAAAATCACACAAACAATATAGTATGAAATTGAAAAAAAATACATATTTACAAAATACATTTGCTATGGTTTCCTACCAAGTGCTATTGGTTGGGTAAAATCCACCGTTCTAAGTATAAGTTTGATTCCTCAGAATGGAATTCACTTGTCGAAAATGCTGAATAGACATTAATCAAGGTTCCGACTTGGTCGATTCTGTTAACCAATTGGTTGTCTTTTAAAGCTTGGATTTGTACAACGGAAAAAGGTATTGCATTCCCTTCTTCTATTCTCTGAACATCGGGTTTCCATTTTGTAACCAAATAATCCTGATAAGATCCTACAACTGGTAAAACAGGTTGAGGAGGGTTTAAATAGATGCCCCGACGAATCAGAGAGCTTTCTCTATCGGCAGTACCAAAGATATAGTTGCGGAACATATCAATGTAATTGTTAATGGTCTCAAAACTATTTCGTTTAGGAGAAAAGATGTCATACGATTGGACACTGTCAGGATTTTTTTGGCAAAGAAGAAGTGCATCATGGTAAAAAAGAACTCGAGATCCACTTCGAGATTGTCGGTCCCAGTCTAATATACTGTCAGTACTCTTTTGTAGAAGAAACTGATTATCCTGAAAAGTACCCGTAAAAATACAAGGAATTCCTTCGCAATACCCTTCTCCAATCAGGTAAGGTTTTTCGTTCTTCCAAACAAAATCAAGGGGAATAAAATCTACTACCTCTTCACCGTGACAGTTAAAGAGAACAGAATTGGTGGAAATTTTCTTCTCACGAACCCACGTCTCGATCATATACTCTTCAGAAAAACTAGCTCGGTCGAGCACATAGTACAAATCGGATGCAGAATCATCCAGAACCTGTGCAATATTGGGGTCGTTGGCTTGAAATTCAACAAACTCAAAATAAGGATTAGTAGTTTCGACATATATTTTTCCGCTTGGATTTTTGGATGCTACAAATATTCTTCGGTTTCCTTGCCAGTGAAGAATACAATCTCCTTCAACAAATCCTATTGCAGACTGATCAGAAGATAAACTGTTGGAACCAAGATCCCAAACTCCAAGATAATACTTCAATCTAGTTTCATGCAATGGATCCTTCTCTTCAATTAAAAAGGGAATTCGATCATGATTCATTGCAAGTTGATAGGATACTTTTTTTGGCACAAATCTTGTTTGAGAAACCCATAACAAAGAAATGGTAAAAACCAGAATCACTGCAATTGTAAAAAAAAGAAGAGGGGTGTATTTTGAGTTGTATTTGTTAAGCTGAAACCAATTACTCATGGTAAACAGCTAGTAGGGGTAAAAAGGTTCTAGTGTGTTAATAAGCTCATGGATATGATCTTCTGTAGAAAAGATGGTCAGAACAGAGCAAGTCTGTCCATTGTAATAGGCTGGATTAGAAAGCTCTGTAACATAACAAATAGGATGGTCTTCCCCGATGGTTAAATCTTCTTGTGGGTAGATAAAGTAACCCACGCGAGAATGAATAATGCACTCTTCTTTGGTTGGTTTTTTCCCAAACAACAATTGGTTTTCTGCTAAAAAGCATTGAACCGATTCTGATAAACAGTCTTGGAGAGGAAGAGCGTTCACAACAAAGAAACCATCTTTGCCTTTGTACTGTGTTGGGTAGCCTTGAATGAGTCCGCAAGATTGAGGGGTCCATTCAGATGGATATTCAAACTGCACTCGAAGAATAGGATTTTGGTATAAACTTACTGCTTGGGCTTTGTTTGCTTCACTGTGGAAATGAAGCCAAACGAAAAAAACAAAAAACAACAACAAAACAATGAGAATAAGGAATAACCAATTTTTTGTTTTCATAGTTAAAACCACCCAAAATAGACGTCGATCCAAAAATAAATTTTCTACATCATATTTATACATGTTTTTTCTACAATTAGAAGGACGGTTCACTTTTCACTTGCAATTCAAATTTTTTTACATATATTCAAAAGGGCACATGTTCGGGCCTCTAGCTCAGTTGGTTAGAGCGCATCCCTGATAAGGATGAGGTCCCTGGTTCGAATCCAGGGAGGCCCACCATAATTGCTTTTTATAATGGGGGTGTAGTTCAGCTGGGAGAACGCCTCGCTTGCACCGAGGAGGTCAGCGGTTCGAATCCGCTCATCTCCATTCCCCTGGAGGATTTAATGAGAAAAATAGTATCAGCTACATTGGCTTTGTTTTTATGTTTCTCTGTCTTTTCATCATTATCTACAGCCTTGGCTGCTTCCGGACCAACTATTCGTCTAGTAACAGAAGCAGAATCGCTTTATATCGGTACAGAATTTGCTATTCAATACAACATTGAAGAAGCATCTGATGTTTGGGCTATTGGATTTGATGCATTGTATGAAAAAGATAAATTTGAATTGATCAGCGTCGAAGAAGGTGATTTCCTAGAACAAGGTGACGTCAGCACCCTCACTACCTACAAAGATCGCAAAGAAGAAGGCGTCATCATCTTTGGTATCACTCGCACCGGAAAATCCGACGGAGTTGACGGAGATGGCACAATCATTACATTTGTCTTTAAAGCCCTTGAATTGGGCAACTTTACGTTTAACTTAAAAAATGTCTACATCAAAGATCCTCCCGGTACCGATATCAGATCCAACGTTGAACAGCTGGACATTGAGGTGATGGAAGAAGACACAGAACCGCCTTTCCTTGAATTAACTGAAATCGGCAAAGTTGCCGAAGATACTGTAGAAATTGAAGGAAAAACAGAACCTGAAGCATCTGTTACAATCAACGAAGAAGACGTTGAAGTAGAAGAAGATGGTTCTTTTGCCCATGAAGTTTCTCTCGAAGTTGGAGAAAATGTGTTTACCGTTATTGCTAAAGATTTAGCAGGCAATGAAACAAAAAAGACAATCACAGTAGAATACATTGAAACCGTAATCTTAAAGCTTCAAATTGGCAACAAAACTGTTTATGTAAACGATAAACCAGTGCTCATTGAAGCTGCTCCATTTGTAGACAAAAACTCTGGACGTACATTAGTACCCATTCGTATCGTTGCTGAATCTGTTGGTGCAGAAATCGGTTGGGAAGGTACAGAACGAAAAATTACTTTAGTACAGGGCGACACTATCATCGAGTTATGGATAGGCAAACCCATTGCAGAAGTTAATGACGTTCCAACCCCTATCGATGTGAATGCTCCCAATCTATCGCCAATGGTGGTAAATGGTCGAACTGTTTTACCACTACGTTTTGTAGCTGAAAATTTAGGCTGTGCTATTGGATGGGATGGTGCAACGCAAACCATTACTCTCACCTACCCCAATCCAGAAGACATGTAGAATATACGAAATAACCAAAAAAAGCCCGGGATTTCCCCGGGCTTTTTTTTTATCATTACATACAAATGTTTTACCAAGTCCTTGTAAAAAACTATCCTTCTTTCTCAAATCAAACATTTACATATTATTCTGCTGAAACGCTTCCATTTGGTTCTCGTGTGCTAGTTCCTTTTGGGCCCTATCACCAGGTAAGACAAGGAATCATATTGTATCCCCTACCCTCTTTGGAGGAATCTTCTCTACCATTGCAAGCCGAGATGCCCAAAGAAATTCACAGCGTTTTAACAACAACTCCTCAGATTCAACAAAAGCATTTTACTTTTTTCCAGTTTGCATCTTTGTATAACCTTATCCCGATCCACTCTATCTTTCTTCGTTCTGGCCTGTTTGCTGCCCAGTGGAATCCACAGACGTTTTACAAAATCCATTTTGACCAATTCGACAAGCTACAGTATTTTCGACAAAAAAAACTGCTGGAAGATTTTTTAAACAAACACCCTTCTGGTTTTACTCTTCCCAAAATTCAAAAGGCTTTAAAAATCCGGAAAAATTCTACAATTTTAAAAAAACTGGAAACGCTAGGAATTGTAGACAAAACTTATCAACCATCCCAAGGAAGCTTGCCCTGTGAAGATTCTACAATGGTTCATTCACATCAACAATCAGCAATCTACCTGTTAAATGGGTATACACCAAATCAACGTCTAGAATACTACCTTCGGCTCATTGACAATGAATATTCAAATAGAGAAGTTTTGATCATTGTTCCAAATAGCAGAGTCAGTAAGTTGTACAAGAAAGCTTTCAGGAATAAGGACAATGTGGAGATTGAGTCTCGCGATCGGATTTTTGAACCTCAAAAGATTTTCAATCTATTGATTGTAGAAGATTCAACTTCACAAGAATATCGATTGGAAGTACCATTTTATATTCATATTGAAAAAATGTGCATGATGAGAAGCCAAGAGTTAGCAGAACAAATTCTATTTGGAAGCTATCTTCCTTCAGTTTTAAACTATTCTGGAATAAAACACCAAAACTGCACGCATATACAATCTTCCACGTTACCCAAACAACCTCTTACTGCACCTGAAATCAAATTCCTTGACATGAAACGAGAAATTCGAGATCACGGGTATTCTATCATTCCTTTCTCTATCCAAAAAACAATCCAGCAAACTTTACAAAATGGTAAAAAAGTATTGTTGTACATGAATCGAAAAGGATACTACAATTCATCTCTTTGTACTCACTGCGGTTATGTCATGAAATGTCCCGTTTGTAATGTCCCATTATCATACCAGCCCATCACAAACAAACTCACCTGTCGATATTGTGGATATGCCCATCCACGCACTATCAAATGCCCGGAATGCCAGTCGCCAACCATTGTGCTTCGAAGTCCCGGAACAAACAAAATTGAGGATTTTTGCAAACTTCACTTCCCAACTGCTCATATCTTACGTATCGACCGATCTAGCCCGAACCATACGATCGAAGAGATTGAAAAAAGCAATCTATATATAGGAACGCAGAAGGTCTTTCAAGAACTTCCTTTTCATACCATCGAAAGTGTGGTTTTTTTAGAGGTAGATTCTTTTTTAAACACTCCTTCTTTTTCTTCGCAGGAAAAAGTTCTTCAATCCATAACACATCTATATGAGTCTCTGATGGTCGAAGATCAACTTCGAACTTTGTACATTCCAACTTTTGCACCAAAAAGTGAATTGTTTCGAAGTATCCAAACCAGATCGTTACGGTATTTATACGAAACAGAGCTTCAAGCAAGAAAGGATTTTCACTATCCACCATTTGTGGATATGATGGAAATATCAATCCATCACAAAGAACAACAAGTTGTTATCGAGAAAACTAAAGAATTAAAGGAACAAATCAAGTCTATCAATGGTATAACTATTGTGAGTGAAAAATTGCTAGTTGGAAGAAGTCCTCATGGAATATATCAATCTAGTATTGTGTACCGAACCAGCAATGCAATTGAAGTTCATAAAGAGCTTGCCCTTCATTTGGATGAAACAAACAAAACCACGGGCATTCGAGTACATATACGAAATTTGGAGTAAAGTATGTTACAGGTAATTACATACGGGAATCCTGTTTTGCGAAAGAAGGCAAAATCAATTCCCAAGGTAGATGCGAAAATCTACCAGATATTAGAAGAGATGGTATACACGATGAGGCATAATCGCGTTAAAGGATGTGGTTTAGCTGCACCGCAAGTTGGTTTGTCTCTTCGTCTTGCTGTAGTAGAACCTACTGAAAACCACTTGTTTTATCTGATCAACCCGGAAATTGTATCAAAAAAGGGATCTCAACATGATACAGAAGGTTGCTTAAGTATTCCAGGAGTATATGGATCGGTAGAGAGATCCACTGAAATCCACTATATATCATTGGATTATAAAACGGGCAAAAAAGAAATGTACCGTGCAAAAGACTTTGCTGCAAGAGTAATCCAACACGAAATTGACCACTTAAATGGAGTACTGTTTACTGATCATGTCCCACCTTCTGAACCATTGGAATTTATCAAAGGAGAACCGATTCCTAAGCCGCTTTTAGAAAAATACAAAGTGAAAAACTCATGAGTTTAAAGACCATCTTCTTTGGTTCAAGCTCCTTTTCACTCCCTTTTCTTCAGTGCTGTCGGGAGCAAACCGAAGTTTGTCATGTAGTGACTTTACCAGACACTATGAAAAATAGAGGGAAAAAACTAATTCCCAATATTGTCAAAGAAACTTCTCTTCAATCAAAACTTTCCATTTTAACCCCATCCAGTTTGCTTGATCCTACTTTTTTAGATACTCTAACCAAATCGCAGGTCACTCTTTTTGTTACAGCATCTTATGGAAAAATCCTCCCCAAACGTCTTCTTAACATACCCTTTCTTTTCTCTGTCAACATTCACCCATCCCTTCTTCCAAACTATCGTGGTGCTGACCCATTATTCTGGCAAATTGTTCACCAAGTAGAACAAACAGGTGTTTCTATTTTTCAAATGCAGCCATCCTTGGATAATGGACCCATATTAAAGCAAAAAGCTTTTCCCTTGCTGCCTTCCGATACATATTCGTCATTGGAACAAAAAACAATTCAGTGGGGAGTTCAGCTTCTAACAGAGCTTTTAGACGATATAAAAAACAAACGATCTCTCTCCTCTATAGAGCAACCCCCTCAAACTCCTTTTTATGCTAGAAAGCGTACATCTGCTGATGAACAAATTCACTGGAACTCGAAAGCCAAGGACATACTAGCTCTGATTCGTGCCTTCCCTCCCGAAATTGGTGCTTTCACGTGCTTTGGTGACAAACGAATCAAAATACTGCAAGCAAGCCCAGGTAGTATTGCACTCCCACCTGACTTCTTCCCTGGTCAGATTTTCATTCAAAACAAAAGAGTATATGTAGCTTGTCAAGACAGCCCCATACAGATCCAGACTGTCAAGGTTGAAGGAAAATCGATCATGTCCGACAAAGATTTTTTAAATGGATATCTATTAAAAACAACCCAACCTTTTTTTCATGACTAACATTCAAATTCTTTGTGTAGGAAAAGTAAAAAACTCACTTTGGCAACCTGCTGTTGAAGAATACACCAAAAGGATTTCCAGGTTCTCCACTGTGGAAATCACTGAAGTAAAAGAATACTCATTACCTGATCAACCATCCCAAAAACAAATTGAAAATGCACTTCACAAAGAGGGTCAAGACTTGATTGGAAAAAAGAACAAGGACAGTATTGGTTTTGCTCTGGATAGTCAGGGAAAAACTTTAAGCTCCGTGGATATTGCAAAACTTCTTGAGCAATATCTAAAAAAACAAAGTCAATCCATTTCGTTTTTTATTGGAAGTTCGTATGGATTAGGCAGTCTTATTCTCCAGCAATATCCATCCATATCGTTTTCCAAAATGACATTCCCGCATCAATTATGCAGAGTGATTTTGTTGGAACAAATTTTCCGGGGATTCAAAATTCTTGCCGGAGAATCGTATCATAAATAAATTATGGAAATCACTCTACAAAGATACAATCGCCAACCATATAAAAAAGACAACCCAGCTTAGACCCAAAGACAAATAAAAAACACATGCGATAGGTACTTTTTGAAAGTTTCGGTTGGTGGATATTTCGTACA
Organism: Calditrichota bacterium; assembly: GCA_036725105.1. Taxonomy (GTDB): domain Bacteria; phylum Caldisericota; class Caldisericia; order UBA6126; family UBA6126; genus JAGLCW01. The sequence continues at coordinate 74,389 of DAIMET010000001.1, forward strand.
TTCTTCGCAAAATGTTTTGATCAAAATGAACAGGGATAAACCGTGGATACAGACGGAGTGTAAATCGATTCAACAGTTTACTATATTCCACCTGCACGCTAGTTTTGTGAGAAGCAGTAAAGTATTGCCGAAAAAAAGTAAAACGACCAGGTGGTTTACCGGGCAAGGGAAAATTCGCTTTTCTCAACTCGTTTTCTAATTCAGTCACAAACTCTTCTTTGTCAAAATAAAAAAAAGAAATGACTCGATTCTTCAAGTTTGTATGCCATACAAACAAACCTAATAAGAGGAAAAAAGTAACAATGGCCCATGTCCAATGAAAGCTATTTGGATAATACAAGGAAGAACTCAATAAAAGGCTTCCTGGTATAGCCACTGTTGTAGTGAGTAATATCCAGCGCTGATGTTTTCTTGCATCCAGGATTACCGGATTTCTTTTCCACAGTAAAAGTCCAGTGAGAATCCCCGGGATACCGTATAGTGCCCACATCAAGGAAATCCAAAAGTTCATGGTTGTACTCCTTACGATAACAAACAATTCCTGGCAACGATTTACCTATATAGCAGTATACCAACGATAGAATATTTCTGGAATCAAATTTTCGTGTACACTGGAAGCATGAATATTTTTATTTTATTTAAACGACCTCATTGGTTGTATTTACTTTCGTTCATTGGTCTTTTAATCTGGGGATCTATTGCTATTTTCAGCGCTACCCAGTCGTTGTACCATGAAACCAATTTTTTTCAGCAACACATTCTTTACCTCATTTTAGGTATCGTTCTTTTCATTTCAGTTTCAATGTTGAGTAGTGATTGGGTGAAGGTAGGTTCATGGCTTTTTTACTGTTTTTGTGTCTCGCTTCTGCTGGTATTGTTTGCACAGAATCTACTGCAGGGAAGCGAAACACCTTTACGGTGGATTTTTGTTGGGCCATTGTCCATCCAGCCGTCAGAACTTATGAAAATAGGATTGATTGTAGTTCTTGCTAAAGTATATTCCGAATCTGATGCACCTTCACACCTTCTATTTTTACAAGGACTCCTCATTACATCCATACCTGTTGGCTTGATTGCTTTTCAACCTGACCTTGGTACTGCCATTTCTCTTTTCATGATTTTTCTCATCATGACATTCTTTTCTCGGATAAACTTCTTCTATTTACTCGGTTTATTTCTAAGCTCTTTAGGGATTTTATGGTTTTTTCGACAATACCTTTTTCATGAATATCAATGGAAACGAATTGTATCTTTCTTAAATCCAGAGTTGGATCCTACGGGAGAAAACTGGAGTGTCCGTCAGGCGCTTATTGCAATAGGCTCTGGAGGATTAAAAGGAAAGGGGTACTTGCAGGGTACTCAGTCAAAAATGGGTTTTCTACCCGACACAAAGTATTCAGATTTTATTTTTGCAGTCATCGGTGAAGAATTTGGTTTTTTTGGATGCTTTATGATCATTGCACTTTTCGGAGTATTCCTTGGGTCATCCCTGTCCATTGCATTTCAAACCAAAGATTTGTTTCAAAAGTTCATGGTAGTCGGCATTGTTGGTATGTGGTTGGTGCAAATCATTATAAATATTGGCATGAATGTGGGTCTATTGCCAGTTACTGGATTGCCACTTCCTTTTGTAAGTTATGGAGGAAGTGCTTTAATCGCAAATTTCTTGTGTGCTGGTTTAATCTACCATGTTCACATTCACAAAGGTCAGATTCACTACATCTGATAAAAAATGAACCCATTCACTGTTTTATTGCAATTATTGTAGGGGTATACTATTGCTATGAAAAAAATTGCAGCATTTTTGTTAATCTGTATGTTTTGTTTCTCGTTCCTGCCATACAATTTTTCTGTGCATGGCGTGGAAGATATTTCTGTAGAAGTACAACCTAGAAGAGTTTCCACCAGAGCAGGATATAAGATAAACATGAAACTGGAAAAGCCTTTGCAGGTACATGATTGGATCAAAATCATCTGGCCAAAAGGCACTACTCTTCCAGAATTACCAGAGAATAAATCAGAAAGAAATGCAGAGTTAACACGCATTGTGGAATCCATCTACATTGGCACATCACCATGCTCTGCCTGCCAAGGATTGCCTGTCATTGATTATCGTGAAAATTCAATACGTTTTAATATTCATTTAGAACTTGATCCAAAAAATCCAGGCTATGAATATGTATATATCCATGTTACTGACCGAGTAGGAATAAAAAATCCACAAACCCCCGGGCAGTACCAGTTGAAAATTCAAACTCAATCGGAAAGTGGTACGTATGATTCCTACTCCTATGAAATAGTTGATAGTAAAATTGGAGAACCTACTGGAACTCCTGTTGTAGAAGTTAATCCAAATGGGATCAATCACAAAGCTACCTACTCAATTTCCTTTACCACAGGTCGAGGTGGCGAGTTGTTTATGAACCGCAGTCGTATTCGAATGCAATTCCCACTCCAAACAACTCTCTTGAAATCCAACCAGGAGATTCCTCTCTCCAGCATCCGTGTAAATGGAAAAGCTCTTGGACAAATGCCCATGATTCTTGACACCACAGTCACCATACTTGCCCCACTCTATATTGGGAATAGTGAATCAGTTGAAGTTCAATTTGATCAGGAAGCTGGTATTTTAAATCCATCCAGTCCAGGTTCGTATCAGGTTCTCGTTAGCACTTCCGAAGATCCGGAACCTGTTCCCTCAAATGCCTACGAGATCATCAAACAAAACCCTTCTTTAGAAGTAATCCCTCCTATTACAAATAAAACAGCCATGTATCATTTTACTTTTGTCGCGGATCAAGACATAGGAGAAGACTATCCAATATATGTACAGTTTCCGGAAAACTCAAAACTACCTCGATACGTCGATCCCTCTAGTGTTATGATTAACAATACCCAACCTCGATCTATATCCATTCGAAATTCAATGCTTATGATATCCTCCCCAAAAAATATTGCTGCTGGAAACCTGATAGATGTTGTGATCCAAGAAGAAGCCGGTATCCAAAATCCATCAATCCCTGGATCATTCTCCCTGGAATTTAAGTGGTTTGATGAACAATCCTGGGAAAAAACTCAATCTATAGAGATTGTAAATCCAACCGTGAAATTTATAAAACTTACCCTAGACCCGAGTAACGCTGATGAAATTGTTACAATCACCTGCAGCATTCAAAATGGTGCAGAAGCATTGAAAGCAAATGACTCTATCCAGATTCTTTTCTCTGATGGATTTTCAATTCCCGCAGACATAAAACCGTCCAGCATTTCAATTGCTGGAGAATCTGCTAGTCAATGTAAACCATCTCCTCATTCACTTACCATTACAATACCAAATAGTATTGCTTCCGAAGAAATCTTTGACATCATTGTTCACAAGAGTGCCAAAATGAAAAATCCTTCTATTGGAGATCAGATGATTCATCTCTCCATATCTACCCCAACCACAAAAGAACCGATTCAATCACCTTCTGTCTATCTCTATCCACCCATCCCCTCTACTTCGGTACTATTGTTAGAAGGCCAAAAAGGCAACCAGGGATGGTATACACTCCCACCTCTTCTCTCGTTTCAGTCCAACCAAAAAGATGTTGAAGTCCATTTTTGGTTTGACGAAGAACCAGAAGCCCAGCTGTACCACAAGCCAATGGCACTGGAAATTGGACAATACGTTACTACCCTGCACTATTACGCACAAAATTCCTACGAAAAGGGTTCAGTGCAAGAAGCTATCATTAAGGTTGATACGATCGTACCCGAACTAACCATTTTAAAACCAATCCAGCCCATCACCTATACATCCCAAAAAGAGTATCTCATCGAAGGAAGAATTCTCACTCAAGGATTCCAGACACCCCAAACCAGCCAGTATCAAATGGATGTTGCCCAAGTTACCATCAATGGTGATTCCATTGAGTTTGTGCAAGATGAAGAAACACTGCAGTATAGCTTTGAAAGCAATCATCCGCTTCAAGAAGGCAATAATACGATTGAAATTGTCGCCTACGATGAGGCTGGCAACAGTTCTACGCGAAACTTCCAGATTGTGTGCGACACCCAACCTCCTGATGTACAGATATTATTCCCCACTGCAGATCAACCCTCCCTTGAAAAAACATTTGAGATCATAGGAAAAACAGAACCTTTTACCGAATTATACATTCAGGATGAATTGGTATTTGTAGATGTTGAAGGTGCCTTTACGTATCCAATTCGGGTAGACAATGTAGGAAAAACTCTGCTAGATACTGAAGCCATTGATAAAAGTGGAAATCGAACTACAAAAACCATCACTATATGGGCCGGAGTAACGCTGAAACTGACCATTGGATCAACCACAACTTATTCCAACGATATCGAAACTGTTTTAGATGCAGCCCCGTATATTTTCAACGGACGTACCATGATTCCATTTCGATATATTGGAGAATCTCTTCAAGCAGAAATTCAATTTAGAAGTGACCCCATGACAAAAAAAGTAGTGGAAGTTCGCTATATGAAAGAAGACGTTGTCATTATTCTCCATATTGGTAAAAATACAGCTTATGTCAACAACAAGGCGATTCCGCTAGATGCCGCTCCTAGTATAGTAAGTGGAAGAACAATGGTTCCATTGCGTTTTGTTGCAGAAGAATTAGGTTGCACTTTAGAATGGGAGAATAAAACACAAGAGATTACTATCACGTATCCCACTTGGTAAAGGAGGAAATATGGATCGGAGTATGCGTTTTGCTGGACCTTATATGTTTTATCCCAATGACCCAACGGAAATTATCCAATGGAAAAAACAAGTATTATCGAATTGGAAAAAACCACAGCCATCGTATCGAAATGTATATTCTGCCATAATTCCACATGCTGGGTATATCTATTCCGGATCAGTTGCGATTAAAACACTATCCTGTATCCCTCTACCAAAAACAATTGTTATCATTGGTGTTAACCATACTGGTATTGGTAGACCTCTTTCCGTATGGTCCAAGGGAAGATGGGAAACACCTTTTGGTTGGATACCAGTAGATGAAGCATTAGCAAGTAAAATCATTCAAACAGATCCTCATTTTGAATCCGACTACAAAGCTCACCTGGAAGAACACTCGATTGAAGTTATCTTGTCACTGCTAGCCTCTTTTTCAACGAATTTCCAGGTTCTTCCCATTACAATGGGCTATCAGGATGTCTATTCTGTTGAAGAATTAGGTACACTCCTATCCTCCATTTCCACCACCCACCCCGTGTTTGTTATCGCCTCCTCAGATATGTCGCACTATATCCCCAAAGATCAAGCATACCAATACGATCAAAACATTTTACAACACTGGTATTCTCTTCATTGGAAAGAAGCAATTGAGACAGCAGAACAAAATGATTATTCTGTCTGCGGTATCGGACCCGGTTCGGTTTCTTGTTTATATGCACAGCAAAAAGGTGCATCCAAAGGAATTCTTGTAGATTACTCACATTCAGGTGAAGTAACAAAAGACAATGATGCAGTTGTTTCTTATGCTGGAGTACTATTTGTTTCATGAAGATACTATTCCGTAGTACTGCTTTCTTGATCGTCTTTTTTCTTTTTTCTTTTTTTTCTATTCATCCATTGTCAATTTCTTCTTGCGATCGCTTGTACATTTACTCAGAAGATACAACATATCATAACAGTGTGTCGCTCAACTGTCTGTTTTCTGGTCCTGCCCAGAAAAAAGGTTGGATTTTCTTTCAAGGTCCCTCATATATTTCACCCCGTCGTATTCAAAATATCTCCAACGATAGCGTAATCACTATCGATACAACACGATTTCCCATTGGTGATTACCACGTTCAATGCATGACGATGTCGGGGCACAAACCTGTATTCTCAAACTGGCATCCTTTCACCATTGTTTCAGAGAAACCCATCATTGCCATTCAGGAAAATCCAAACCAAAATTTTACTATCGACACACCACACCTGAATTTTAGTTGTACCAGCAATCAGCCTTTGCAAGAAGCATATCTTGTGTGTCAAAGCCAAAAACGTCCTCTCCAATCAGATACTCCCCTGGAGTGGACTTTTAATGGAATTTTACCCTTGCAAGATGGGGTAAATACGATACAAATAATTGGAAAAAACCTTCACTACGTACCAGGAGATGTTTCTTTTGAAGTTGTATATAACAAGCCTGCCTTTGCAGATCGCATTTTCGTTCTGGGGTATCACAACATTGGAGAAAGTGTTGAAAAATGGGAAGTGTCCCCGAAAACCTTTGAGAAGCATCTACAATATCTGCAAGAAAATAACTATTACTTCTGTACTCCCACGGAACTTCTCTGGTTCCAACGGCAAAAAAAGTCTTTACCCCAAAAAACTGTTTTAATCACATTTGATGATGGATGTAAAGGTGTATATACATATGCACTGCCACTATTGCAAAAATACAAAGCAAAAGCTACTCTTTTTATCGTGAACTCTTTTTTAAACACAGATGGTTATCTCACTTGGGAAGAATTAGATTCTATTATGAGTTCGGGAATCTTTACGTTGGGTTCTCATTCATACAATCTTCATGGATGGGTGGATTACTCGATGATTTCTGGTGGTGGTATGGTACCAAAAATGTTTCATTTGCGTGAAGAATCCTGGGATGAATATCTCAATCGCGTAACAACAGATCTAAAAAAATCTCGCAATGAATTATTCAATCGATATCAGCAGCCCATCCTCTTTTTTGCATACCCTTTTGGGCAGTACAATCAGCAAACCATTAAACGGGTTAGAGAGTGTGGTTTTATTGGAGCTTTTACATTTAACAAATCCGAAAGATTCGTTACTACCTCTTCGTTTCCGTTTTCTTTTGATCGCATTCCTATTACAGAAAACACAGATTTAACCAAAATTCTTGAATTAGAATAGAAATCAAAATCTGTTACTCCTATAAAAATCTTGAAAAGTTACATTTAACCCCTTTTTCTTCCGAACAATCTTAGTATAATGATGAATCTAGTCAAAAAGAAGCACCTTCCACAGTAAATACGGTTGGTTTGCCGATCATACGGAATGACCATTTTATTTTCAATATCACATTATCGGAGGATATATGCGCATTGTTATTGCAATTGGAGGAAACTCTCTCATTCGTACAAAAGATGAAAATCGTATTGTAGATCAATACAGACAAGTTTTGCAAACAGTTGACAGCATGAAAGATTTATTAATTGGAGATAATGAAATTGTATTTACTCATGGAAATGGACCCCAGGTTGGTTTTTTGTTACAAATGCAGGAAAAAGCCACTGGAGTTCCGCAAATGCCCATAGATTATTGTGTTGCTAACACCCAGGGCGGTATAGGCTATCAAATTCAATGTGCGATTCAAAATGAACTTGTTTCCACTTCATCCGATAGAAAAGTAGTTTCAATTGTCACTCAATGCGTAGTGGACGAAATGGATCCTGCATTTCAACACCCAAGCAAACCCATAGGATCATTTTTCTCAAAAGAAGAAATCATGCACCATGCGAGTGAATATGGATGGCAATATATGGAGGATGCTGGAAGAGGTTATAGACGGGTTGTTGCATCTCCAAAGCCAATTCTTATCCTCGAAAAAGACATCGTCCGGACACTACTGGAACATAATACCATCGTCATTGCTGCTGGAGGTGGAGGAATTCCTCTTGTCAGTCATGATTCCCAATACACAGGTGTCGAGGCTGTCATTGATAAGGACTTTGCATCTTCCCTGCTAGCCCAGGAGATTGAAGCAGATCTACTCATTATATCCACTGGAGTTCCGTATGTATCTCTCAATTTTGGTAAAGCCGATGAACAACCATTGCGCAACGTATCGGTAGAAACAATGAAAGAATATCTCTCTCAAAACCATTTCGGAAAAGGGAGTATGGAACCAAAAATCATTGCTGGTATTCAATTTACAGAAAGTACAAAAAAACCCACCATCATCACGAGTCCGGAAAATATCCAACTCGCTTTGGATGGAAAAACAGGAACGAAGATACTCCCTTCATCGTAACTTTCTTTCTTAAAAATGGGTATATATGTAAGGTAACATCTTCTTAGAAATTGTATTCGCGGGGTGAATAGTTATGAAAAAGACTTGGATTGTTGTTGTTTTCATTTTCTTTATGGGTTCAAGTATTTTTTTCCCAATGCCCAACCATACATCATCACAGAATCAGTTCAACAATGAATCTTTCTTGGTCTACACATCCAATGAGTCCTTTCAACAAATTCATCCTTCCATTAAAATTGCCTTGAAAGAGGGATGGATCACAGATTGGAATTGGTTTCCAAGAAATTCGATCATAGAGGTAAGCGGAGAAGCAGCAAGAATAAAATCTTTGTTTCGTTCTGTTCCATCATCTCTTATCCCCAACTATTCATTACAAGCAGACCCAATCGTGAAACATAGTGCAAACGATGCACTCCCTCCAAAAAACTGGAACATTGTTGATCTTGAGTTGCAATCTCTTTGGGCACAAGGATATACCGGTAAAAATGTAAAAATCGGAGTACTCGACACTGGTTGTGATGGATCACATCCTCAGTTAAAAGGAAAAATCCGTGATTTTGCCATTATTGACAGAAATGGAGAAGCATCCATTTCTAATGTTTACTACGATACGGACAATCATGGAACTCACGTAGCTGGTATTGCCGTAGGTGGCAGCCCTGATAAACCACTTGGAGTCGCTCCTGAAGCAGATCTATCTGTGGCAGTTGTCATTCCAGGAGGGAGCGGTACTTTCTCCCAAATTATCGGTGGTATCGAATGGGCAATGGATCCAGATGGAAATCCCGAAACACAAGATGCTCCAATAGCCCTTAATCTATCATTAGGCATGCCCGGTTTTGTTGATTTTTGGACTCCCGTCTTCACAAATGCTTTAAATCATAACATTCTTATTGTAAGTTCCTCTGGCAATGAAGGAAATGGAATTACCAACAGCCCCGGTAACCACCCCTATGTGGTTGGAGTTGGATCATATGCCTACAATCGCATTCCATCAACATTTTCAGCTGGAGATGACAATATTGTATGGGAAACCTCTTCCATTTTAGCTGGTCCTTACGTAAAACCAGATATATCAGCCCCTGGGTCAATGGTCTATTCATCCGTACCAGGCAATTCGTATGAATATTTCAGCGGAACCTCTATGGCTGCTCCTCATGTTACGGGTGCGGTCGCAATTCTTAAGCAGGTATTTCCCCTTGCTACTGCTTGGGATCTCAGAAACTTCCTATTGTGGGGAAGCGAAGATCTGGGAAAAGAAGGATGGGATACTCGATTTGGACAAGGTGTACTGAATATTCAACAATCCATTGACAAAGCTCATCAATCAAAAAGGATTGAAGGATCTATACAACATTACACCCGGGATTACCACCTATGGATTCCTTCTTTAGAAAGCGGCATCTACGTTGGTCCAGATGGATATTTCTCATGCCACTTGTTACCCGGCACCTATCAAATAGAGATACGAAAAGGCACATCGGTTGTTCAAACACATCAAATCATTGTCAAAAACGAAAATAAACCAGTTGAGTTATCATTACCCAACCCAACCATGATGAATCTCGAAGGAGTTGTATTAGGATCAAATGGTCGTGCAATACCCGATGCTAAAATTGTCTACGGAGAAATGGTGTATTTTACAGATGATCAAGGGCACTTCTCTGTACCACTTCAACAGGGAGAACAGATCATTATCCGCAAAAGCGGTTACATCGAAAAACGTTTAAAGGCAGAACTTCATGAAAATTGGATCAATGTCAGACTAGAAAAAACTTCTTTGCTTCTCATTGAAGGACAATCCCCCTATAGCACAATCATTAATCCACCCAAACTCGCCCTTCCAATTTATGAAGATGCTCTTCATCAATTGGGCTATTCGTATGCTCTTATTCGATCTTCAGAAGAATCTTTTTCCTATGACGATATCAAAGACTATTCAAAAATAGTTCTCTTTTATGCTAATGGTGGCATGCAAAATCAAGATATTTCTGCATGTAGCAAGTATTTAGACAACGGAGGTAACCTTATTCTTAGTGGTAGAATGGTTATGCTCATCGAGCAATTCTACCAGACAGATTTTTTATCTGAATATGCTGGTGTATACTCGAAAAAAATGATAGCATTCCCCTCTGTAGAAGGAATTCACTCCTCATACGAGGAACTCCAATTCCCCCTATCGGGCTCTGGAGGAGCGAACAACCAAGAGACCTGCGATGTGTTAATACAAGAAACAAACTCTCGTAATATCCCCATACTAAAGTATTCTTCTACTTCCGACAAAGAATATGCTGGTGTTTTGAGCAATACCAGTGCTTACAAAATGGCTTTTCTTGGTTTTGGACTAGAAGGAATTGGCATTGAATCTTCTCGAATAGAACTACTACGACGTCTTTTGGATTGGACCGACCAGGGAGGAAAAATCCAAATCAATCTACCCCAGGGCAAAACATACATCACGATGAAAAGAAATCACGAAATTGTGGAAAAAATAACCGAAGAGACAAATGTCTCCTTTCACAATTTGTTTTTAGAAAAATATGAATTCACTCTTGAACAATACGGTAAAAAGAAAATCTTCTTCGAAGCTGATTTTTCCAAAGGTGATTCCTACATCTCCAACGCATTTTTTAAAGAATCTGAGCTTCAAAGAGTTGAAATTCAACCAAAGAATTGTGATGCTCCCGAAGCTTACCTGATGGTATATTATAAAGATACCTTGTTAAGTAGTGAAAAGATAAATCCTACGGAATCTATCACGAAAGATCTTCCCCAGGGGGATTATCTTTTCAGCATATCCGCAAAAGGGTTTAAAAATCAATATTATAAACTCTCCATTCAGGCCTCCGAAGAAGAGCCCCGAATAGCTGAAATGAAAATGGAGAAAACCACAATTCACACCCTTGTAATTGATGACTCTCCTACGGGATGGTATCTGCTGGACCATTATCTTGGTATCGGTAGTTATTCCACTCGTTGGTTAGAAACTTCTGGTATTACTTTTCAACACTGGTCTGTTGAAGAAAAAGGGTTTCCTTCTTTTCATCAAATGTTTCCATACGATGTTGTTATTGATATTGCAGGTAGAAATGCAGCTGCACTATACACAAAAGACCGCCAAGAATCAATCGGTCAATACCTGGATGGTGGCGGAAAATTCATGATCCTGTCCAATAGTGCTCATACAGTATTAGACCAATCGGAGTGGTTTTCAAACTATTTTGGACTTCAAATTGAAAATATCAATGTGAGAGAAAAAACTGTAATCGGCATACCAAACACTGCCACTGAGTCTATGTACTTTGATATTTATAACTCTCTGGAACAAGATGGCTTCTACATTACCTATCCTGCATTTGAAACTACTTCTTCACACTCAAAATCAATACTCCAATATGCCAGCGGTAAACTGTGTGCAAATTTCCATGACAATGGAACCTTCCGCTGTATCTATCTTCCTTTTGGACTTGATAACCTTACCAATTCTGACATTCGTATAAAACTCGTCAAAACAATGCTGAAGATGCTAGAAACAGGAGAAATACAACCCTAGATGATTGAAAACAACTCTACGTCAAATTCTATTTCGTCCAGCGAAGAACCATCCGATGACGTTTTTATTCTTTATGCACAGTTGGCATTGAAGAAGTTACCCAAGGAATTACGAGACCAAATGATCAATGTGTCAATCCTTGTACAAGATGAGCCTTCAGAATATCAACTTCACAACCACTCCCAGCACAGTCTTATCCTTGGTCTTTACGAAGGAATACCCAATCCAGGAAAAGCATTTTTGTACAATTTCTGCCTACCCGATAAAATCACACTTTTCCGTAATAACATCATAAAGATAGCGACCTGGAAAAATAGGGATTTGCGAGAATTAATTGCTGAAGTAGTATATCATGAAATTGGGCATCATTTTGGTTTTACGGAAGAAGATTTAGATCCTTACAAAACTGTATAGATATACTCCTGATCGGCATAATCAATTTGTAGAGTATCGTTTTCACTCATTTTGTTTTGTATGTAGAAGGAAGAAACCATATCCGCTACTCGCTTTTGCAATACTCGTTTCAATGGTCTTGCACCATATTCTACACTATATCCTTCAACTGCAAACTGCTTCTTGGCCTGTTCTGTAACATCTAAAAGAAGTTTCATCTCTTGTAAGTCATCTTGAATACGGTGCAAGAGAATCTCAATAATGTACAACAAATGCTCTTGTGAGAGGGTATTAAAAACAATCACTTCATCAAGACGGTTAAGCAGCTCTGGTCGAAAATAATGCTTTAGTTTCTCAAATAAGGTAGTAGATAGTTGCTCTCCAAGATGAATATCGTGTGCATCTTCTGGGGTTTCTTGATCTGAAAATCCCAATCGAAGAACCCCTTCGTTGGAATGATGAACAATATTAGAAGTCAAAACAACAATGCAATTTGAGGCATTGATAGTAGTGCCCTTGGCATCGGTCAGACGTCCTTCATCAAAGAGCTGTAACCAAATATTGAAAATATCAGGATGGGCTTTCTCGATCTCGTCAAATAGAAGGATAGAGTAAGGTTTCTTTTTAACAGATTCTGTTAATTGCCCTCCTTCTTCGTAGCCAATGTAACCGGGAGGGGCCCCAATCAACCTTGAAACAGCATGTTTTTCCATATACTCACTCATATCAAAACGAAGCAAGTGATGTCGAGATCCAAAAAGATACTCAGCCAATACTCTTGCAGTCTCTGTTTTGCCTACTCCTGTCGGTCCAAGAAAAAGAAAGACACCCATAGGCTTGTGAGAATCTTGAATTCCAATCCTGGATCGGCGAAGCGCATTTGCCAAGGTTCGAACAGCAAGATCTTGCCCGATCACTTTTTTTTGTAAATCAGTTTCGATGTGATTTAGCTTTTCTTTTTCTGATTCTAAAAGGCTCCCTAAAGGGATTCCAGTCCACTGAGAAACTACTTGTGCAACATCGTCTTTGGATACAGAATATTGATGTGCTTCACTCTTCCATTCTTCCATTTCGGATTCAAGCTCTTCCTGCAATGAAAAATATTTCTTCTGAAATTCAGTGGGTAGCGACTGTTGTTTTGATTTTAGTTCTGCTGCTTCTGCTTGCAGCTTATCAAATTGGTGTTTTGCTTCGATTAATGAATCGGGGGGAATTTGATTGCGGTAACAAAAATGCGCGCATGCTTCGTCTAATAAGTCTATTGCCTGATCGGGCTGGTATCGTCCAGAAACATATTTCGAAGACAAGAACACCGACGCTTCGATTGCTTCTTCGGAGATGTGAATATAATAATGCTTTTCAAAAGAAGGGCGAATTCCAAGCAATATACGATATGTTTCTTCTGGTGAAGGTTCTTCAATTACAATGGGTTGAAAACTTCGAAACAGAGTAGGTTCTGAATCAATTCTTCTGTGGTAGGATTGTGTATCACAGGTAGCAATGATTCGAATTTTCTGACTTTGCAAATAGGAACGTAGTGGACCCATTAACGATGCTGATAACTCAGATTTCCCATGCCTGATAAGAAACTGAATCTCATCAATAAACAAAATTACATTGCCCTGTTTTTCTAGATAAGCAAACAGGTTTTGGAGTTTTTTCTCCAGGTCTCCGCGATACTTTGTACCAGAAAGAAAAGAATAAACATCCAGTTTCAAAATACGCTGATTTCGGAAAGCTCCTGGAACCTTCTGATGGACAATACGTTGAGCCAGCGATTCAACAATTACTGTTTTACCAACTCCAGGATCTCCAATAAGAAGGGGGTTGTTCTTTTTCTTACGAATCAGAATCTGGAGAATTCGATCTATTTCCTTTTCTCTACCAATCACAATTTCAAGCTCACCCTTCTCAGCTTGTTTTGTAAGATCTACCATAGCATAATCACCAGGAACATTTTTACTATTCACAAGTTCGTCAGAAGAGTCGGTTAAAGAGTCTGGAAAAGGAATGAAAATTGACTCTGAACTCGTTTCCTCAGAAGGAGATCGTACAGATGAAAAGCTTTTGCGGAAGTGTACTTTTTTTTGCAATAGGGAAGGATCTACATTGCACTCTTGCAAAATTGTTGTAACAGATGTATTGGCATGCAGTAAACACTCCAGCAATATCTCTGTATCAATTTGCCCTCGAAACTCATCGTGGGTTTTTTGGGCTGCCTTCTCTAATATTTCTTTTACTTCCGAAGAAAGAGCTATTTCGGCTTCTTTAGAAGAAGCCGAAATAGAAGAATCTCGAAGTTCTTTTTCTTGTACCATGTGGAGTAGTATCTCCACAATATTTTTGATATCGACCGATTGTGCAATTAACTCATTGGAAATATCTTCATCCGCATGGAGCAAGCCAATACAAAGGTGTTCGGGGTACAAAAATCGATTTTTCGCACTTTTCGCTTCTTTTCGAGCAATCGATATGGCTCTTTTAGCTCTACGGGAAAGGATATCCCAATTCATTATCCGTTCTTTCTTACTTCCTCTAAAACAGCTGTGACTCGTTGAGTCATATCTTCTAGATATCCACTTTGGTAGTAAACCACTTCTCCAGATGGAGAAACAAGAAGGTAGAAGGGAAATCCTTGTACACCAAACATTTGTGTGATGCTTCCATCTTTATCCAACACCAATGGATATTCTGGACCATTAGGATAATGAGCTCGAATATCTTGTTCGGTTTCTTGCACATCAATAGCTAAAACACGAAAATCATCGGGGTGTTTTTCCATTAATTCCAGTATGGATGGTTTCTGAACTTCACACCAGCGACACCAAGTAGTGGTAAAATCAATCAATACAAACTTTCCTTGAAAATCTGACAAAGAGACTGGGTTTTGGTCAAGATCAGGTAAAGTGAATTCTGGAACAACCTGTCGATTTCCTTTGGGAATGAATTCCTGGGGTAACTTAGCAAGAGCTTGCGAGTTTACAAAATCTTCTGGTTTGTTAGGTTGAGTTGGATCATCTTTTTCTACATCTGTCGTTACCGAAGTAACATCCTTATTAGAATTGGTTTCTACATTACTACTGCGCGTATGGCGAACAACAAAAAACACTGCGACGATAAATACAACCAGCAGCAGCACGATCCAAAGCAAGGAACTACTTCTATTTTCTTTTTTATTCATAACACACCTTTCCGGTTCATACGATTTCAGTGAGTAAGAACAAATTTTTCTCACGATCATATTTTTGTATAATATTGTAACGATTTTCTGGATCTTCTAAAGAGGTAAACATGAAAATGATATGGGCTACTTGGCGAAAAAAATATATACAAAATGAAACAAATTTGCCAGGTTGCATTTTTTGTTCAATTGCAAGCGACACTAGTTCCGATGATGACAACCTGGTACTTTATCGGGGGAAATATAATTACATTGTCATGAATCTCTACCCATACACTTCCGGTCACACTTTAATCATTCCATATCGTCACATAGCAGATTATCGAGATCTACACCAAGAAGAGCTACTAGAAATGTGTCAATTGGAACAAAAAATGATTACATGGTTACAAAACGCATTCCATCCACAAGGGTTTAACTTGGGAATGAATTTAAGTCGAATAGCAGGTGCGGGTATTGATTCTCATATCCATCGCCACATTGTCCCCAGGTGGAAAGGAGATTCAAATTTCATGACCACCATTGCTGAAGTTCGCGTAATGTCAATTTCTCTGCGCGATGCATACAATCAGATTAAACAACAAATTTTGGAGGACTCACATGAATAGAAAGACTGGTATTCTTCTTATCATACTATGTATTGTCTCCAGTGCTTGCATATCCTGTTCAAAAAAAGAAACGGTCAACTGGAAAACATACTCCCATTCTCTTTTTTCTTTTCAATATCCCTCGGAATGGGTCATGGAAGAACATGAATCAAACATAACAGTAGTCGGACCCCAAATAGACGGCTATTTCATCAATATGAAAGTAGATTACAACAACCAAATTGGATTTACGTTGGAAGAATTTATGGAAACAGTAGAATCTCAGAATCAATTAGAGATGTTACCAGATTATATCGATGGGGGTGTCAAACCCATCAAAATCGATAACGTCGAAGGATTTCAGCGTGAACTCCAAACATCAGTAACAACAGAGGATACCAAGCAGACATTGTTTGTCACCCTCACTTATTTTGTCTTTCAACCCTCCACAGGACTCGTGATTACAACAGAATGTCCCGTGGAATCGTATATGTCGTATAAAAAAACATTTGAAACAATGCTAAATTCCTTTTCTTTGGGTGGTTAATATGAAAAAAGTCCTTTCCATTGTCGTAGCAACCTTATTCGTTTTTGCCATCACTCCGCTTTTTGCTTCTCAGCAAATCGGATCCAATGAACGAAACTACCTATATCTAAAACACTCCTCTGGCCAGGAAATCCGAATTTTCGAAAGTGGGGGAAACTATTTCCAAGACTTCCCATTACCCGCAGGCATTACCGTCAGCGAGATGGGTATATGCCCTTGCGGTGGGCACATGATTGCTTGGGATGAAAAAAAGCAGAAACTATACCATATTGACGATGAAACAGGATCGATCGAATGGACGATTGCCATATCGTTTAAAGTTGGATCTATCACCGTCTCAAAGCATAAAACTCGCTATGTAGGTGTGACAAACAAATCAGATCAGTCCATTAATCTGTATTCCGAAAAAGGGGGGTGGATTCGAACGATTCAGAGCGATGGCAGGTGGAAAGAAGCTACCAAGATTTTTCTAGACGATTGGAATCATCTATGGGTGATCGATAAAGTGGGTGGAAAAGTGTATTTTTTAACCGAAAAAGGAGTTACTAAAAAAGAAACTTCTTCCTCTTCCTCACTCCCCCTTACTCAAATTGTATCTCTAAGTTCAGATCGATCGGGATATATGTATGTTTTAAATACCAACAATACCTTGTATATTTTTGATCGGGCAGGTGCTTATGTAAAAAATCTAGTAGTGAAAAATGCTCCTTCCTATTCAAGTGATATTGCCATTGATCCAGCACTCAATTACATCTATCTTTTGCACACCAATGGAGCGTGCAGCAGAGTAAATCGCGAAGGAGTGATTCAATATACTATTCATAGACCTTTCCAAGAAACCAAAAAGGACATTATTCAACTTCAGATTGGTAGTCGTCTCCTTATCCATTATGGAGGTCAACCAGCTATTTTAGATTTTGCACCTTTTATTGATAGTACAACAAACAGAACCTATGTTCCCATACGAGCAATTACAGAATCTTTTGGAGCAAAAGTACAATGGAATAGTCAAAGCCAGACAGTCACTATTGATCTGGACAATACTCGAATAGAGTTGCAAATTGGCAGTACTTCTGCAAAAGTAAACGGAAAAAACCTATATTTAGAAGCACCACCTACTATTGTGAATAGCAGAACATTTGTACCCTTACGTTTCATATCCGAATCTTTGGGAGCAAAAGTTCAATGGTTCCCCGAAGATCGTGTGATTAAAATAGTCCGATCGTAAAGGGAAAAGGGGCTGCTATTTTGTAATGACTGGTGGGAAAATCGCCTCAACTTCGTTGTAAGAGTCAATCAAAATAATGCAGTATTGATGGTTGCTTTTTTGTGGATGATACGACACAATTTTTTTGATTTGCCCTTTCCAAGGACCTTCCTGAAGAACATATACCTTCATAGATCGAGTAAAACCTGACTCTTCTTCTTTATATTCTACGTTGTAAAGTCTTGTTTGCTCATCCCCGATCTGAACTATTTCTCCGGTGTCTTCGTACTGAGTTTGCTGGTCCTTATAGAAAGAACTGGCAATGTCCATTTCTTCTTGAAACACCTGGTCAAATCGAACCATTGAATATCCCGGATCAATCGTTTCATTCCAATTCCCATATACATCTCTAGACCAGCCCGTCAAACCAATCTGGATAATTTCAATATCGGATCTTTTCCCATCCAAGCCAATCTCATACCCTTTGATATGAACTGACTGCTCAACAGGTATTGATTCTACTTCTGCGGATTGCAAAATATCTTCTTCTGAATTCCCAATATCAATGCGGTAGCGTATGGTATATGGCTCGTTTATCTCACTCTCAAGCATACCCAGTGGGTGTAAAGATTCCAGGAAAAAATCTCTGTAATTAACCCCTTTATCCAGCAAAAGGTCGTCTTGGAAATGCTTCCATCGCTTTCCACCTTCTATTTCAACATGTACCGGGTTTTGTTTGATGCTGCTTATCGAATATGCCCCCTCTGCATTCGTTGTCACCTCTATATTAGAATCAAAGACAATGGGGATATTGGGTAAAGGATTTCCTTGATAGGATTCATACACATAACCTTGTATCTGGTATGATGTTGAACAACCGACAAAGAGAAAAAGAAAACAGAACAGTGAAAGATAGAAAAAGTTTTGCTTCTTATTCAAGGGTATACCTCATTTTTGTACCTATTGTATAGGTGCAACCGAGGATGTCAATAGAAACGATTACTCTTTATTGTTTCTGATGCTTTACTTCCGTACCCTTATGAATAAAAATCGCAGATTCAGAAATATTGGTAGCATGATCGCCAATACGTTCTAGATGACGGCTAATGAGTAAATAATGAACACACAGTGAGGCATTGTTGGGTTCTTTGTTTATCTGCTCAACAGAATCCTTAAAGATTCTTCCATTCAAATCATCTACAACTTGATCTTGACGAAGAACATAGTATGCAAGTTCCATATTCCCCTGAATGAAAGCTTCTGCTGCACCAGAGAGCATGTTTTTTACACGTTGAAACAATGTGTCAATTCCAAACAAATCACAGGTGTGAGGTTCAATTTCTGATGTAGTCCGTACAATGTTGCAGCACAAATCACCAATTCTTTCTACATCATTCACAGCACGAAGAATACCAATAACTTTACGCAAATCATTTGCTTCGGGAGCATGAAGAGCAAGAAGTTCTAGTCCTTTTTGTTCAATGCTCAGTTCATATGTGTTCATGGTTGCATCAGAGCGGAGAATATTCTCCATCATTTCAGGTTGAAAATGAAGAAAATAATCTTCAGACTCTCTTAAAACTTCTATCGATAAATGGATCATCTTCGAAATATCTTCCTGAAGAGAGGATAGATATTGTTCTTTCGTCATTGTCGTCATATTAAGTACTCCAATCGATTCATGAATGATTTCATTATAGTGAAGTTATGTTAAGAAACGATAAAAACAATATTAAATCTATATAAAATTTAGAGTTCTGAAGAAGGAAACTGTAAATGGAAAGTAGATCCTACTCCTGGCTTACTATCAACACTTACTGATCCTTGGTGTAAAAGCATAATATGCTTCACAATCGAAAGTCCCAGGCCAGATCCAGAAGAAAGATCTCCAGAATGCGACTTATCCAATCTATAAAACCGTTCAAATATTCTCTCTTTTTCATGGGCTGGAATACCATATCCCTGGTCTTGTATTTGGATATGAATGGTATGGGAAATCTTCTGCGCAATCATTTCCACCTTTGTTTGCGAGGGAGAGTAGCGAATTGCATTTTCGATTAAATTTCGAAAAACCTGCAGTAGCAAAGAAGGATTTCCCTTCAATTGGAGTGTCTGAGGATCAATGTTTAGTATCAGTTGAATCTCCTTTTGTTGTGCTTCGCTACGACAAATATTGATCGCTTCCTCCAATAGATCCTTCAGTACAAAAGATTCCTTGCTTAACTGATGGACATTTTCTAATCGAGAAAGAATGAGAAGATCCTGAATAATGGTGGACATTTTTTGAGCATTCTTCTCAATGATTTTTAAATACTTCGTCTGTTTTTCTGGCGATAAGGATTCTGTAGTCAGTGTCTCCGAAAATCCCATAATAGCTGCAATAGGACTTTTCAATTCATGGGACACGTTGGATACAAATTCGGTTCGAACTTTTTCCAGTTTCCGCAAATGTGTCAAGTCTTGCAATATAAGAAGATATTCTGCTTTGTCTTTTTGAATGATAAAATTTGAAAGAGGAAGCACTTTGTAAAACAAGTATTTTGGAGTCTCAGGATGTAACTCAAACTCACCTTCTGCAGGTTGTTGGGTGTCAATTACTTGATCGATCTGTTCGTTGAGACGATAGCTTGTTAGTACTTCCCATGTATATTTTTCAAGGAGCAAAACAGGATCATTCAGCATTTTTTCAAAAGCTTGATTGGTAAACACAATCTTTCTCTCTTGATTAAAAATCAACACTCCTTCTGTAAGCTGATTCATCAAGGATAATGTAAACTGATTGGTCATTTTTAAATGATGAATTGTGCTCTCATAATGATCAATGATTTTTTTCCAGCTTTCAATCAGATCAATTCTCTCAAAGCTGGTAATACTCCGCACATGTGTGGTAAAAAAACGCTCCACAATTTGCCAGTAGGACAAAGCAAATAAAATCGAAAAGATGCAGCAGATCAAAAGTCCAGGAAGAAAAAAGGTATAGAAAAATGAGAATTGTATTTTGTCGTAGTGAGTTGCAAAAACCAGTAAATAGGTGGCTAAAAACGTAGCTAGCGAAGATAGGAACGTATAGAGAATCAGCTTATGTTTCATGATTGGGGGGTTCAATTTTATAACCCACACCGCGTACAGTGTGAATCAAAGACGCTGCAGATTGCAATTTTTTACGCAAGGAAGTGACGTGTACATCCACAGTTCTATGTACAACATACACTTCTTCTTTCCAGGCTCCCTCTAAAATTTGTTCTCTGGAAAGCACATTGCCAGCATGAGTGGCCAAGAACAACAAAATATCAAACTCCAATTGTGTCAATTCAAGGGGTGTCTGGTGTAACAATACTTCCCTTCGATTTACATTCACATAAAGGTCTTCTTTGGGCCAGAAAAAATCCACTTTTTTCTGCATGCGAGATAATATTTTTTGGACTCTTGCGATAAACACTTTTGGGCTGAATGGTTTTGTGATATAGTCTTCAGCTCCGAGTTCTAGTCCTTTTACAATGTCGAAATCTTCACTCTTTGCAGACTCAATAAAAACAGGAATATGGGAGAATTTTTGTTCTTTTTTCATGTATTGCAAAATCTCAATCCCGGAAATGTCAGGTAGCATCAAATCCAGTATCACAAGATCGATATGCTGGTTTTTCAATATTTTTAAAGCCTGAGGTCCTGTTTTGGCAGGCCAAACTGTATGTCCTTCTTTTTCTAAATGAAACTGAATCAGCTCCATTAAATCTTCATTGTCTTCAGTTAAAAGAATTGAGCTCATTGCATTTCTCCTTCGATAGTTGCAGATCGAAATTTTTCAATTTTTCACAGAATTTTTCAACAGGAAAACCAATGACATTCCATCTACTCCCTTTCACAGAAGAGATGAAATGGGAGGGGATTTCTTGAATTCCATATCCTCCGGCTTTATCAAAGGGACGATAGGTTTGTATGTAGGAAATCATATCATCTTCAGACAATGGTGTAAATGTTACATAGGTTGTATCTGAAAAACAAAATCTTTGCATTGTGTAACAATCTCGAATGCGGATAATACACACTGCACTTACCACTCGGTGAGTGGTTGCCGACAATTTTTTTAGTATATCCAATGCACTGCTTTCGGTGCTTGGTTTTCCAATAATCTGAGTAGCCGTAGCAATTGCAGTATCGCAGGAAATAATCCACCCATGTTGAAGGAGTTTGTTTTCGAAAACTGCATTTCCTTTTATCTGTGCATTTTGCTGTGTGAAGAACTCTACTTCTTCCGCTCGGTAATGATCTGAAGATAACTCTGAGCAGTTTGACGGGACAGTCTGATATACAGAAAATAATCGGGAAAAAATCTCTTTTCTTCTACTTGAATTTGAAGCGAGAATGATTTTCATCAGGGTTTAGATAGATGTAAAAACGATTCCGCCATCACTTGGATAATTGGGATTTTTGAATGAGCTGCTAAAACAATATAGGGTTGTCCTACTTGTTGCATATCCTGCAAGCATGAGAATGCTTTCTGCAAGAGTTTAGAGGAATCTTGCACACAAGGAGTCTGTACAAAATCATAGAGAACCTTTGCTGCTCGATCTGTTCCCACATCTCGCAGTGCCTCCATGCAAGCAATCTGAATTGGATAGGTATTGTCTTCCATTTCAAGGCGTTTTTGTATTGTTTCTACTATGTTTTCATGCTTACATTTGGTTGTGACATGCAAACCAACAATCGCATTTGAAACTGTGGGTGAAAAAACCAACTGCAGAAAGTATTGAATGCTGTCTTGGGGCAATTTTTGAAGTTCAATATCAGTGATTGGGTGTTTCGCTAGAAATTCTTCCAGGTAGTAAAGGTACTCTTTTTCAAAGTCTGTGAATTGTACTGCATGAGAAGGTACTGATAAGGCATTTAACCAACCTGTTTGTTGGTCGACACAAAACAAGCTTTTCACAATTTCCATCCGTTCTACATTAGAGATCTCACTGCGATCAAGCTCAGATTGCAATAAAGAAAGAGTTCGTGAGTCTTGAATGCTTCGAACAATGGTATGAAAAGCAGCTGATATTGGGGTGGAAGTATTTTTGGCTGCATTAGAAGAATCATCTTCAGATAAGCCTTGGTGATAGATTTCGACAATTCGGTCTAAAAGTGGCTGCTCCATCAATAGATCAACAAATCGTTGAAATGTGTCAGATCCATAGCGCAAGCTGGAAAGTTTCTGATTTAAAAGAGATAGTAAAAACAAGGGATCAGATTGGACTAATAAAGGTAGAAGCTGGCTTTTATCTATTGGACCTTTACGAAGATATGAAGAAAGCTTATTTTCTATTTTTACCTCTGTGCGAGGTTGGCGAAACCAAAAAAAATGAAGGGTGACAGCAAGAACAATCAAAAGAACGCTGATAATTAGGGGAATATATTCCAGAAGAAACGAAAATTGCATATTAATGCTTTGCACTCCACATTAGGATAAATATTTCTGAATAAGTTCCTGTGCGGTTCTGTTCTTTTTGTTTTGTCGTGGGTACACTAGAATCTTCAAATCAGCTTTACCTCTGTTATTTTGTTTAAAAAGCTGAATCAGATTTTTACAGTACTTTTCTAAATCGGAATAAGTAGTAAACAGAAGAAGCTGGTCTTTAATGTTATCGCTTGAAGTAAAGATGAATTGACCTGCTTCCTTTTCTCTTACACTTAGTGTAACAGCTAGCAACAGATCTTCTTTAATAGGTTGTAAATCCGTCTCAACATTGGTGATTTGAATTTTCAAAGCATGGAATTCAACACCAGATTGTATCCATTTTGTAAGTTTATGAGAGGCAGCTTGAACAGGATAGGGAAGAACAAGTGTACTAATAGGGATATCTTCTTTTTTTCTTACCAAACGGTTGATACGAATTTCTAATTCTTCAAAATCAAAGGGTTTCACAAGATAATCATCAGCTCCTGCTTTGAAGCCTTTTATCTTGTCTTCTGTTTGGGTTCGTGCTGTTAAAAAGATGATAGGAATATTTCTTGTATCCTCATTTTCTTTCAATTTCGTTGCTACTTGGAAACCATCCATTTCCGGCATCATTACATCCAGTAAAATAAGGTCGGGTTTCTCTTTAATGGCGATTTCAATACCCTTTATAGGGCTGGAAGATTTAAAAACTTCGTACTGTTTAAGCTTTAAATGAAGCGCTAACAAAGAAAGAATATCGGGTTCATCATCAACAATGAGGATTCTAGTGGAATTATTCATGTAGAAGCGGAGTCAACTATTTCCAAATTTCGATACAAGTGTCCGGACAAATCAGTGCACAGGACATACATGTAGTACATTTACTCATATCATCTTCCTCGATGGTGGCAGGATGGTACCCTGATTGATTGATATCTTTCTTCAGTACAATAATGCTAACGGGGCATACCTCTACACACAAAGAACAGCCCTTACATAAGTCTTCATTAAACACTACTTTTGGCATGTTTCCTCCTTATTTGGAAAGCTCTCGAATCAACTCCTGTGCTACTACGATACGCTGGATTTGGTTTGTACCTTCATAAATTTGAGTAATTTTCGCATCACGAAGCATTTTTTCAACAGGATAGTCTTTCATGTAGCCATATCCGCCCATCACTTGGATAGCATCCAGAGTCACTTTTACGGCAACATCAGAAGCAAAATATTTCGCCATTGCGGAACATTTACTAATTTTCTTTTCACCGGAATCTACCGTCGCTGCAGAATTATAAATCAAAGATCTAGCAGCCTCAATTTGAGTTGCCATATCTGCTAGCATAAATTTCACGGCTTGTTGCGCTATAATTGGTTGACCAAATTGTATTCTTTTTGTGGCATAATGCAATGCTTCTTCAAAAGCTCCTTGTGCAATGCCTAGGGCTTGAGCACCAACACCAGTACGTGAATGATCGAAATTGTCCATAGCAATCAGGAAGCCTCGGCCTGGCAATCCCAATCGATTTTCTTCTGGTACAAATACGTCATCAAATAGTAAATCACAGGTGTGAGTAGCTCGAATACCCATTTTTTTCTCTTTTTCGCCAAATCGAAATCCATCCCACCCTTTTTCCACAATAAATGCTGTAATTCCGCGGATTCCTTTTTTGGGATTGATGGTTGCCAATACCACATATACATCGGCAATGGAACCATTGGTGATAAAAATCTTGGTTCCGTTTAATCGGTATCCTCCATCGCAGGGAGTGGCAGTGGTTTTTATGGCAGAGGCATCAGATCCAGCTTCTGCTTCGGTTAGAGCAAAGGCTGCGAGATATTCTCCTGAGGCAATTTTGGGTAAATACTTTTTTTTCTGTTCGTCTGTTCCCCATTTTAGAATAGGGTAGGACCCAAGAGCATTCACTGAATAAGAACAACTAATTCCCCCGCAAACGCGAGAAAATTCTTCTTGAACAAGGCATAATTCTGTGACACCCATATCCATACCGTCATACTCTTTTGGGATAAAAATACGCATAAAATCAAGTTTTCCCATTTCTTTCATCAGGGGTACAGAACACTCATCCCGTTCGTCCAGTTCAGCACGTAATGGCTTTATTCTTTCTTCTGCAAATCGCCTGGCTGCATTTCGTAAAACTTCTTGTTCATGATTCCAAAAATATTTCATAAAAATGATTGTACGAATTCGCGAAATTGTTTCAATATGGGTATTCGTTTGGTAATTTGTACAAATCGAATCCTATTATATACTTGTTAAAGACAACGAAGGAGTTCTTATATGCAACAGATAGCAAAAACTAGAATTAAAGTGAAAATGCACCGGTTCTTATGCCCTGAAGATATCGAGATTAAAGCAGGGGACAAGATCAAGGTTCAACATAATGACGAAATTGATTATGGAGAAGTTGTAAGTCTTTGTCCATACCACGAGAGTATTCCCCTGGATGGGACTGTTTTAGAAACCTCTAGCAACAACTACAAACAATCACGAGAAGAACTGATAGAAAAAGATCGTGAAGTATTCCGTTATTGTTTACAAAAATCAGAAGAGCTCAATCTTAATATGGCACTTGTAAAAGCAGAGCATGTTTTGGATGGCTCCAAGATCATTATCTATTTTACCGCTGAAAAACGAGTAGATTTCCGTGAACTTGTAAAAGGTTTGAACAATTTTCTGAAACACAAAACACGAGTAGAATTGTGGCAAATCAGCTCTCGAGAAAAAGCTGTTCTTATTGGTGGAGTTGGAGTTTGCGGTAGGGTGGTTTGTTGCCGATGTATCGGACAGATCCCCGATACAGTAGGAATTAAAACAGTCAAAGAGCAGGGATTGGAAATCAATCCTATCAAAATTACTGGTATCTGCGGAAAGCTAATGTGCTGTTTAACCTATGAACACGCCCAATATCAAGAAATGCAAAAAGATTTCCCAGAAATTGGAAGTACTGTCACCGTTGGGGATAAAACAGGTGTTGTACAAAGTGTGAATGTGATTAGTAGAAAAATGAAGATTCAATTCGAAGATGGTATTTCCCGCGAGATCACCCTCAACCAATACCTTGGCATTGAGCCTGAAGTATCAGAAGATGCAGAACCAAAAATCATACAGAAAGTTCATGTTGTCAAACCCAGAACCATTAAGGAACGCGTCAGCAAGGTGTTTAAAAGCCGATCCAATCGACCAGAGGATCGAAAAACAGAAAATACAGAGAAACCACCTAAAGAAAAAACTCCTCCCCCTTCCGACAAAAACTCAACACAAAAGCCAACTTCCACAAACAAAGAAAATACACCCAACAAAAACAATGAACAAAAAGAAAAAAAGCCAGGATTTAAAAAACCCTGGCACAAAAGAAGATATCCCCGTAAGGCGAAACAAACACCATCAACGGAGACACCTAAAAAACCATCTTGATGTGTTAGTTTACGTCCTTAAAAGCCATTGCTTTGGCACCGCATATAGGACACACTGCTGGTTTTTCATCCAGTTGGATGTAGCCACATACTTTGCATAAGTATACTTTCCGATCTTTCTTTTCGTCCATTGTACGTAAAGCTTCTTCATAGCGCTCTGCATGGCTTTTTTCAGCTTCCATTGCCAACTCAAAACCACGTTTTGATGCTTCTTGAGATTCTTCTTCGGCTTCTTCAACCATTTTTGGGTACATGGATTTATATTCATGTGTCTCCCCAGCAATAGCATCTTCAAGATTCTCTTTTGTGGACTGAATACCACTCATGTTTTTGAAATGATTCATAGCATGAAGGGTTTCTGCCTCAGCAGCTGCACGAAATAGCTTTGCAATAAAAGCATAACCTTCCAATTCAGCTTTATCGGCATAGGCAAGATACTTTCTATTCGCTTGAGATTCTCCTGCAAATGCATCTTGTAAGTTTTTCATCGTTTTGTTCATATATTCCTCCTTGTTAAATGGTATATATAGTGTATCAAATTACGGAAAAATAATTCGATTTTTGCGAGACCGGATTCGAAGAAACTGTTTAGGAGACAGCTTCATTTTTTGAACCAAAAAGGGAGGTTGAAATCCCACTTTTTCCAGCAAGCCAATCACTTCGCCCATTTCAGCTTTGTGCAATAGCCGATACACAAATTGATCAAACTGATGCGATTCTTCGAAATATAGAGAAAAAATGCCCGGTTCTGTGAGTAGTCGAAATATAGCAGACAATGTCACAATAGGAGTTTCAATCAAAGCTTGAACATCGAAACAATCGAACGAAAAAAATTGCTCCGGTTTTAGCTTCTTCCATTCTGTGAAAGGAAGATATCGAACATAAAAAACAGAGTGAAATCCAAACTCCCGAAAATATTCTTTCCATGTCTTTTCCTGTGCTTTTTTTCCCGTAAATAGCATAGCTCGAATAGATTTGTGTCTGCACCTTTCAAACAAAGGAGGAATAATACTTGGATCAGAAAGGCCATAAAAAGCAATCTGCTTGCCTTCTACGGGTTGAAAAGTACGAAGAAACACCGCTTCTGCATTGCAGTGCTTTAAAGGTACAGATTTATGTCGCAGGGTATTTCGAATATCGATCTTCATTGGAAAAAATGCACCCACAATAGGATTGTCGATAATACCTTTGTTCACGGGCTTGTGACATACCTTCTTTGTAGTGAACGCTCCAGTCGTGAAAAATAAATTGCGAGGGAGTAAAGAATTCTAAAACTTCTTTTTTGATAAGACTATGGTCTTGATAAGGACTAAAAAAAAGTGTGGAACTACAGTACTGAAAACTCTTGGATACATAAAGGCTATAAGTTTCTTTCATTCGGATATTGTAGCAGATTGAACACCTTTTTGATGTTCTGGAAACAGCCAGAGTTTGTGCTAAAAAATCTCGATAGGGATACTCCCCATACAACATAGGAATGTGAAAATCATCAATAAGACGAAACGTTGCTTCCTTTCGAGCAAGATACTCTTTCAAAGGATGTATATTAGGATTATAGAAGAAACCCGTTACATTGTAGGTTTGCGTTAGTTCTTGAAGAGGCACAATGGCACAAGGTGCACAGCAAATGTGAAGCAGCAGCGATGGTTTCAAGAAAACAATCCCTCTGAAACATCTGCAGCTTGCACATACCCATTCTTTTCCAGGTACAGCAGTCCTGCTCGAGTTAGTACTCTCCCCCGGGGAGTTTTTTCAATAAAATTAAGGAGCAGCAAATAAGGTTCGGTAATCTCTTCAAGAGTCATGCGATCCTCGCTCAAAATTGCACAAATTGTATTTAAGCCCATGGGCTTTCCCTGCTTTTGGTAAAGCAGTAGTAGCAATTTACGGTCTTGGTCAGACAGTCCATTTTCATCCAGATGAAGAATTGAAAAGGTCTGGTCTAAAATGTTCTTCTCTACTGTATCTTCAGATTTTACCGTAGCAACATCTCGAGCACGTTTCACCAAATGAATAGCAATTCGAGGAGTCCCGCGAGATCGCTTCGCTATTTCTATCGCCTGCGCTCTGGGGATTTCTAGTTTCAGCTGAGTTGCTACATTTTGGATCACATCTACCAGCTCTTCCACCGAATAAAACTGAAAATGATAGGTGAGTCCAAATCGATCTCGAAGAGGTTTGGATAAAAGGCCAGCTCGAGTAGTAGCACCAATCAAAGTAAAAGGATGGCATGGAATGGAGGCAGCTTTTATGTTTCTTCCCCCGCCACGCACAATCTGAATTTCAAAATCTTCCATCACACTATAAAAAGATTCTTCAATGCGCTTGTCCAAACGATGGATCTCGTCTATAAACAGAATATCTCCGGGCTGCAAGGTCATCACCAAAGACATTAAGTCTATGATACGTTTTATGGACGTAGCTGTGGTTTTTACTAATCGACGATCCATCTCATTGGACAAAACGATTGCTAAAGAAGTTTTACCCAATCCGGGAGGTCCATTTAACAAAATATGTTCCAAGCATTCATTACGATCTTTCGCTGCCTGCATGGCTATTTTTAAGCTCTGTTTAATACTCGTTTGACCAATGTAGTCCTTTAATCGTGAAGGCCTGAGTAGATAGTCATCTGTTTTTGTTGTATTGGGGGTTTGAAGTACAGAGTTGTGACTCATCTCTTACCTTCCTGCGATACAAGCGGAGATAGATCAGGAGAAGAACCAGTGAATTTACGAGAGTGAACGATATTTTTCTTAACCAAAAACTCCTCTTTCCAGCTTCCCAGGTTCTGTACAAAAGCAGGTTCTTCCTGCAAATATTGTGACGTATAGGAGCGAAATCGTATAAGGTCATGATACGTCAATGTAACATAGTCTTGTAAACCAAATTCCCCAGAGGGTAACATGGCATAATGCAAATCCCCGTTTGCCGTGTTTTTCCATTTTTCGTCTGTTGCCACTATGCCATTAATAATGCGAATAGCAGCATTTGTATATGTTTCTTCCTGTGTAGCTTCGCCCAGTAAAATCAAGAATGAAGCTTCATTCAATAAATGATTTAACGATGTATGCACCTTTAGAGACGGAGAAGAATAAATGAAATAGTCCTGCAACATAAATCCATAATTGGGGGTCTCATAACAAAACCCTTTGCGAATACCATCCACCAATATATCTCCAATCTTACGGGCTCCTGCAAGTGCTTCAGGTATCTCGAATGTCTCATACATTCGAAGCATGAATAAGGCAGCATCTGTGCAAAATCGAGTATCAAAATATTGGTCTTGTATACCATACTCTTCTTGAAGCCATTTTGAAATAGTTCCATTGGACCAATATCCTTCAGAATTTCGATTTTCTAACAAAGCAACCAAAGAATTCATGCAAATATCGTATAAAAAATGCTGGTCCTCTTCAAAGTAGTACTCCAAAATACTTCTGGGTGCATACATGGAATAATCCCAATAAAAACCCTGCGGGGATTCGTTTAAATAGCCCGATAAATAGGTGGAGTAATAAAATCCATCTTGAAAGTACCCCTTTTTCAGCCCAAAATCAGTTATGAGAAGGATTTTTTGCGTCACAGCCGATTCGATATCCATCAGTGGTTTGGCTGAAAAAACAAACCAGTCTCGAAGAGAAGAGTTTTTTGACAACATAGTATGTGTAGAAAGGCAGCATTCCTGGTTGTCGTTCATGTCTGTGTAAGTGATCATTTCCACATCATCAATGTGCTGATATATTCCACCATCAAGAGTCTTGTAGGGAAAAACTCGACCTGTGTAAAAAGAAGAAGTTTGCTGATATTCATTTGAAAACTGCCCAAACATTGCATCGCCTTTTGAATCTCCCTCGGGTGATTCGGATACTGTCAGTTTTGTTGATTCTTCCCAATAGTCTTCCTTGGAATACTGAAATATATGGACTTCAGGCCTATCTTCAGAGTTCAGCTGAGAAAGATTCTCATCGCTGTATCGCAAAGCATAGTGCAATGGAAAATTCATTTCTAGCTCGTTAGTAAACTCAACAAATACCATGGCATCAGTATTTTGAAAGACACGAATCCAAACCTGACATTCAATTTCATTTTGGGCAGGATCTTGCAAAAGAACGGTAGCGTGGAGCATACTGGCTATAAAAGTAGGAAACTGAAAGGTGTGGTCTACATGGATCACGCTAAAAGGAGGTTGAAAGTCAATACTTATTCTTCGGTGAGAGCTTCCTTCAATAAAATAGGGAAAGACAATTTCATGAGTACTCCACTGAAGCATCGATTTTTGAAAAACAATTGTAGGATCCTGGTGTTGATTAGGAGATAAAACCCCGTCAATTGGAAGTGCAAACAAAATCACCATGCCAAGAAGGAGCGAAACAGGAATCCAAAATTTTCTTCGTTTTTCTTTCTTCAATGATTTTTTTGGTCTTTCTATTTGTTCTGATTTCATCATAATAGTTCATTAATGCGTTTTATTAACATTATATCTAAGATATGATTTTTCCAGAGAAAGTAAAAGAACATGGAGCAAGATATCGGACAAAACATTTACAAAAATGAGCTTCGGCCTATTATTGAACGATACATGAATCAGAAAGATTTGGCTCGGATTGAAGAAGCCTACTATTTCGCACGGAAATTTCATGAAGGACAAAAGCGCAAATCTGGAGAACCATATATTGTTCACCCCCTCAAAGTTGCCATTATACTGGCTCAGCACAACGTTGATGCCAGCATGATTATAACCGGTCTGCTTCATGACTGTATTGAAGATACCGAAGCACAAAAAGAAACCATTCAAGAACTATTCAGCGAAGATATCGCCAGCTTGGTTGATCAGCTGACAAAACTGCAAAATATTGAATTCAAAACAAAAGAAGAAGGTCAATCGGAAAATCTCCGAAAACTGTTACTTGCCATGGCACAGGATACCCGAGTCGTCATGGTCAAAATCGCTGATCGTTTACACAACATGAGAACTCTTGATCACCTTGCTCCATACAAACAGCAAAACATTGCCAAAGAAACAATGGATATTTACGTTCCTTTGGTACATCGCCTGGGAATGTATGCATTCAAATGGGAACTAGAAGATTTATCCTTCAAATATCTTCACCCAGACGAATTTTTACGATTAAAAGCAATGGTCTCTCGCAAACGAACAGAACGTGAAAAATACATTGACAATGCTATGAAAATTATTTCCAGTGAACTTACAAGAAATCAAGTGGATCACACCATGGAAGGTCGTCCAAAGAATCTTTACTCCACCTATAAAAAAATGCAGGACAAACAAAAGCCCATCACAGAAGTATATGACCTTTTCGCTACACGAGTTCTTGTTCCCACCTTATCCGATTGCTACACTGCCCTTGGTGTAATACATAGCATTTGGCGTCCGGTTCCTGGTCGTTTCAAAGATTATATTGCCAACCCCAAAGCAAATGGTTATCAATCCCTACACACAACTGTGTTTGGACCCGACGACCAGTTGTTGGAAATCCAGATTCGAACTTTCCAAATGCACTCTATGAACGAAATTGGCATCGCCAATCATTGGTCTTACAAAGAGGGAGACACCCGAAAAACACGCAACTTTGATGAAAAAGTACAATGGTTAAAACGTTTACTAGACATGCAACAAGAAGCAAAAAATGCCGATGAATTTATCAAAAATGTAAAATTTGATTTATTCAAAGAAGAGGTTTTTGTCTTTTCCCCCAAAGGACGTGTCATTGACCTTCCTGCAGGTTCCACTCCTATTGATTTTGCATACCGCGTGCACACCGACGTTGGCAACCACTGCGTTGGAGCTAAAGTAAACGGAAGAATTGTACCTTTAACCTACAGCCTTCAAACTGGTGATATTGTAAAAATCTTAACTACAAAAACGGCCAAAGGCCCAGGAAAAGATTGGCTGAAAATTGCACGATCACCCAGTACTCGATCCAAAATTCGCTCTTGGCTTCGGAAACACCAAGAAGACGAAGAAAAAAATGAAAAACTTGAAAAGAAAGAAGAGCTGCCAACATCGAAGGAAGATATTCCTGAAATCCCTCTCGTCCATTCTCCTCGTTCAGCCAAGAAACCTGGAAGTTCTGTCATCATTGATGGAAACAAAAACCTGATGGTCACTTTCCCAAGGTGTTGCAATCCAGTACCCTATGATGAAATTGTTGGATATATTTCTCGAGGCCGCGGAATTGTAATTCACCGCGCTACCTGTCCCAACCTTCGCACTCTTCTGGCAGAAGAAGGGCGCATTGTTCCTGCAAGGTGGAACCGAGAAGCGGAAGAAGAGTCCTATTTCGAAACCGCCCTTGTGCTTTTTGTAGACGATACTCCAGGTACTCTCACCAAAATATCCGAAGTCCTCACAAAGGAACATTTCCGTGTTTTAGAAATGAAAGCAAGCATCACAGGAAAAGATTTAGAAAAAATTACCCTTCGGTTAGAGATTCGAGACAATTTTGAACTTCATCATATCGTCGATACCCTTAGCAAGCTTTCCATCGTGAAACGGGTAAAACGCATATGATCCTCGTGATACAAAGAGTCCAAAAAGCATCTGTTTGGGTTGCACAAAAAGAAGTTGCCTCTATACAAAAAGGAATATTAGCCTATGTAGGAGTAGAAAAAGGAGACTCCCAAGCGGATATTTTGCTTGCAGCAAAAAAATTGAGTGGTTTGCGCATTTTTGAAGATGAAGCAGGAAAAATGTCTTTGTGTGCTTCGCAAGAAGATTCTTTTCTATTAATCTCGCAATTCACGTTATGCGGAAGCATTCAAAAAGGTTTTCGACCCGACTTCACAAATGCTGAAAAGCCCCAGTCCGCCCGGGAAATCTTTGATACGCTTTGTCTTGAACTACAAACAACCTATCATCGCACTGTCAAAACAGGTGTCTTTGGAGAAGACATGCAAATCCATTCCCAAGTAGACGGACCTGTCACTATATATTTCCAAACAAGGAAGGACCAATGAATATTTCTATTGAAGTGTATCCACCCATGTTAAACACCACCATTTTTGTGGTTGAACAAAACTACTGTGTGCTCATCGATCCAGCTGATCCACAGGAGTGTATTCACAAACTAACCAAGAATCAGTGGATACCCGTTGGTATTCTCCTCACTCATTCCCATTTTGATCATATATCGGGAGTCTGTTCCATTCTCGAGAAATATCCCCAAACCCCTGTCTACATTAATGCTCTTGAAAAAGAAGCCCTGTTTGAACCCGAACTCAATTTAAGTGCTGCTGTTTGCAATCCATTTTCTCTTCCTTCTGATACCATTGTCCAGCCAGTACCATCCAACAAAAAGCTTTGTATTTCCCCACCAAATACCGATATTACATTTCAGTTCAAATGCTTGCATGTTCCGGGCCATTCTACAGGAAGCACTTTGTATGAATTTGTAGCCAAAGATAGCAAGCTTGGGGAATCCACCTATCTTGCCACCGGTGATTTTCTCTTTGAGGGTACAATTGGACGAACCGATCTTGCAGGTGGATCAAGTCAACAAATACAGTCTTCATTAGAGAATTTTAGATCCATCTACAATTCCAGAAAAGAAGCATCCATCATCATTATTCCTGGTCATGCAAGCAATATGATGAACACCACCACTACACTGGAAAAGGAATTTCGTAACAACCCTTACTTGTACAGAATGGACTAAGTGTTTTCTCTTCTTTCTAAAAGTTTTACTGGTATTGAGTAAAAAAATCCCACGTGGTATAGTTATGGGTGTAGTGTAATCATGTTAGATGGATCCGACTAGGGAGAAGCACATGGAACAAAATAATCCTTCTACTCAAAACAGCAACGTACAACAAAGTACAAAAAAACAAAAAAAACCATTGCGCACCACCAAAAAGTGGATCGTGCTAGGTTTGATTATTGTACTTCTCGGTGTAGCAGAATTTGGATTTTGGAAAGGAGCTCACGTTGGTAGCTTGTGGAGAAACATTTCTCTGAAGATTTCCACCACATCTTGGCAGCGATCCTTGGATCGATTCAAAATTGAAAAACAAATTCAATCTCAGCTTCAAGACATGAGTACATTCCTTGAATCCGGCGATACAACCTCTGCTTTGCAATATATTCACCCTGATCAAAAAGAGAAATATGCGCAAGCGTTTGCTACCTATCCAGACAGAATTCCAGCATTAGTTGAAGGCCTACGGTCTGCAAAAGTTGTTTTCATTAGCCCAAAATCAAATACATATGACGCTGACCGCATGGCAAGAGTGAAACTACAAATTCCACAGCAAGCAGGTTTATCATCAGAGGATGCCAATTTCTACCCCTCTACCATTACATGCATCCTATTTGAAGAAAAGTGGGTGATTGACGCATGAAAAAATCAAGAAAAATCTCTCCATCATCCTTCTTAGTTTGCTTTGTTTTGATATTCTCCATCGCATGGAGTAGCACAGTTTCTGTTGCATTTGCATGGGAACAGGATGCCCATCAAGAAATCAATGCAAAAGCAGTGGAAAAGTTCGAAGCATACGAAAAACAAGCAGACAAATATTTTAACAATCATGTCGATTTAAAAATCTGGACGAAATCTCCCAAAGTCATATCTTCCAGCAAAACATCGTATTATCATGAACAAATGTGGTCTACCTCAAGATCTTATCGTCACATTATCCATGGTGGATACTCTGCCGACGAACCTCACCTGTATGTTTCGGTAAAGCATTTTTACAATCCGATTGCGTCCAACAGCCCCCATCAACTTACAGATTTAAATGAGTATCATGGCATTGGTTGGGAAGCTATTCCCGCCACAGACTGGGGTTTAACTCGAGCGGAAAATCCCTATACCCTTGTCCATGCAATGCAAAATTACAAAAAAAGTATGGAGATCCCCTACAACGCCACTGTATCGACCATTCCAGCAGCAGGTGACTTCCGTGATTTAGCTGGAGAACCCACCGACCTGGAAGAAATGCGAAAAATGTATGCAGGCAAAGCTCTGCGGGGACTAGGCGAAGTACTTCACCTGGTTGCTGACATGACCCAACCAGCACATGTGCGCAACGATGCCCACCCAAAATGGGAAATCACAGAAAGTGCTATCAAAAAGTCCCAGGCCAAAACATTAGTGAATGAGCCACGACGAGATGGCGTTAATGTACCTGCTCTAGGAAAAACAACAAGTACTCTCATGCGCAATCTAGCCTATTGGACCAACCGCAACTTTTATTCCGAAGACACTATGTACGACCCAGTTGAAAAAGTACAGCCTAAAAACAAACAGAAGCCTTATGATTCCCCCGTTTTCTCGCACTTTTACGAAAAAGAACACAAAGGATACCCCACCTGGTTTAAAAATTATCCCGGGCTTGAAGTCCCCATGTTTCGAAAAGAACGAGACTGGACCTTTATCAATTACCGCTACATTATTACTGCTGATTTTGCTGTAACACAGGGAAAGATCCTCCTCCCTCTTGCCGTATCAGCTTGTAGTCGAGTGATTGATTTGTTTTGGCCCACCCTGCAGTTAACACAAAACATCCAAGAGGTTGAAGTATCTCCCGAAATAGTAGCAAAAGCAGAAGAACTGAAGATACTGGAAGTTAAGCAGTACGAAGCCAACATTCAGCTGAATCATCCGTACAAAAATGATCCCCAATGGGCAGAATACGGTCTTCAGATACGTTATTCAGGTCCAGGAGAATTATGGAGGATACGTGGTTCTCGCCATCGCAAAATCGCCGATGTGGAATTCATCAATGGATCTGTTGTAGCGTGCCAAGATCATGAAACAGGTGAAATGGTTGATGGTAAACCCCAGCTGATACTTCCCCTTGGTTCAAACAAAGGTTCCTCCCTTTCTGGTCCAAAAATAGACTATACAGTAGAAATGGAAGATGCTCTCTATGTAAAAGTACTCGCTGGCGTTCAACATGTACAAAGCCTCCCCTATATTTTCGAACTTGAAAAACCTTCTGTTTTGGTGGACACCGAAAAGAAGAATATTCTACCAGGGGATTCCATTGACATGGAAGCCACCATCGAAAATCCTCCCGAGCGATTTCGTCTGGATTGGACCATTGAAAACCTAAGCCAAGATACAGAAGACATGACACCTCCCATTTCTATTTCCACCAGCGACATTGTACTGAACCATGAATTCCAAAAAGAAGGCGTACATCGAGTAACCGTTCAACTGTACGACA
The DNA here is from genome assembly GCA_036725105.1 of Calditrichota bacterium. GTDB lineage: Bacteria > Caldisericota > Caldisericia > UBA6126 > UBA6126 > JAGLCW01. The sequence goes on from DAIMET010000001.1 coordinate 110,908, forward strand.
AAAAACGGAACATGGTGGTTGCAGAAGACTATATGGATGTTGTTACCGAATTTATCGATCTATCGGGAAACTGGAATGTTGTGTTAACTGTGGAAGAAGAAAGTGCTTTCCTGCGCAAATTCATCCAGATGATTATGAAAGGGTTCTTGAGTATCTTTAAACCACTTTTTGAAGCCTCAGGAGAATCCGTCGATGAATCTGTCATTGATCAATTTACATTTGTAGGGTCTACCATCGAATATCGTCTTCAGCTCCAAAAAACAAAAGAAGATGAAATCTACTACGAAGGAAATCTTACTTTTACTGGATCAAATACAGGCTACTTTTCTGCTTCTGACTACGACTTCTCTGGAGCAATCCTCACAATGGAGAAAAAGCACCTTGTTCTATACGTATTATCTGTAAACGATTACGGTCAAACCGTAAAAACAGCTTTCCTGCGAACGGGTGAACTTGTTGACATTCGAAGCTTGCAGGGTAAATTCAAAACAGATGCCCCCTTCACTCTCCAGGGCAGCTGGAAAGCAACTCGATAAAGGGCTATGCCGATACAATGAACTATACAGCACCAAGAACAAATCCTTATGTAGTTGTTCTTGGTATAGCACAAGATGGTGGTTTACCCCACTGTGGGTGCCACCAATCTTGTTGCATTCCATCATGGAGCAACCCATCGCTTGGAAAAATGCCCGTTTGTTTGGGAATTGTCGATCCATCCACCCAGCAAAGTTGGATGATCGAAGCTACCTTTGATTTTAAAACCCAATGGTATATGCTCCAAACCACCTCTTCATTTGGATCCAACCTTCCCCTACATGGTATTTTTCTCACTCACGGGCATGTTGGTCATTATGCAGGCCTCCTTCAGCTGGATAAAGCGATACTCAACTCGCGCCACACAGAAGTTTTTGCCATGCCAAAAATGGCATACCTTCTGCAAAACAACCTCCCATGGAAAGCATTGATAAACCAGGAAAACATCCACATCACGCAGCTGCAAGCTGGAAAGATTCAGCCATTGAATTCAACTCTATCCATTCAGCCCATTTTAGTTCCACATCGAGATGAATACACTGAAACGGTAGGCTTTATGATCATCGGACCCATCAAAAAAATTCTATTCATCCCCGATATCGACAGCTGGGAAAAATTTCCTGAAATCTATTCCCTTCTAGAACAAGCAGATGATATCCTTGTTGATGGTACATTTTATGACGCCAGCGAATGCAAGCATCGCAATATCGAATCAATTCCCCACCCATTCATCACTAGCAGTATGAAGCATTTCGAAACTCTCCCAACTCTAAAAAAACAGCATTTCCACTTCATCCACCTCAACCACACCAATCCATGCCTGCACACAAACACTCCTGCCTATCAACAAGTACTCGCCAATCACTTCCGCATTGCCGCCCAAGGACAAATCCTACCCCTCTAATACTAACAAATCAGGTTTCTACACTTCTTGTCACTTCATTTATATTTTCTAACTTTATTTTCTTGACAATTTCAA
>DAIMET010000002.1:0-5279 GCA_036725105.1 Calditrichota bacterium
GCAATCGAAGGAATTTTTTTCTCTTGCAATATCGAGGTAACCTCAGAAAGATCTTCAATAATTCCAAAGGTGTTGGGTGACTGAATAATAAAACAACCAATCTCATTGTTGAGTTCATTTTTAAGATCCATTAAGTTGGTGCTACCGTCATCTGATGATACTTCTTTGATCGTATAATTACGTGATTCAGCATAAGTATAAAGAACTTTTTTCAAGTAGGGATGAAGCAATGAGCTAATCATGGCAACTTCTTTACGATTTGAGGTAAGGACCATAATCATTGCCTCGGCCAAAGCTGTAGCACCGTCATACATAGAGGCATTTGATGCATCCAGTTTGGTCAAGTTAACCATATATGACTGGAATTCATATATGGCTTCAAGAGTACCCTGGCTTAACTCAGGTTGATAAGGGGTATAAGCGGTATAAAAGGATGGCAAGGATGTAGTTGCTTTAACGATAGCTGGAACATAATGATACCATGCAATTTCGCCAATAAAACAAGAAGCATCATCAAATGTGACATTTTGCTTGGAAAGCTCTGTAAGAAATTGTGTAACATCTTGTTCGGACATAGCTTCTCCAATACCTACAGAATCCTGTAATATGTATTCTGAAGGTAGCGACTGAAAGAGTTCCCGTATATTACGGATACCAATAGAGTCCATTATTTCTTTTTTGTCTTTGGTAGTAGTAGGAATAAATCTCATGATTACCTCGATATTTTGATATAAATCGTTACAGACGAGTTATTTTTCTTTTGAAGCTTTATATTCTTCTGCAGTCATCAACTCATCGAGTTCTTCTTCAGAAGACAATTCAATTTTGCAAATCCATCCGCCGTCATATGGTTCTTTATTGATGATCGATGATTCATCTTCAACGTCTTGGTTGAAAGAAACGATACGACCACTTACGGGAGAATAGATATCAGAAGCGGACTTTACTGATTCTACAGTAGTTAAGACATCTTCTTTTCGGACTTCTTGATCTTCATCACATGGTTCAACATAGACTATATCTCCCAAATGTTCTTGTGCATAATCTGTTAATCCAATGGTGGCAATTCCATCTTGTACTTTCACCCACTCATCGGTTGCGGTATATAATAATTCTTCACGTACTTTACTCATATGATCCTCCGTTCGTTTTTTGTTTGCATTATACATCACATGGTACCAAAAAAACAACTCAAAATTTTCTCCATGCAAGAGTATGTTTCTATCATTATATTTTTCCTACATTATTCAAGAATGAGTTACCATTGTTTTAAAAAAATCCGTATCATTTGAAGTAACAATCACAATAACGAAACAGAAATGTTTAACCAAATGGAGGTTTTATGTTTCCAATAAAAGAAATTCGATGGTCAATTTCTATTCTTCTTTGCATCATGATAGTTCTTTGTGGCAATTCAATCACTCATTCTTTCTCTACAACAACTTCATGGGTACATGTACACAAAAATAATCATGAATGGATATACACAATTTCAATACAGCCTCAAGACATCAGGGTTTTTGAGACAAATGGTATGTTTTCTTTTTGTTTAGCTGATTGTAGTACATTACAAATACCAGGCCAACCTGCACTTTTATCCGCAAATTTATCTCAAAAAGTAACACACAATATGGATGTTTTCATCCAAGATATTGTTTGGAGCCCCTTGTTTATAGATGGCAGAGTTATACGAAAAGACCAGATACAAATTTCATCCCCCATGTATGCAACAAATGACACAATGAAACAAGTTTCAAAAGGTGATTTACCAGGTATCGTTGTTGATTATATTATCACAGGTGAATCAACAAATGCCGTTTGTTCAATGCAGGTATATCCTCTTCAAGTACGATCTGGTATAGTTTACTTCGCAAAATATCTTTCTTTTGTTCTTTCCCCTCGTATAGATGAACCATTCATTTCCCATGTTGAAGATGGAAAAAAAGAAATTATTATCTGCCCTGACAGTTGGGAGTCTTCAGCAATCAAGCTTAAAAACTTACATGCAGAAAAAGGTTTTTCAAGTGAAATAATATTTTTATCGGAATTTGAACAAGTTACTACTCCTGTTTCCTATACAAATAGAAGTATAGGGGCATTTCATGATGTGACTGAAACTAACAAGAACTATTTAGGTTATTTAGAAAACTGGGATTACTCTTTGGCTCTGCGAATACATTCTTTCTTGCAGAACAGGATGTCAACAAAACCCTATCAATATTTAACTTTACTTGGAGATAGTTCTTTAATTCCAGCTTCAATTTACGTAAGTATGGATCATTTTGATTTCTCTCAATCACATGATTTTTACAATGAAATGATTCCATCGGATTTTTTTTATATGTCTCCCAATGGTGGTGGTCAAAATCTTATTTTAGAAAGTTGTATCGGTAGAATACCCGTTAGAACTGTAGAAGAATGCGATCAGTATATTGAGAAGATTGCATGTTGGCATCAACACGTTGATATAGAATGGTTTTCTAAGAAAGCATTAGTAGGTGGGGATCTATTTCACCAAGATTATGTTGGTGAACTTTTATGTGAACATCTTATTGAAATCATGCATCCTGATGAAAATATGATCGATACCTTTTTTTTAACCGACAATAAATGTAATGATGCGGAAGTTTCTGGTCTACTTCAAAATGGACATTATGGTTTTGTGAACATTTGTGCACATGGTTCTGGAAGTGAAATACGTTTAGAACCTGGCTTTATAGATGTTCGTGATTGCATGAATTTTCAGCAGGAAACTGCATTGCCGATCGTTTTTAGTTACTCCTGTATGAACGGTGCATATGACACAAGAGACTCAGGCATTACATATGAAACAGATCCTATTTTTGGATATCCAACCTCATTTGGACAATCTCTTCTTCTTTCTCCTTCGGGGGCCATTGCTTATGTCGGGGGATCAAGAGTAAACTATTCAAATTTTGAGATTCAAACTGGCTCTCAAGGTGAAATTCAATATTGTCATCCTCAAATGATGGATGCAATTTGTTCACATTTTTTTAATTCTATAACGACTTCTGAAACCTTGGGTGCAATGTGTAAAACCACTCTTCAAAGATTTGCTAGCGAAAATGTTAAGTATGATTTTTCATTGCAAAGTTTTATTGGTTTCACATTATTAGGTGATCCAACAATTCAAATACTTCATCCAAAAGACACAAACCCTTCATTCAATGACAAAATTGACGTAAGTATTGATTCACTTTTCAAGGTAGAAAATTCGTATCGCAACGACAACGTTTTTCTTGATTCTTCAATGCCTCTTCATATAAAGTTTTCATCATTTTCTACGTTAATTATTTTCGAGTATAACAACCCTCATAAAAAGTTATTTGAGAAGGATGTTTCACATGAAACATTTGTTCTTTTTGAATCCCTTCCTTCAGCAAAGATATGCATACGGCTTATTCACCCTTCTGGATATGAAAAAAGGTTTATGATTCGTGTTTCTAAAGCAGAATGTTTAGTCGCTAAATTTCCTTATACACAAATTAAATACACATTTCCTACTGAATCTGTACCGTGTTTCTACCAAATATCAAACATAGGGTATCAAATAGTAGAAAAAGCTGTAACATCAATTTCAATCAGTGATCGTTCGGGTAATATCGTGGTTTCAGATGTACGAGAAGTAGGTCATTTGCAACCACTGGAATCTATCACAGACAGTTTTTTGGTTACAATGCCATCTAAAATCGGACATTATACTTCTACACTTTCTGTGTCATTTTCTGGTGCTGATGGACAAATTCAGAAAAAAGATTGTTCATGGAGTATTCATGTATCACAACATGAAAACTATTATCGCATTGGTATACCGGTAAATGCTGAGTTACCAGTAAGTATAACACGATCCATCCCTGTTGAGTTACTTAATGACATATACTCTCCCTCCACCGGTGTTGAAGAAAAAAAAATGGAGTTTTGTATTTTCCCTTCTGACGCTATAAATAACTATTCTTTTCACGGATTGATACTTTATGATGATGATTGGCAAGATTTCTCTGAAAATACATCTATTTTTATCATCAAACAGATTGCCCAATTTGCAAACAATGGTGGTGTCGTTTTAGGTTTTTCTCCAAATGGTTATTACCAAGAAGTTAATCATTTACTTCTACAATTCTTTGGGATTAACTCTAATACATTTTCATTAACAAGTTATAGTCGCCACTTAGAACCTATCCATATTATCCAAGAAGAAAGCAATGTTTACCAAAAAGACATATATTTTATTCCATCAAGAGCGAATTGGGAACCTTTTTTTCCTTTTACATGGAGTGATATATCAATCAAAGAAGGGTTTGTTCGGGCTGGTGTTTCACTAGACAAACGAGTCGGGTTAATACACAATGCAAAAAACTGTTTTTTTGTTTCTTGCAGTTTTTTATCACTTGATCCTCACAAAGAATCAGATGATGTACTAGCCTTAATAGAGGACATAATGACATTGCACGCAGGAAACAATCTTGTTTCCTCTATCACAAAGCACGAATAAATGTTATCATTTGAGTGTTGTATTTTGAATGAATAAGAGTTTTTTATGAGGATATGATGAGTAGTATTTCTAGCGGATTGCTTTTAACTTTTTTTGGATATCTTGTCGGATCAATTCCTTCTGCCCTTATTATTGGCAAGCTAAAAACTGGCAAAGATATTCGTAAAAACGAATACAGAAACATGGGCGCAAACAATGTGTATCACTCAGTTGGAAAGATATGGGGTGTTTTTACTTTTGCTTGTGATTTTCTTAAAGGTTATATCCCCACCAGCATTGGATATTATCTATTTGCTAATGAATTCATTCATGGTGGATGGTTTTTAGGAATCGCTGGATCTACAATATGTGGCCACAACTGGCCAATTTTCGCTAACTTTAAGGGTGGCAAAGGAGCCTCTACAGCTGCAGGTGTTTCCTTTGCAGTTTTTCCTTTTGTTAGTCTTTTGTTGGTGCCATTATTGGTAATCATGAACGCAATCACAAAAAACATTTCTTTAGCAGCAGGTATTTGTTTCTCTTTGGTACCTCTTTTTGTGTTCTCAAAAACGTACAATCCATATGAGGGATATGTGAGTATTCTCATACCGGTGTTGATTTTACCAAAAATTATACCTTTGTTCATAAAGATGATGCGCGACAGCAAACACAATCCCAAGAAAAAGTGGCTTATTCTTATATATGGCTTTAAAAGAGCAGCAGAATACTCTGCTAAACAATCTTCTGTTCTATCAAAACGCTTAAAGGATAGCGGTAGAAATATATT
>DAIMET010000002.1:5379-88313 GCA_036725105.1 Calditrichota bacterium
GATCACGAATCTAACATTCTTGTGTTAGATGGCTTAAAAGCAAGTATTAGTAGATACAATAATTCTGGTAAACTGTTGAACGCTTTTCCTGTTTATTTACCAAACTCCAGTTACCATTCATCAATTGGAATTCAAGCTTCACTAGACAAGGAAGTCTATCTACGTGTTGACAATTTTCTATATATTTATTCTACAGATGGTTCCTTACTGAAGACGTTCCAGTTAAATACCGTAAAAGGTTTCATTGGTAACGTAGGAAATCGTATTATGGCAGTAAAAGATCGTCTAATTGTGTTCAAAGAGCAATCTCAAGGTATAGCATGGATTGGTTCTACGGAAGATGGCGACTTTATAGCACGAGAACTTTTAGACGACGAAGGAAATACCATTCCTACGATCGACATCGCAGTTTCAAAAGATTCCATATACCTTCTTAGTGCTCCCTATGGTGATCTTCGAAATTCTCACGCAACGCTTTTTCAGTTTAACCATTCTGGAACCTATCAAAAAAAGAGTACTCTATCAGAACTTACATACTTCCCCACTCAGATATCTTGTCATCCAACTGGTTGTCTATCGCTTTTTAGTCATCCCTCATATTACTACATTTTGGAGAAGGAGACACTTGCCATCATTGCACAAGGAGAATATAAAAATTCATTTGGGTTTTCTTCTCAAAATGAGCTTGACATGTGTAGTTTCTCTCAAAAAGAAATTTTGATTTGTAATCCAGACAAGGGTATTGAGATAGTTTCTGAAAATGAAAACGGTATTTTCATTCCAATATGCTCTTCTGAAACAATTTCACCTTATCGGATTACAGGCGATAAAATTAATATTTTTACTTTCAATCTACTTTCAAACACGGTCAGTTATTACCATAACGATGTACTAAAGAAATCTGTTCCATTAAATCAGATCTTATCATTGGTCAGTGTTACAGATTTTAGTACTGATATCCAGCTATTCATGGACAATGAAGACACAATATTTATCGTCATAAAAGGAGTTAAACTAACTATTCTTCGCTATAGCATATTGAAAAATACAGCTTCATCCATACAGGTTCCTTCTTATATTCCTCCGAAAGCAAGCATATATTATCGACCTAAAGATCAAAAGTTTTTCATTCTTTCATGGTTTGACGGTATTTTATACTCCTTTAACTCAAACGGAGAAGATGTTGCGAAATTAGAAATCTCTTCCCTGAAAAATCAACCCGCTTTCTCTTCTCAAAGCTCTATTTGTGTAGATGAATCTGGTTTTTTATACATTTTGCTTCCAGCTTTAAGAAAGGTAAGGGTTATCGATTCGAAGGGGTACTTGGTGGCAGAGTTTGCACTGCCAATGGAAGGATTATATTCGGACATTCATCTATCTGGTTCGATTTTGTCTATTCTTAACTCTACCAATGGTTCAATACTATTCTGTACAAAAAGAGGTGAAGAGCTTTTCTCTGCTGGTAAAAATGGAGCAATCCTATATCCTTCAAATGCCGAAGGGTATCAAGAAAAAAAGGGATATTTTAATTATCCCGGTGACATTTGGAGTACAGAAGAATACGTTTATATTGCTGATACCGGAAACTCACGAATACAAATATTAACCCTGGGAGAGTCTGGGTCTACTCCAAAAAAAAGAACAACAATCGTTTTACAGATTGGTTCTAAATCTGCCTACATCGACAATACTAGGGTAGATCTAGATGAAGCTCCTTTTACTGAGAACGGTAGAACTCTTGTTCCGTTCCGGTTTATAGGAGAAGCATTAAAAGCTGAGATTCTTTGGGATAGCAACCAGAAAAAAGCTTCTTACATCCTGGATGGAAATCGGGTAGACGTCGTGGTGGGTAGCACTACCGCTTACTTGAACGGAAAGGAAGTTACATTGGACGTTCCTCCAATGATAAAGAATGGTCGTACGTTTGTTCCTATCCGTTTTGTTACCGAGGCATTAGGAGCATCAGTTATATGGGAAGCAAACACGAAAAAGATATACATCACATATCCAGGACAATAAACTTAAACTAAATTGTTACTTCTTTAAGTACACGTTTCCTTTTTCGGCAACCAATGATAAGCTAGGGATTGTTAACTTGGGATAGGGATTTTGTCGAATAGTACCAATTTTCTTGTGTGCAATCCCTACGTCTTCCATGTGTTTGTGAACGCTTCTATAGTCGCTTTTAGACAAGATTGCAACAAAACCCAAACCCATATTGAAGTCTTTGTACATTTCTTCTGTAGGAATTTCACCAGCTTCCTGTATGGTTTGGAAAATAGCCGGGACAGGCAGTGGGTCTTCTATGCAGTATTCTACAGAAGAATCTAATCGAAGAATATTCAACAATCCATCGCCTGTGATGTTTGCGAAACCTTTTACATTACACTTTTCAAGTAGCATTAGTGCTGTTTTTACGTAAATCTCTGTAGGCGTAAGTAATTCAAGTAACAAACTCGTTGGTGGATCTTTGTATCCACTTAACAGAACTTTTCTAGCTAAAGTAAACCCATTACTATGAAGACCGGAACTGGGGAATCCAATAATGACATCTGTTTCTTCAATATTTTTTCCTGTTATGATGTTGTCTTTTTTAACAACACCAATGGCAGTTCCTACAAGATCAAAGGCGTTTTTCTTCGGATGAAGTAAATCTCGTACTTGTGCAATTTCACCACCTGGAATTGGTATGTTTGCCATTTTGCAGCCTTCATATAATCCAATAGCAATTTGCTCAATCATCACAGAATCGTAATCGGCTACGGCAATATAATCTAAGAAGCTTATCGGTTCTGCTCCAACGCAAATCAAATCATTTACATTCATAGCAACACAATCAATTCCAATAGTGTCATACTTTTCAAGTTGTTCGGCTATCAACAACTTTGTACCTACGCCGTCGGTTGAAACGGCAAGGCCTATGTCTTGGTGTAAATGGATAACATTTGCAAAAAAACCAATTGGTAAGAGAACATGTCCCGTTTCATTGTTGGATCGGAAACGAAAAGTTTGGTTCACCCAATGCAATAACCCTTGCATTGCAGTGCCGTCTGCAAGGGTTTGTACGCCAGCTTCTTTGTATAAATCTTTCATTCTGTTCTCCTTTGGTGGATATTACCGCTATTATATAATTTCTTTCTTTCATGGTAAAATGGTGTTGAAAACTTTCATTATTCTGGAGAAGGATATGCCAAATAAAGACTTGTTTGATTCAATTTCAAATCGTTACGACGACTGGTACAAAACTCCCTTGGGTGAATTTGTTGACCAGTTAGAATATAAACTTTTGTGCAAACACTGTGGCAATCTTATGGGTAAAAGGATATTGGATGTGGGATGTGGCACTGGTATGTATAGTATACGCTTTGCAAATATGGGTGCACATGTAACTGCAATTGACCCGTCTAACAAAATGCTTTCCATTGCAAAAGAAAAAACAAAGCATTTTGTTGTTCCAATACACTTCATTGAATCTGCTGCGGAAGATCTCCCTTTTCAAAACAATAGCTTTGATGTTGTTTTTGCCTGCAGTTCTCTTGAGTTCGTTGAAGACTTAGGACAGACAATGGAAGAATTGCATCGTGTTTTGTCTCCGGGAGGTAAAGCGATTTTTGGGGTTCTTAATAAGGAATCGGTCTGGATTCAATCGATAATAAATCAACCAGATTTCGAAGATACAATTTATGCAAACGCTAAATTTTTTACATATAAAAGTTTCCTTCAACTTTTTCATACCTTTCCTTCTTTTTCCGCGCCCAATATAGAGTCAACTGTCTTTGTGAATTATCACCCAGTACTCTACCTAGAACCCGAAGCTTCAACAATAGAATTTTTCCGTCGATTAACCAAACCACTTAAGGGAGCCTTTTTAGTAGGTTCAGCAAGAAAAGAAAACGAATCTTGATTTGATTTTCATTTGCAGTTTACTATACTACTTTTCTTGCAGTTATTTTTATTGATTTTAATGTTATTAAGGAGATATTGATGAACGTTCCGAAAAAGAAAAGAACCGCACGGAGAAACAATCATCGTAGGGCAATGCAAAAGTTGACCCCTTTACAATTAACTAGATGTTCTAGTTGTAATAAATTGATTCTCCCCCATACGGTATGCAAATACTGTGGCCATTACGGCACAGAAAGCATTATTGCCATTAAAGAAAAAGCAGAGAAACCGGCCACAGCTTGACACACATAGCTCTAGATGCTCTTGGTGGTGATCTAGGCTATACAACCAGACTTAAAGGTGCTCTAGACGCCATTAGAAGCAGTAACGATATTTCCATTACTGTTGTTGGTGATCACGATTCTATTGAGAACACTCTCCAGCAGGGTGATTATCTTCCGTTTCGTGATCGTTTTTCTATTGTACATGCTCCTGATAATTTCCCAATGGATGAATCCCCCTCGAAGATATTGAAATCAGGAAAAACCTCTTCTCTGTATCAATCAATTCAACTTGTTCAGAATCAGTCATGTGATGCAATTGTTAGTGCTGGAAATACGGGCGCTCAAATGGCAGCATCTCTGTTTATTCTCGGTAGAATCGAAGGTATTTCTCGCCCCGGCATTGCCATCCCTTTTCCTACCAACAAAGGAATGAGCACGTTGATTGATGCAGGAGCAAACCTGGATAGTAAACCAGAAAACCTCCTTGATTTTGCCTTGATGGGAACAACATATCACTCCCTAATGTTTTCTTGTTCTGAACCAAAAGTTGCGGTCATCAACAACGGAAGTGAACCATCAAAGGGGAATATTCTAACAAAAGCAGCATACTCCTTACTGAAAGAAAAAATCCCATCTTCGTTTCAAGGTTACGTAGAAGGTAGGGATTTGTTTAGTGGAGATATCCAGGTAATGGTGTGCGATGGCTTTGTTGGCAATATCGTTTTAAAAACTGTCGAAGGGTCTATGATATTCATCAAAGAATTCTTTAAAAAAGAAATTTCTTCATCCTTAAAGCACACATTTGGAGGGCTTCTCTTAAAAGACAGCTTCTCCTCTCTGAAAAAAATGTTAGATTACCGGGAATATGGTGGATCACCACTGCTTGGTGTAAAAGGGATATCCATTATTTGTCATGGTTCATCCGACCACTTGGCAATTAAAAACGCAGTTTTACAAGCTGCAAAACTTCACAAACAAAATTTCATTCAAAAAATTACCCCCGAATTGTAAAAATCCTCTAGGATTGGGTATACTTAAGTAAAGAAGCTTGATAATAAAATATGGGGGTGTAATGGTTTCGACAGTAGGATTGCACTATGTCGGCAAGCCGGAGATGATACTTGGCTCCGTTAAAAATGTATCAAAACAATATTTGCCAATTATACAAATTACGCAAACAATTACGCCGTAGCTTAGTCTGCGACTCAGTTTTTAACTCTCCCTTTTTGGGGTTATAAACTGCAAACAGAAAAGGAGCTACTTCACCTTCCTCTGAAGAAAGATGAAGTAGCTACAAATATTCTTCAGATCTCTATTGATTGGTTCCTTGTTCCCAACAACAGAGTACAAAACAGGGGAAGCTTGTAATTCCGGTATACTGTTGTTCTATTTGGACACGGGTTCGACTCCCGTCACCTCCACCATTTCTATTTTCAACGTGTACTCGTATCAGGCCGATATGAAACTTGATTTTATCATTTTATCATCCTATCTTTAACCTTGATAAACTCGCAATAGAAGGTTTATACCTGTCTAGGTTTTGTCCGGTTTATTCTTACATAAAAAGCCGTTTGGATGACCCACAAAAAAGAGTGAAATCATGCAAACAATATACACATATCGCCACAGTTAGAGAATCAATATATGGGGGTAAAGTATGGAAAAAATGAATGGTAACACACTGAATATTGTTGCTGAAAATGTTTGCGAACTTAAAAAACTTTTCCCAGAATATTTTTATTGAAGGTGATAATCTTCGGAAAATCTGTGACGAAGGCTGAAAGGCCCAATTCTTTCTTTACAATGATTAACCCGAAAAATGGTGACGAATACTTAGCAAACGAAACCAGAACATGGTCTGTTACTGAAAAAACTTTCCCGGAATATTACAATAATGGGAAAATAGTGTTTCCTAGAGATTATGATTTCTTGAGTATCAAACGCCCTGCTTTTAGAGTTTTTGAGAGCGAGGACAGGGAAAAGGCTCTAAAAAAAAATGGGACAGAAGAAGCTCGCATGGCAATTTCTTCATACTTACCCGAAAAAGATGTTGTAAGAACAGAGCACTGGTCAAAGGAAATACGCAATCTTTTCAGCTCTCAGGTCTTCTCCTACCCAAAGCCAACTGGGCTCATCAAGTTTTTTATCGAAAATATTAGCGATCCAGATGCAATTGTTATAGAATTCTTTGCTGGTTCCAGAACAACTGCAGATGCAATGATGCAGCAAAATGCCATTGATAAAGAGAATCGTCGATTTTTGCTTGTGCAGCTCCCGGAAGTAATTGATCCAACAAAGAAGGAACAGCAGACTGCAGCTCAGTATTGCAACCAAAACAAACTTCCATTTAAAATTACCGAGTTAACTAAGGCTCGAATTTCATTTTCTGCTGCCAAGATCAAAGAAGAAAATCCTGAATACGATGGTGACCTTGGCTTCAAGGTATTCAAACTCGACTCCACCAATATCAAGCCTTGGGAAGTCTACTTTGACATGACGGAGCACACGCTTGTAGACTTTATTTCCAACATCAAACCCGAACGCCTTGAAGAAGATGTTCTTTACGAGATCCTGCTCAAGTATGGCCTCGATCTAACTTTGCCAATCAACGAACACACCATTGACGGGCAAAAGGTATTTGATATCGGGTTGGGAGCGCTGATCATCTGTCTATCAGATTCCATTTTCCTTGAGGCAGTCGAAGGCATTGCCAAGTTGAAGAATGAGCTTAATCCGGAAATCATGCGCGTGGTATTCAAAGACTCAGGATTCAAAGATGATGTGGTTAAGACCAATGCGGTTCAGATTCTTAAACAGGCTGGAATCAATGATGTGAGGAGCTTGCAATGAAACACGAAAAGAAACAAAAGAAGACGGTGACCACGAAACATGCTGAAAAAACAGAAGAACGGCGGCTGACTACGCGGGACGAAATGACAGAATTTTTGCTCTATACAGCACCAGATGGACAGGTGAAGGTGGAGTGCATTTTGCACGATGAGACCATTTGGCTAACGCAAAAGCGCATTGCTGAGTTGTTTGACGTTGGTATCCCCGCCATTTCCAAGCATTTGAAGAATATCTTTGAATCTGGAGAACTACATGAAGAAGTGGTTGTTTCCATTTTGGAAACAACCACTCAACACGGGGCAATAGAGGGGAAAACTCAGGCTCAAAAGACCCGCTTTTATAATCTGGATGCCATCATTTCCGTCGGCTACCGCGTGAATTCGTCAAAAGCCACACAGTTCCGCATCTGGGCTACTCAGTTGCTGAAAGAATACATCACCAAAGGCTTTGCCTTGGATGATGAGCGGCTGAAAAACGGTCGTTATTTCGGTAAGGACTATTTCTGCGAGCTGCTGGAGCGCATCCGCTCCATTCGTGCTTCCGAGCGCCGCATCTATCAGCAGATCACAGATATTTTTGCCGAATGCAGTATCGACTATGATCCAAAGTCGGAAATCACGAAAAATTTCTATGCCCGTGTGCAGGACAAGTTTCACTTCGCCATCACGGGGCACACAGCAGCAGAAATCATCTATTTGAATGCTGATGCCAATAAACCACTGATGGGGATGATGACCTATAAAAACGCCCCGGACGGACGGGTGTTAAAATCAGACACCACTATTGGAAAAAACTACCTGCAGGAAGATGAGATCAAAAAACTGGAGCGGACGGTAACCGCGTTTTTCGACTATATTGAGCGGATCATTGAAAACCGCACCACTTTCACCATGGAAAGCTTTGCTGAAAGCGTAAACCGTTTCCTTGAGTTCAACGAGTACCGGATTCTTGAGGGCTATGGTTCTTTCTCCCGCAAACAGGCAGAAGAAAAGGCATTTACTGAATACGATAAATTCAACAAAACCCAGCGTATCAAATCCGACTTTGACAAAGCCATAAAACAGATCGAAACCTCAAACAAAAAAGGAAGTGACCATGAATAAGAACCTTTTTGTGTATTCTCTTTGTTCTGTGGTTAAAACCGGGGGTGCAAAATGAAAATTCAATTTGATCCGAATCTGAACTTCCAAAAACAAGCGATAGATTCTATTACTAAAATATTTGAGGGGCAGGAGATTTGTCAGACTAATTTTACTGTGGAGATGGAGACAGGAACAGGAAAGACTGGGCTGTATTTGTCGAGGTGGATGACAAAGAGAAACTCTACTTCGTTGTTTAGACCAAAAGCACCTTACTCACCGATGCACTCCGACCTTCCGAAAAAGCCAAGATTGCATGGGGTAAGGAGCACTTCAAAGCTCTGGGTAAAGAGGTTGAGTTCGCTGTCACCAATGAGCTCGAGAACTTTTCAGGGAAGTATGTTTAATGAATAATGCTCGTAAACAAAAACTGATCGATTTAGGTTCTGAAACTCTCGCTGAGATACTCATCAATCTTGCAACCCACTCATCCGAGGCCGATGATCTGATTGAACAATTGATTTCCACGCCAAAGGAAAACGTTCAGCGGTTCAAAAAGAAGCTTTCCAGACTGAAACATTCAATTCATTTTATCGATTGGCGCGACGCTAGTGGGTTTGGCCGTGAACTTGAAATACTGTTACAGGATCTTAAAGCCGGTGTAGATGATCCTCTTACCGGCATTGAACTTGTGGCTGCATTTTACGAGGCCGACAATGCTATTTTTGAAATGTGCGATGACTCCGACGGTATTATTGGCGATATCTTCTGCTATGATGCTAAAGAGCTTTTTGTGAAATATGCCACTCATTGTGATAATAAAGAAAAAATTGCAGACATTATCCTTAAGGTGAATCAGAAGGATAATTACGGCATCCGTGACACGCTGATTTATTGTGCCGGAGAGTGCTTGCCTGAAGAGATCATCCGTACCATGATCACCACGCTTCAAAAGTGGGCCGACAAAGAAAAGGATGAATACGATAAGCGTCATTATTTGATGCTGATTGAGTCACTAGCTCGACAGATCAAGGATGCTCAGTTGTTTGAAAGGACACGCATTGCGTCGTGGGGAAAGCTAAATTCTGCAGCATTTGTCGACATTGCCCGAGTCTACCTGGAAAGCGGAGATGTTGAAACCGCTCATTCATGGCTCAAGAAAATCCCGGAAGGCGAAACCTTTCAGGCATACGAACGAGACAAGCTGTTTGAGGAAATCTACCATAAACAGGGTGATTCTGAAAAATTGACAGAACTCCTGTTTCAGAAATTTAAATCCTATCATTCCACGGATACCTTGCAGGCACTTCTGGATGTCATCGGTTATGCCAAGCTGGATGAAGTCATTGCTGATGAGATTGAACAGATTCTGAAAGCAGATAGGCTTCGAGAATCTGATGCTGAATTCCTGATTGTAATCGGGAAGATAGATGAAGCTGAAGAATATCTTCTCAAACGTGCTGATAAACTCGACGGCAACTATTATGAAATCCTGCTGCCACTGGCTGAGGTCATGGAATCAGAAAACCGCCACCTTGTTACCAGTCTTATGTTTCGCAGTCTACTTGTCTCCATTCTGGAGCGTGGTTACACTAAAGCCTATCCCCACGGTATCCGGTATTTGAAGAAGCTGGACAAACTGTCTGGGGCCATAGCCGACTGGAAAGAATTTAACAGCCACGAAGCTTTCAAAAAGAAGATCATTGAGGCACATGGTCGCAAACGTAGCTTCTGGTCAAAATATGAGGTGAAGAAATGAACGAACGATTTTATCTACTGAAACTTCAATTACTTGATATCGAGCCGGCAATCTGGCGTCATTCGGATAACTGCTGCAACGGGTTCACGACACTCTTGCTTTCAGACTCGGGTTTGTCTCGCTTTGTAATGGTATCTAAAGGGTCTCGATAAAAACCTTGATTTCATCTCGGACTTTTCTATAGCAATTCAATTGTTCCTCGGGGGTTGCTCCATTTTCTTGTAAAGTTTTTGCGTTTCATTCTTTCTCCTTGTTGGATGTAGAGTAAGTTTTGATTTAGAAAACTTTTTTACTTAGCCATAGCAAACTTTGCCCCAGGTTTTTCATGTTTCGGATCCCTTCTTCGTCCTGTTCAACTTCCCCTGGGTTTCTACCAATACCCATATTCCAATATGTTGAGCCAATGGAGATCATTCCTTGGATATGAATAAAGTGCATCATGGAGTCAAAAGCATGAATTGATCCTCCTCGTCTGACTGCTACAATGGGGCTTCCAATTTTTCTTTCTAAAAATCTACCGTTTGCATTAGACACATAGCCTAACCTATCAATAAACGCTTTCATTTCACTTGTAATATCAGCAAAATATGTTGGTGAAGCAAGCAATAAAATGTCCGATTGATACACTTTCGCGATGATGTCGTTTATTGCATCGGTGTGAATAGAACACTTCAAGTCCTTGGATTCTTTACATTTCATGCAAGCACTACATCCGCGTATTGATAAACCACCAATTTGAATGATTTCAGATTCAAAACCATCCCCAATAAGTGGTTCCATAACATGTTGAATTAGTTTTTGTGTGTTGCCGTTTTTTCGAGGACTTCCGTTGATTGCAATAACTTTCATTTTTGCCTCCATCTTTTTAAGATATAAATCTATTATAAAACCAAAAGAGGGCTTCAAAAGTTTTCTTGTTCAACAAAGGAAATTCCTGAAACAAGGTGTTTTTTAAAGTTGTGTTTTCTTAGTAATCAAGGTATCATCAAGGGAAACAAATCAAGAATATTGAGGATATATATGGCAAAAATTATTTCTGTTGCGAATCAAAAAGGTGGTGTTGGAAAAACGACATCATCTATCAATATATCAGCATATGTTGCAAAGGCTGGAAAATCAGTTCTTTTAATTGACTTAGACATGCAGGGAAATGCTACGACAGGAAGTGGAGTTGATCGAAATAGTTTAGAGCAGTGTGCTTATGATGTTTTGATACAAGCTACAGAATCTTCTAAAGTAATCATTCCATCTGCCTACAGATATGATGTTTTACCATCTACATTGAATTTAGCAGGGGCAGAAGTAGAACTCTTACAAGTACCTTCGTGGGAGTTCTCCTTAAAAAAACAATTGGATAAAATTTCTGTTCATTATGACTATATTTTTATTGACTGCCCACCTTCCTTAGGTGTTATAACTGTCAACGCTCTTGTTGCATCCGATAGCGTTATTATCCCGTTACAGTGTGAATATTATGCGTTGGAAGGGATTTCTTCATTTATTCAAACATTTAAAAGAATTCAAAAAAACCTTAATCCCTCTATTCAAATTGAGGGGGTTCTTTTAACGATGTACAATCAAACCACAACTTTATCAAAAGATGTTTCCAACGAAGTAATTAATTACTTCGGGAATCTTGTTTTTAAAACCATTATTCCAAGAAATGTGCGTTTGAGTGAGTCACCATCATACGGAAAACCCATCAGTGAATATGACGAACACTCCAGGGGGGCAAAGGCATATGAACAACTTGTAGAGGAGTTATTGCAACATGAATAAACGTATAGGTGGTCTTGGTAAAGGACTTGGGGCATTATTAGATGATTATAAAGATGACACAGCAACGGCGATCCGGGAAGTTCAAATAGAGTTGATTAAAAAATCCCCTTATCAGCCACGGGTATTTATTGATCCAAATTCTATAATTGAATTAGCACAATCGATCAAAGAAAATGGTTTAATTGAACCTTTAGTAGTACGATTTGTCCATTCGTATTACGAATTGATTGCTGGACATAGAAGGTTAGAAGCTCTTAGGTCTTGCGGTTATACAAAGGTTCCTGTGTATGTTTTGGATATTTCTGATCGTCAAGCTGCTCAGTTAACCATCGTAGAAAACATTCAACGGGAAGACTTAAACCCCCTTGATTTAGCTTCTAGCCTACAAACTCTAATTCAAGAATTTTCAATCACACACGAAGAGTGTGCTTCTTCTATCGGAAAAAGCAGGGTATATGTTACAAATTCTCTTCGCCTCCTACAACTCGATGAAGAATCAAAAAAAGCACTACAGGAAAATAAGATACAAGAGGGCCATGCAAGATTACTTCTTTCAATCAAAGAAATTGAAAATCGGCAGCGGGTGCTTTCTTATTTAATAGAAAAAAAGCTCACTGTTAAAGAACTTTCACATTATATTCTGAAAACCTGTGGAAAAAAGAAACAAAAGATTGTTCGTTTTCCACATTACAAAGAGCAAGAAAAAGTATTACGGGAATTCCTGCACAAACCGGTGAAAGTTTTCCACAACCAAATTACTATCAAGTTTAAAGATGAGAAGGAGTTGCAGGAAATCTTTAAACATTTTCAACTCCCCTATAAGTATGATTAAAATTTTAATATATATTAAAACCAATAAAGACGTTAAGAGGTATATTGGAGTTTTTTAATAATTTCTTCCACCTCATTTTTGAGTTTCGGATCCACCTTCATTTCACTTTTAATCTTTTCATACGAGTGAATAATAGTAGAGTGATCTCTACCACCAAAGTATCGACCTATTACTGGCAATGAATAATTTGTCATTTCACGAATCAAATATATGGCAACCTGTCTTGGAACGGCTACATCTTTTGATCGTCTTTTACTTTCTAAAATCTGTGGTTTCGTGTTGTAAAAATCAGCAACAATCACTTTAATTTCTTCCGGTGTGAATTTTTTATAACTCAAAGGAAGGAAATTTTTCAATGTTTCTTTGGCAAAATCAACTGTCACGTTCTGAATGTTCTGCATAGAAGAATAACTTGCAACCCTAATTAAAGATCCTTCAAGTTGTCGAATATTGTTAAACTGCTGTGAGGCAATAAAATCTAGAACTTCATCCGGAAGATCGTATTGTTCCGCTTTATCTTTGTTTCGTAAAATAGCCAAACGGGTTTCGTAATCTGGGGGATAAATATCCACCGTTAAACCCATAGAAAATCTTGATATCAGTCTTTCTTGAATACCTTTTAATTCATTTTGTGGACGATCGCTAGAAATTGCAATTTGTTTCTTTTGGTCATACAAGGCGTTAAAAGTGTGAAAGAGTTCTTCTTGAGTTCTTTCTTTACCCACTAAAAATTGTATGTCGTCAATAATTAAGTAGTCGACCCGTCGTATATTTTCACGAAACTTGTCTACCGTATTTACCTGAATAGAGTGTACTACCTGGTTTAAGAATTGCTCAGAAGTAATATATACAATGTTTTTATTCCCTGACTCATTACACTCATGAGCAATTGCTTGCAACAAGTGAGTTTTCCCCAAACCTACCCCACCGTAAAGAAAAAGAGGGTTGTAAACTTTTCCTAAATCACTTGTAATACTTTTACATCCAGCATACGCAAGTTGGTTGTTACTACCTACAATGAAATTTTCAAACGTATAGCGAGGGTTGAGGGGAAGAGAGTCGACGCTTTCGGGGTTGTTAAAGTAAGAGGATCTTTCGTGTGTGGGGACATACTCTGTATCAAGTGTTGAGTTTTTTTCTACAGGCTCTTCGACGACAAAATCAAGGTTTTGGATCTCTGGGAATTGCTTCTGAATCGCACCCAAAAAAACAGGAAGAAAAGCATCCATAATTTTGTTCCTCACAAACTCAGACACAACCGATATAACCATCGTGTCAGATTGAATGGCGTGAATTTTACTCTCTCGTACTGCTAAATAACTAGTTGGCACCAACTCTTTTTTGATGTCCTTCAAGATGTTTTTCCATTGATCACTCATCTGCTGGTTCATAAAAAATCCTTTGCAAGTATAAAAAATTTATGTATCGTTGATGTAAGTTATTGTACTGGAAATCCTTCGTTTATAAAGACAACTTAAGGCTTTTAAAAAAGTGTGAAACGAGAAAATTTGAGAAAAAAAGCAACTAAACGAAAGAAAACATGGAAATCGCAATTTGTTGTTATATAATTTATCCAATTGATGAAATAACTTAATGACGTTGAAAGCTACGAGGTTATTGTATGTTTTGGATTGCTTCCATAATTTGATTTTATGGTAGTCTATGGTATTTTTGACATACTTTGTGTTGTACGTTTTTTCCCTATTCGCGGAAGGGTAGAGGAAGCTGATAAAATCAGGCTTCTTCCGGTCAGAAAACCCTTAACAGCGAAGATGAGAAAGGAGAACTGAGATGAAAAAGATATTCGCTTGGTTAGTCATCTCTTTTATGGCTGTTGCTCTGCTACAGAATCCTTTTAACAATGCTGTGAATATTACTACAGCTAATGAAGAATTAAACAAAGCTACCTTTATTGCAGTTAGGCTTGTTCCTGCCCGGTTCAATAGAGATGGGCAGCAACTTGAAGGTAAGCTATTTCCCTGGCAGCGATCTGGAGAAACTGTTTGGGGGCGAGAGGGCTATGGTATGCCCAATTCTTTATTAGCTATAGAGAATGAAAACAATATACCAGCACTCTTACCAAACACACAAGCAGAACCTCTATTCTGGGCCAAGTTCTATCTCGATGTTATCGCTGATGGTGGTAAATCTCGATTTAAAGAACCTTGGTACGTGGTGTATGATAATTGTGGTCAATTTTGGTTAGATCCAGACGGGTATTTCAACGATTCTCGTTATTTCGAACCTGCAGACCCTTCTAACCTAAATGGAAAATACCAAACCAACCTGTGTACGAACAATCCCAACGCCCTGGTTGATCCATCTACGGGAAACAACACACAAGGACCATACATCCTGGACCCCGATAACCCTCGTTTTGATATGTTCCACGGACCAACATTCATCGACCAAGACGGAAACACATGTATTTATTTTTGGGACCGAAACAACACAATGAGATATTTCCGAATGGGCTGGATTGATATGGTTGATTTTCCTCTAGAAAGAGGAGAGGGTTCTGTCCCCCCCATTCGACCATCTGTTGTACAGGGTGAAAATTACGTCTCGACCAAGTATATTGGAACTATGGATTGGGACGCTCAACAAGCATACTCTTTACTCGAATTCCGATATTGGGGATTACCTGGTAGTACAGGGTTTAATTTCGATGATGACCCTGTTGTACAACCCGACTATACTCTCGAACCCAATAAGTCTTTCCGCTGGTATTACAACAGCGACATGGACGATTTGCAATCCAAGCGCGCTCTTACTGGCGACGAACTCCATGCAGATAATGTTTCAGATGAGGCACAAAACAAAACTGCCTCTATCACCGTAAACTACCCACCATTTTCTATGCCAGAACAGCTCCATCGCTTTTACACACAGATATCCGACTTCGATCCTGGAGAACACATTTACCGCAAAGGCGAATATGCAAATACATTTCCAACCTACTCCTTCTTTGTTCAAGAAGGGGATTATCGTTTAACTCCCGTATCTGTATATTTCAACGGAGAAACCCGAAACTATCCCCCAAACAGTAAAGTTTTACCTGGTGATTGGGATTGCGCATATGACCGCAATGGTGACCCCGTTAACCAAGCCGTTCCCTCTCATTACAAATCTTTATTCCGTTTCCGTACCAATTTTGCCGAATACAACGTCGACGAAGGTACTAACGGAGGAGAGCGAATCCGTAAAGAAGATGACGAACTCCACGTTGACAACACAAAAACTCCTGCAGATTCTAAGTGGCACGAAGCATGGTATTCTTACGAACACAAAGAGTGGATATATAGAGATCGAGGAACCGACCCACAAACGTACGGACGTGTTACTGTTGGAGACTATCGTTTAACCAACGTAAATGGCCCCGTATTTGCTGGATTGAAAAAAGACCGTAACCGCGGTCTTGTGAGTTCTGATGTTCAACTTATGGTTAGTAAAGCATTGAAAGAAACATCTACACCATACGTCCCTCGTGTACGCGGGGATGCACTGGTATTAGCTGAAGTTATATTTGGTGGCGGAAACAATTCTCTTTACAACCTTTCCATCGAAAGTGATATATGGCAAGGTGAGATTCCTGATTTCACAGCTGCATCAATACGTTCCCAGAGTGGGAGCTTTTTACCAACTGCACAATCTATGCAACGTAACACCGTCCTAGATGATGATGGACGTACATTTGATATTTCTGCAACCACCTTCCAAGATGTTGATGTTCGATATCGCGAATACTTGGGTCTTGAAATGTGGAAGGATGACGGTATTGACAATAACACTGGAGAAAACTTTGTCGATAATCCTCCTCCACCCATCGATACACTTTTCCCATATAACCTTTCCGACGACTATCGACCTGGTAGAACAGGTGAAGAGTTTTTAGGCTGTTCCAACGACATTGTTGCTGACAAAGATTACGGTCGAATGTTATCTCCATTTCCTTTCGATATCATGTACCATGATACCACCGCTCTTGATGCCTCAGATCCTATTGGCAACCCCTACTCATACGGATGCGGTGAAGCAATTTATAAAAATAAAATCATTCAACCTGGAGCTCTCCAGGTTGTTGATCCTGGCGACGAAAGAATTACCGAAGTTACTGTTACAGTTGGCGAAAATGTAATCACATACCCAGCCAACACCACCGTTGTTGATGGTGATTCTGACGTTGGCTTGTCTCTCTTCAACTTCGATTACGACGAAATGTTTTTTGATCAAGAATGGCCAGAAAAATGTATTGAGAAAAACTATACATATGATACCGGAGAAGGTATTTATCTGACAGAATCTAAAGTTCCTCGCGATGCTCCACTCTACACCCTCATATCTCAAACTGAAATTGATAACTACTTTTTCTGGGGAGAAATCCCATTTGAAACCGTCCTCTATTTTGACCATGATTGGGATCCAGTGGTAAATCCTGTTCACACCATAACCCCAGGGGACGTCCGTGTTCTGGATCTATCGGGGCAATATGAACCCGGATCCATTGTTAGTTCCAACATGCTCATTGATATGGACTTGTACTATGACATGGATCCAACTCCAGCCCATATCCGAGTATATCAAGACCCCATTTTCCCTGCTTCACATGTCGGTGGATATGTTGATGTGGATGAATCCGGATTTGTAAGCACGGGTGATATACGGTTGTATCCGATTTTTGGATATCAACCTTATACTGTAGTTGAAGATGGCGATCGAGATAATTCTGACGACCCTCTTAACGAACTCCCACTTATCGCAGAAGACCTTACTTGGTATGGTTATATCAGGCAGTATCAATTACTTCTAAGCGTCCCAGATTTTACCCCTTTCCGTGAAATTCGAATCACTCCTCTGATCATTGATCAGTTCCACACCACCAGACTTACGAGTATTGTACTTGACAGTACTACCTATGACTGTGGATCTCAAGTGGGCGGAAACAAAAACTATTGGGTAAACGAAAATGTCATTCATGGTTTATCTGTTGGTAAGAATTGTGATTTCCGTTATATCGACTGGGAAGTATTCCCTTCAGATCGTCTGGGAATGGAATTATCGATCGAACCAGAAATTAAAGTTGAACAAACCACGCAAATTCAAATTACCGTTGATCCCCCCCCAAAACCAGAGTATTGGGAAAATGGTGTGTTTCATCCTGCTGAAAAAGTATTTGTTTATATTGTAAACACCCAAGAGTATATCGGCATTGATTTTAATGAAGACTATCGCGTCATAACTGCCGATGATCCTAAAGCTGTTTTTGAATTCACACCCTACCAGGGATCTTGTACCCCAACTGGTTATCACAAAGGTTGGCAGCGAGTATGGAATAGCCAAGAATACCGCTACGAATTGGTTTCTTTTGACAATAACATGAGAATTATTGCTGTAAAAGATTGTGGGGGAGTTACGGACCCAACCCCTGGACAATATACAATTTACGATCCATTCTGGAAGATGCACGACAATACCCTGAATTATGCCGGTAAAACCCGTGGTGATGAAATTTGGTCACCACCAACCTTTCCTACCTACTGTAGAGACTATTCTTGTTTTCCATATCCAAATACCAGCATATTAAAAAATAGATTCGATACTTACTCACAAGTTTCAATTCCAATTCTTCCCGAAGACATCGACATGCTTCCCTCTAAAAAATGCTTAAGCATTTTAGATCAAAAATTTCCAAACCTTTCTGTTAAACTTCGTGATGCAGACAACCTCAAAGATATTAATGATCCCAACGGTCAAACTATCTCTGTTCCTGATGGTCATGAAATAATAGCCTTCTATAATGCCTCTGGAGCTGGAATTCAATTCATGTTCACCGGACGCATTAGTGAAAGCCTTGCTGGCAAAGTTTATGGACTCCATTCTATAGGAGCCACTGAATATGATATTGAAGAAGACCAGCTCATTATTGGTCAATACAACGATGACGAGTCATTGTTTATATGGATGTGGAACGACTGTGGACCAAACCTGGGAATCCTCGATGAAGGCGATTTTCTTTGGGCTCCCAATCCTTTCTATGATCCAGATACTCCATCCACCGGACCTTCTATATTACCTGGATACCTAAAAGTAAACATTAGCAGCAACGAACAGATAAAATTCACAGATACTGACTGCTCACAAGGTACAAACAACTGTATTTCATGTGGAGATGGTATGTTTGATGATCTTGGTACAGTCACCTATGGAGATACATTTGGTCCTCTCGAGCCGGGTATTCCTCCATTAATTACTGTAGCCACCTATGGCGTTCCTTCTCTGCTTAGAAATTATGGACAAGCTCCGTATCCTTCTACAAATGAAGGAGGAGAACTTCCTGTCACTGTTCTTCCTAGAAATGCCTTAACGAAGCTTGCCCTTAAGGTTGAAACATACAATGTAATTTTCGATTACAATTCAGAAATCAAGCACCCACCCTATTTTGTCCAAACCAATCCAGATCATTCCATAGGTAATTTTGTTGATGAAACCTATCTTGATTGGCAAAGACCTAGTTCTGGATTACAACGATTCAACCATTTTGGTACAGACTATTGCGGAGTTCACTTTTTCAAAGTTTTAGCACCCGATCCATACGTCAATTTTGTTGAATTCAATACAATTGACCACGCACTTCAAAATTCCCAAGTGGACTATACTGCTGGATTAAATTCTTTATCTCCACTACCAGTTCCTTCTCCCCAAATTCAAGCACCTTACAACCCTATGGTAATTGATGTTGCCAAAGATTTACGAGCATACCCAGGTGGACAAACTCACACCGGTCGTGTTGCTGGTGCTGTTAAAAATGGTGGATACTACCGATCCGATGACTATCATAGCGGTTGGAATGCCTATCCCGCTGTTTGGTGGTGGTATTGGTATGGAGAGGATGTTAATTACAATCAATTCGTCGATTTTAACAAACTAGGAACTGAGTTTTTCCCTCTAACCGATTATGGTACCTTTTTTATCTTGAAAGATATTGATGGAAACCACTTAAGTTTCAGCGAGGAAACAGAACCCGATTACCGTATTAGAAAAATAGAATTATCTGGTCCTATAGCAAGACCAAAAATTTTCGATCCCGTCAAGCAGACAATAAGTTCTGAATATCGCTATAACAATCTTCGTCATGTTCCCATTGTTTATGATTGGGAAAACAGTATTGTGATTGACAGTTCCAACTATGCAGAGTTTGAAATGTCCTGGGATAATAAATACTACGGTAGAAAAGAAGACTATCCTCTAAATGTAAATGGAACGTATTCCAACCGTGAAGTATTTGATTGGACTAGCACACGATCTGATGGAACTAAGTATCAGTATACGAATCCACTGCTTTTAGGTGGTGGACAACTCGATTTTAGAGGACTCAACAACGTATTTCGTATTGACGAATTTGTCCCCATTGCAAATGGATTGATACAAATCAAAGTAACTTTGTATGACGGTACGGTGAAAGTATATCAAGATTGTTGCGCGGAACCTCCAACAGATGGTATCGAAGTACATGCACTAACAGTTGAATCAGATATTGAAGAACTATATGCAGACCAAGACAACAAAATTGAGGTAAAAGTAACCGAACATACAACATTCCAAGAAGAAATGTTGGTAAATGATGCATTGGTTTACATCTGGCAAGACCGCGGTGTGATTGGCGATGTTGATGGTATGTATGAGGGAGCTGGTGATGGATGGGTAGGAAATCCTCCTCATTCCAGTAAATATACTGAGCTTGCCCCCCAATACCTAGAAGATGAAGATTTTAACAAAGATGGCAAAATCTCCTTCAAAGAATATGAGACCGAGATTATTGGTTCCTATGACCTTGCCACCAATACCTGGACAGGTGGTGTGATAGACGGTAGAACTTTCCAAAGAGGAGATGGTGTTTACACGTTCACCATGTCTGTCGAAAACGGTTGCCAAATTGACACCGTTGGTATCGACTTTGGTGGATTAAACAATGAACCTGACCATCTAATCTCTGACTATGAAAAACTTCCCGTTATGGTAACCGCTTATAAATATGGTGACGACAATACAGATCGTTCCTTTGAACCGCTGTATAACTATGGAGGAACTACTCCACAATTCTCACACGAAGTATATTTAGCAGGCCAGAAGTTTTTACCTGTTGAACCCATTATTGATCTGACTGCTTCTGTTCAACCAAGTCCGTTAACAGCCGGTGTAACGCCAGAACTTGTCGATCCTGTTTCACCCCTATCTTTTGTCTTAACCGACGAAGAAGGTACACCAGTCGATCTTTCAATAGGTATTCCTGACAAAGAAGGCAAATACGCTATTGATGACGATGATGTTTGGAATCACTTGTTCCGTGATGTTCACCCTGATCCTCTACCAGATTATTACTGGCTTCGAACAGACCTTCATAATAATGACGGTACTCGTGAGAATAATCACCAACTCTATTCTGTTTCTGCTTCTGCACCATTTAGTCCAATTGATATTGATTTCAACCTAAAGACAGATGGTAAGTATTCTTTCCGAGGTTTCTGTGCCAACGATGAAGGAGAATTTGATGTATTTATCTATACTCCTGATCGTAAGCATGCTGCCAAGGTAAATGTAAAAGTAGTACTACCAACGGTTGAATATGAAGTAACCAATATTGATGATCCAGCTGGAACATCATATTCTGTACCGGGTAACCCCGATTTTGTATTAACCGCAGCTGACAATAGAATCTATCGAATCACAATTACTGCAAAGAACGCACAAGGTCTCTTATTGAAAGGTGTAAGCAAAGGCGTTAGCACTTGTGGCGGAGGTATTAAAAATACTGCTCGCTTCACTCCTTATACAACACGACCAGAGTCATTTGACTTTAATGAAAGAGATCGAAATCTCTTTGCAGAACACTTCATGCAAGACTTATATCCGTACACAATCCACCTTGGATTCGACTTCAACGACAACAAGCAAGTCGACAATAGAAATTCTGAATTATGCCTACCTGGAACATTCTATCAATCACCTAAACCAGGTGCTGATCAACAAGAGATTGGTAAAGTTTACTACAATACAACTCTCGTCCGATTTGACGAACAAAGTATTCATGGTGGATGGGATGTTACTCCAAATCCTAACCTAACACCACCTACGGTTGGTTGGGGTCTTGGTGCTATTTACAATAGCGCTCACAAAGGCGGCTACTTGTTTGCCGATATTGATCCAAACGAAAAGCTTGACTACCACGATTCCCTAGGTTTGGATGTCAATGCACAAACCACCTTCTATGTCTTCGCAGAAGATATATGCTATATCGGCGGATTAGTAGGCGACAATGTGTATTGTAATAATCCATCTCAAGCTGATCTTTGTGGATATCCTCCAAAGTATAAAACTGATCCTGCACACACTATTTCACGATTTGATCCCGGTAGAACCAATGACAATACATTCTTCCTCGATTGGGAAGCTTTCCCCAGCCACGAAGTTCACATTGCACCTCCACGCCTGACCGTACTTTCTGCTCTCACCCGTGTTGAACTTGGACAAGATCTCCTGAATGCTGCCAATTACGATTTAACCTATGCCATTGAAAACAACATGATTGTGCAAGTACGACCTGCCGACTCTCGTGATCTTCCTATGCACGAAGATGGCCGGGTCTTCTTGTTTGGTAATCAACACCAAACTGCCATTTACGGCGATACTACTGCTTCCCCTACAGATCCATCTGTCATGGAAACCACTCTCTTCTTCACCCCCACCGGCGTTGGCGAACAAATTGCCTCTCTGGGATACTTCAATCCCAACCACCACTATCATGTTGAACCATACCAATTTGACAACACCTCTACATATACTCTCCGTGACCTTCTCCACTTTGATTCCATTGTTGGATTACAAGTGGAAGTTGCTTCTGTTCCTTCTCTGAATCCCAATGTCACTTCTGAGCTTACCATTTCGGTTTCAGAAATCGGAACCAATGCACCCGTTGAAGGTGCAAAAGTAACCATTGAAGGACCTGGTATCAATACGACCGGTACCACCAATGAGCAAGGCGTTTTGAACACAAAAGTCACTCCCAACAAAAAAGGAATTGTAACCATTCACGTTACCAATACCAACATGATGGAAGGCCATACAGAAGTATGGGTCAAACCAGACACAACTGAACCTATTCTAGAATTGGATCCCGTGGCCTCTATTACTAACAAAGCCACCCTGGAAGTGACCGGAATGACCAATCCTGGCAATGAAGTAACAGTCAACAATGAACCTGCTACCGTTTCACAAAATGGGACCTTCTCCATTCGTGTTACGTTGGAAGAAGGACTCAATACAATTATCGCTACTGCCACCACCCCCACCGGAAAGACTGTACGCCGTATGCTCACTATTACCCTTGATACGACCCCTCCCATGATTTTTGTTGATGATCCAGGGGCACTCCAGGGATCAGAACCCTTCACCTATACCCTTACAGGCCGTGTAGAACCAGACTGTAAAGTGACTGTCAACAACCAAGACGCAACTGTAACCCATGACATATGGTCCATTGATGTGACCATCAAACCAGGGAAAAATGCTTTTGTCATTACAGCCACTGATGTTGCAGGTAATGTCAATACGATGAATTTTGAAGTGATTGTACAAGAAATTGAAAAGCAGAATTCTTTTGTATACCAACACCCTGTTAGTGTTCGGTATGAAGGAATTTTGTAATAGTTTGTTATGCAAAACGATAGACAACAAACGATGGTTTTTGAAAGGAGAATTGGTATGAAGAAGTTAACAAGTGGGCTGATAGCACTTCTTATGTTTGCCAGTATTCTTCAAGTCGGTTTTTATTCTGTTCCTGCAAAAGCTGCTGAATCCCAAAATGCAGTTTTTATAGCTTCTAGATTTATTCCTGTAGGCTTTGAAAGGGATGGTACGGCTTTGGATCCAGGCATAGACTTTCCGTGGCAGAAACCTGGTGAAATGTGTTGGGGGGGAGATGAATATGGTATGCCAGATACAGAACTAGCTGTATTGGCACATTATATTTATTCTGAAGAACCTCTAGGACTTACACCAGAACCTGTGTCCGAAAGTTACAAAAAAGGACCCAATGAATATGCATTTGGCGATATTAATATCCCCGCTAGACCTGATCAACCTCATTTTGATGAATTAGGCAATCAACTCTACGACCAAGAAGGATTTCCAATTACCACAAATACTACTGTTCAGCCGTTGTTATGGACAGAGTTTTATTTAATGGTAGATCCAGCCAGTGGTAAATCACAAGAATACAATCGCTGGTATGCAGTTTATGACTCTGCTGGTCAATTGTGGTTTGACAAAGATGGATATTTTAACGATTGCCGGTATTATGAATTTGCCGATCCATCCAATCTATATGACACATATGAAGTGCAGTTTGATCCTGAAAAGAATGACTTAGAAAAGTTTTTATCTGCATTTCAAGAAAACAATACATGTCGAAACAATAAAAATGCCATTGTGGATCCAATTGGAAGCAATAACACACAAGGTCCTTATTTCTTAGATCCAGATCATCCAATGTACCGCGGTGATATGGATGCAGGTGGCATAACCAGAAATTACTTCTGGGACCGAGAAGGAACTGGACGTTATTTCCGCATTGGCTGGATTGACATGCCAGATTTTCCTATACTTATTGATGAATTTGGCGTACGATCTCCTACATCTGTCGTAGGAAATCTATCTACCCACGGCGAAACCAAGAAAGCCGATTGGGACGGAGCTGCCCAGTATCCTTTATACGATTTTTCTTATTGGGGATTACCCTCCGATTTTGCCGATTCAATGGGATTACCTCGCAGTGTTAGCTGCGAAGGTGTTGAACAAGTAGATTCAAATGCACAACCATATGACGACTACACTTGGTATTACACCTCCGACCCTAATGATGACGAGAGCATGTATGTAAACGTATATGATGAATTACATGCAGACAATATCAATGCTTCTGGTAACAGAATTAAACCCGATCCTGTTGATGATGGCATTGATTATTACGCCAATGTATCTGCATATCATCCTGGTGAATGGATATATCGGAAAGGTGTTGATACTAGTACATTGCCACCTACGCCTAACAACGATTATACCGTGCAAGTTGGAGACTTCCGTCTAACACCTGTTGCTGTCCGCATGGATGACGGGAAAACATATTATAAATATGCAGCCAATACTACCGTCAAAGAAGGCGACAAAGACGTTGATATCAGCTTATGGCGCTTTGTTGCAAATTTCGCAGAAACAGGTATGTTTGCTGGAGAACGTACCGGTAAGGCTAATGACGAAATGCATACCGAGAATATCAATTCATCTAGATCAACTACATGGGGTATGGATTTTGATTGGACACTGTATGAATACGGCGAATGGATTTACAAAGAAGCTGGAACAACTGGATTTGGGGTTGTTTCTTATGGCGATTTCAGACTATCTAATGTAAACAATCTAATCAATCCAATCACGAACGCAAAATACCTGAAACGTGGATATGTAAATGCTACCATGATTCCTGTTCCTGCATATCCCGGTAGTCTCACAAAAGTCCCAAGAATCTATGGCGACGTATTATTGCTCGGAGAAGTTTTACATGGTGGTTGTAATGAGCCCACATACAATCTATCTGTTCAAACAGATGTATGGTCTGGCATTATGCCTAGTGTTACATCTGCTGCCCTTCGATCTCCGAATAAAGACATTCAGGGAGCTGTACAATCAGTTCAAAAGAATACAGTACTCGACCCTACTGGTGAAGAATTTTTCGTTCCTGCCACTACTTTCCAAAACATCAATTTAAAATACAGAGAATACATTGGTGTTGAAATTTTCAAGGACAACGGTGTATCAAACGATATCTGTGATTTAGATGAAACACTTACTAGAGCAGAGCGATACAACTTATTCCCATACAATCTTTCTGATGATCAAGAAGAAGGTATTGCTTGCGAAGAGTATCTCGGTGCTGAAGATTCTATTATTACTTCTCGAGACATTGGTAGAGTACTGACACCCTTCCCAAGCGATGTTATGTATTATGAAGGTTCTCAAAATCCAATCTACGGATGCCAAGAGCCTATTTATAAAAATAAAAATAAAGTCGATGACGGTTTGGGTAATCAAATTGTGAACGAAGGCGACATTCGCCTCACCGATCGTATGATTACTAGAAGTAACCTTGTTACTGAATACAAGGCTGGTTCAGAAGTTTCAGAAGGCGATCTAGATGTCGGCGATATCTTGTTTCATTTCTCAAAATTGGACATGTTCTACGATCAGGACTGGCCCAATGAAAAGATTTTCAAAAATGGTACATACGATATTGGCGAAGACATTTATCACCTTGGTAACATGGAAATTGATCAAAAACAATTCTTACCTGTCAATCATCAATTTTACATGGGATTAACAACTGGTTCTGGTACAGAACGATATTTTGATACAGTTTTGTATTATGATGCTGATGGAGATGGCAAAGCAAGTCCTGGGGATATTCGAGTTTTTGACCTTTCAGGTCGTTTCCCCAATGGATCTATTTTAACCGTACACGATGCTGATTGTCCTACCTCTCTATCTAGCTGGGACAACTATGATACCCTCCTATACTATCCCATGGATGGCTTAGTAGATATTTTCACTCTTGCTGAAGACTACGATGTAAGCCGACCAGGAGCTACAATTCCCGACTACAAATCTCTCTATGTGGATATGGATAATAGCTATGATCCGCTCGATCCTACCCCTGAAAAAACATGGTTGACTCCTAATGACGTTCGATTAACATGGAGCTATATATATGCTCCCTTTACCGTAGTCCAACCTGAAGATTTTGATTATGAACACTACATTATTCCCGAAAGCCCTCTTGGCTTGGGTGCTTGCGATGCAAACCTTCGCCTGTGGGATCGCGTCGATCACAACGTTCTAATATCCGATCCAGAAAATGACGATGAAATACTATACGATGCTGTTTGGGGTATCGGTGTATTATCTGCTCCCGATCCATCTGTGTACTTAGATGACATTATTGTCATGATCAAGACCAAAAAAGACAACACACGCATGACCGATATTCAAATTGAAGATAATACCTATCTTTGCGGTTCTCTTATCGGTGAAAAAATACATTATTGGTGGAATCAAAATATTGTTCATGGTTTTACAGTTGGAAAAAACGGTGACTCCCGTTTCATTGACTGGGAAGTCTTCCCTTCCGATAAACTTGGAATGGAAGTTCACGTCACCGAAGAACTAAAAGTTGAACAAACCTCTACATTAAAGATTACCGTAGAACCACCACCTAGACCAGGTTATTGGGATGACAATGTGTACATTCCCCAAGAAGAAGTATATGTGTTTGTAAAAGATGTTGTTACTGGGAGAAATATATTCATTGATGAAGATTACCGCGTGTTAGACGGTGATCATCAAATGACTTCCTTCGAGATCACTCCATACCGTGGATCTTGCTCTGTTGATGGAAACTACAAAGGTTTCAAAAGATTGTATGAAGAAGGACGATACGTATTAGAAGATTTTGATAATCGCTTGCGAATTGTCGCCATACGAAATACCGGTGGTATTGATGATAGCGTTCCACCAGAGGTTTCTTTGTATGATCCTTTCTGGAAACAACACGATAATAGGTCTTATTTCAACGGCCAAAATGAACTTGGACGACTTATTGGACATGCCTATGGGTGTAAACCTCAATCCACACCTCCTTGGAACGACAATATTCCCCCTCTATTCCACACCAGTTATGATTGTTTTACGGACATGGCATATGTAGTGGGATCCGAGGATATGCGTTTTACTGCTAATAAAAAATGCGTTGGTGTTTTGGATCAAAAATTCCCCAATTTATTTATCAATCTCATTGACAAAGATAACAAAAATGATGTGAATGATCCAGCTGATCTTCCCATATCTACTATAGCAGGAAGAGAAGTAGTAGCTTTTTATAACGCAAATGGTGCAGGCATTGATTATATGTTTACCGGGTATATGGTAGAGCCACTTGACTCTTCTATAGCTCGTGTGTATAACAATGACGACATGGGCGTTAATGATCCTTACTACGATGATCTAGCTTACTCTGAAAAAGTAATTGTACAAGTGAATGAAGATGGTACATTCTGTTACTGGCATTGGGACGATGTCGGACCTCACAAGGGCATTCTAGACCCCGGCGACGATCTATGGGTACCAAATCCAAATTATATTGGACCGCTCCCAGTTGGTGGCGACAAGTATGATATTGCCTATATGGAACGAATACCTGGTTATATTCAAACCGTTAACAGCCCACAAGTGTTTGACAGTGATTGCTCCGAAGGTAAATATCAATGTCACAATTGTGGTGGCAGTGATTTCCGAAATGATGGTCTGGTATCTTACGGTGATAAATATGGTCCATTCAAAGTTGCTACTTTTGGTGTACCTGTTTATCTTCGAAACCATGGGGATACAAACTATTCCTCATCTGATAGCGGTGGTGTGATTCCTGTAACAGTTATTCCCCGTTCTGCTGCTACCAAACTCCAAGTACAAGTAAAAACTTTTAACCTTATATTTGATTACAACTCTGAAATTCAACATCCACCTTATTTTATTGAAGATGGCATTGTATGTCCTCCTGGAATGTTCCACGACGAAGTTTTCTTTGATATTATTGGAAATCCCGGAGGAGGTTTGCGTCGTTATGAATCCATGGGAGTTGACTATTGTGGTGTTAAGTCCTTCAAAGTCTTAGCTCCTGATCCATATGTTAACTTTGCTGAAATGGCAATGGTTGACCATGCATTACAAAATTCAGAAGTGAATTACACATCTGGAACCATGGATAATCAACCAATATCTAATCTTCCCTTACCTACACCTCAGATTCAATCTCCCTACAATCCAATTGTCCAAGACGTAGGAAGAGACTGCAAAGGATATCCTGGCGGCCAGACACACACTGGTAGATTACGCGGTGGAGTTATTTCCAGCGGATATACCCGAACTACTGAAGACCATTCCGGATGGAATGCATATCCAGCCATATGGTGGTGGAAATGGTATGATGATGTTGACATTAACAATTTTACTGATTTCAATAAATTGGGTACAGAATTCTTCCCTCTAACCGATTATGGAATATACTTCATCGTCAAAGATATTAATGGAAACCATCTCAGTTTTGACGAAAAAACCGATCAAGATTTCCGTATTCGACGTATGGAAATTACTGGGCCATTTGCTCAACCAAAAATATTCAACCAGGTGAAGCATACTGTTACACCAGAATACGAATATAACAATGTTCGCAATGTACCTATTAACTACGACTGGTCTGGAAAGATTGTTGTTGAGCACTCCAATATGCAAGATTACGAGTATGATTACGGATATGATTGGACAGATAAAAACGGTGATTGGGATATTTCTCAACCCGATAACGAGCTAACAAAATATCCTAATGAAAATGCTCAATTACGCGATGGAGGACAACTTGACTTCCGAGGACTTACCAATGTCTTCCGTTTTGAAGAAATAATCCCTATTTCTCATGGAATCATAAACATTAAAGTTATTCTATGGGACGGAACAGTAAAAATTTACCAAGATTGTTGTGCTGAACCTCCAACCGATGGTATTGATGCACATGCATTGGAAATTGTTACTGAATCGGATCATGTTGTTGCAGATGTTGACAACAAAGTAGTTGCAACCATTAAAGAATACGAAATGATGCAAAGCACTGAAATGTGTAATGATGCCTTCGTATTTGTATGGCAAGATCGCGGTGTTGCCACCAAAAACAGCAAATTATTCAATGGTGCAGGTGATGGTTGGGTTACCAATCCTCCCAGAAATACTGTAACTACCGAATTAAAAGAACAATATGACTGGGAAGAAGATTTAAATAATGACGGCAAGATTTCCTTCCGTGATTATGAAACTGAAATTATCGGTACATACGATATGGCTACCAATACTTGGGCTGGTGGATTGATTGATGCTCGAACCTTCCAACGAAACAATGGACTATATGAGTTTGATCTGTCTGCTTCCAACGGTGCGCTGGTTAATACAATCGGTATTGATTTTGGTGGTCCAAACGATGAACCTGATCACGTCATCAGTGAAAATGAAACCCTTCCTATTATGATTACAGCATACAAGTATGGAGATGACGACAACGATCGTGCTTTCACTCCGCTCTATGGATTGCCAGGAACACCTCCTCAATATTCCCATGAAGTATATCTTTCTGGGCAAAAATTCCTAACCATTGAACCTGTATTTGACCTGTCTGTATCCGTTCAACCTAACCCCTTGACAGCTGGTGTAACCCCTGAACTTGTCGATCCTGTTTCACCTCTTTCTTTTGTACTTACTGACCAAGAAGGCAATCCTGTTGACCTATCTGTTGGTGTTTTAGACATGAAGGGCAATCGTGAAGTATTAGATGACCATATTTGGAATTTCTTATTCAAGGATATTCACCCTGATCCACTTCCAGAATATTATTGGCTGCGAACCGACCTTCACAACGATGACGAAACTCGCATATCCAACCGATACCTATACTCTACTTCTTCTGCTGCCTTCCAACCTATCAAGATTGATTTCAGCCTTGCAAAAGACGGTAAATATGCTTTCCGAGGTTTCTGTGCCAACGATGAAGGAGAATTTGATGTAATCATTTACACTCCTGACCGCAAGCATGCTGCCAAAGCACAAGTGAATGTTGTATTGCCGACTGTTGAATATAGTATTGCAAATGCAGAAGACCCTGGTTTAACCACCTACATGGTACCTGGTGAACCAGATTTTGTGTTAACCGCAGCCGACAATAGAATCTATCGGATCACGATTACTGCAAAGAATGCACAAGGTCTCTTGTTGAAAGGTGTAAGCAAAGGCGTCAGCACTTGTGGTGGTGGTATTAAAAATACTGCTCGCTTTACTCCTTACATGACTAGACCAGCATCTTTTGATTTTGACGAAAAAGATCGCAAACTTTTTGCAGAACACTTCCTGCAAGACTTGTATCCCTACATTCCTCATCTTGGTTTTGACTTCAATGACAATGCTAAGATTGACCGTACAGCTTCCGAACTATGCCAAGCTGGTGGATTTGTTCATACCAAAAACCGCAACGATCAAGTCACACTTGGACATGTGTATTACAATACAACTCTCGTCCGATTTGATGAACAAAGCATTTATGGTGGATGGGATATCGAACCAAACCGCGGTTTAGTTCCCCCTGTAAAAGGGTGGGGTCTTGGTGCTATTTACAATAGCGCTCACAAAGGCGGTTACTTGTTTGCCGATATTGATCCAAATGAAAAGCTTGACTACCACGATTCCCTAGGTTTGGATGTCAATGCACAAACCACCTTCTATGTCTTCGCAGAAGATATATGCTATATCGGCGGATTAGTAGGCGACAATGTGTATTGTAATAATCCATCTCAAGCTGATCTTTGTGGATATCCTCCAAAGTATAAAACTGATCCTGCACACACTATTTCACGATTTGATCCCGGTAGAACCAATGACAATACATTCTTCCTCGATTGGGAAGCTTTCCCCAGCCACGAAGTTCACATTGCACCTCCACGCCTGACCGTACTTTCTGCTCTCACCCGTGTTGAACTTGGACAAGATCTCCTGAATGCTGCCAATTACGATTTAACCTATGCCATTGAAAACAACATGATTGTGCAAGTACGACCTGCCGACTCTCGTGATCTTCCTATGCACGAAGATGGCCGGGTCTTCTTGTTTGGTAATCAACACCAAACTGCCATTTACGGCGATACTACTGCTTCCCCTACAGATCCATCTGTCATGGAAACCACTCTCTTCTTCACCCCCACCGGCGTTGGCGAACAAATT
This sequence comes from Calditrichota bacterium, assembly GCA_036725105.1. Lineage (GTDB taxonomy): Bacteria > Caldisericota > Caldisericia > UBA6126 > UBA6126 > JAGLCW01. The sequence goes on from DAIMET010000002.1 coordinate 36,763, forward strand.
GCCTCTCTGGGATACTTCAATCCCAACCACCACTATCATGTTGAACCATACCAATTTGACAACACCTCTACATATACTCTCCGTGACCTTCTCCACTTTGATTCCATTGTTGGATTACAAGTGGAAGTTGCTTCTGTTCCTTCTCTGAATCCCAATGTCACTTCTGAGCTTACCATTTCGGTTTCAGAAATCGGAACCAATGCACCCGTTGAAGGTGCAAAAGTAACCATTGAAGGACCTGGTATCAATACGACCGGTACCACCAATGAGCAAGGCGTTTTGAACACAAAAGTCACTCCCAACAAAAAAGGAATTGTAACCATTCACGTTACCAATACCAACATGATGGAAGGCCATACAGAAGTATGGGTCAAACCAGACACAACTGAACCTATTCTAGAATTGGATCCCGTGGCCTCTATTACTAACAAAGCCACCCTGGAAGTGACCGGAATGACCAATCCTGGCAATGAAGTAACAGTCAACAATGAACCTGCTACCGTTTCACAAAATGGGACCTTCTCCATTCGTGTTACGTTGGAAGAAGGACTCAATACAATTATCGCTACTGCCACCACCCCCACCGGAAAGACTGTACGCCGTATGCTCACTATTACCCTTGATACGACCCCTCCCATGATTTTTGTTGATGATCCAGGGGCACTCCAGGGATCAGAACCCTTCACCTATACCCTTACAGGCCGTGTAGAACCAGACTGTAAAGTGACTGTCAACAACCAAGACGCAACTGTAACCCATGACATATGGTCCATTGATGTGACCATCAAACCAGGGAAAAATGCTTTTGTCATTACAGCCACTGATGTTGCAGGTAATGTCAATACGATGAATTTTGAAGTGATTGTTGAAGAATAGCATTTCAATTTAACGATAGAAAAGCCCGAAAGCATGTGTATGCTTTCGGGCTTTTTTTGTAAGAAAAGATTGATGGGAACAGAAAATGAACGACAAAGACAAAGCTCTTTTACTCGATGTAGCTCGAAGGAGCATAAAAAGCCATTTGTATGAAGAAGAGCACTTTTCTATGCCTAAGCAAAGCGATCATAACGTACATTTATGGGAGAAAAAAGGATGCTTCGTGACACTGACCAGCAGTGACCAATTACGTGGGTGCATCGGAACAATTGAGCCCATCTATGCTCTTATCAAAAGTGTACACCTTAATGCAATCAACGCTGCTTTTTATGATCCTAGATTTTTTCCCTTATCCGTAGAAGAATACCCTGATGTTTGCATTGAGATATCTGTTTTAACTGTGCCTGCTGAACTTCACTATTCTACACCTGACGATTTGCTAAGCCGTGTTAAACCTGGTGTAGATGGAATTATCCTTCAGCTTAATCATCATCGTGCAACATTTCTACCTCAAGTCTGGGAGGAGCTTTCAAACCCAGAGGATTTTTTCAACCAACTTTCCTGTAAAGCAGGGTTAGATCCAAACGATTGGAAAAATAACCCTAACATGAAAATCTTTACATATCAGGTCGAAAAGTTTGCTGAAGAATAAAATATTTATTACGGCTCTTGCTATATTTTTAATCGGTAGTCTTGGAATAATTATCTGGATTCAACAAATGAGACCAGAAAAACTATCATTACTAACCCCATCTGTCTACGTAGATGGTTGGGAATATTCCAGTAATTTTATTTCTACTACCAACGATGGGATTCATATTTCATGTCAAATGTTACGGGATATTGCAAACATGGAAATTTACTGGGATGTTTCTGATAAAATTGTAGTATACACGAACCCAAAGCAAGTAGTGTACATTGGTCTTGACTCATCGTTTGATCAAGACATCAAATGGATTGGATCGATGCCATTTTTACCCCTACACTCAGTAGAGCTTCTTTATGATGGAAAAATTACGTGGTATTCAGATTCACAATGCCTTCATGTTATAAGACCAGCATTTCAAAGTTATCAAACCAAGCTAGTGAAAAACGAATGGTTGAAAGCTTATCCATTTTCAAAGGCAGATTTCTATCAGAAAATATTCAAAGACCAATCTGTTATGGTTCTGAAAGTACAAAATGATTGGGTAAAAATTTCAACGAATCAAGGAATTGTGGGATGGGTGGAAAAAATATCACTAGATACTGATTTACATCCTCCTCATTATGCATTACCAGAAAAGCCAAAGAAAGCAGAAACAGTTTCATCAAAGATCTGCATGACCTGGCACTATGTTTATCGCACAATGTCTGATCCAGAGGAATTCTATGTAGCAGAAGAACTTGACGTTCTTTCACCTACCTGGCTATCTCTTGCTAATGAGCAAGGAGATCTTGTAGATAAAGGCCGAAAAGACTATATAGATTGGGCTAACAAACATCAATATCAAGTATGGATAGGATGTACCAATAGTTTTGATCCTGATTTAACACACGCAGTATTGGAAAGTACAAAAAAAAGAAAAACACTAATTGATGCTCTACTTTTAAAGGTAGAATATTATGGAGCTTCCGGATTGAATATTGATTGGGAAAATATTCATCTGGCAGACAAAGATCTTTTTACCCAGTTTATACGCGAATTATACCCCATTTTTCATCAAAACAATCTTCTTGTATCCATTGATATTACTACGATATCAGAAAGCGAAAATTGGTCTTTGTGTTACGATCGAGAAAAACTGGGAAAAGTAACAGATTACATCGTGCTAATGGCATATGACCAATACTGGGCAGGAGGAGGAGAGAGCGGATCGGTAGCAGAGTATGACTGGGTACAAAAAGGAGTTGAAGAATTGATTGAGCTTGTTCCTGCAGATAAAGTGATTTTAGGAGTTCCTTTCTATTCCAGGCTATGGATAGAGGATCACTCAACTATCCCCATTACAGCAGAATCAGAGTCCTATTATATGGAATATGCAATGGAGTTGGGAGATACATATAGTGCCAAATGGGATTCATCGATACGTCAATATTATGCTCAATGGGAAAGGTATCCCTATACATACAAACTTTGGATTGAAGAACCCAAATCTGTTTTGCATAAAGTTCAGTTGGTTCACAAGTACAACTTAGCAGGAGTTGCCTTTTGGCGAAAAGGGTATGAAAAAACCGAAATATGGCCTCTTGTGCGGGAAGTATTAGATAATCCCTCACAAAATATTAATGAATTAAGTTGGTGAGAATATGCAGTCAAGTTGGAGAAATATACTTGTTATTTGTATTGTGGTTAGTTTCATCGGAGTTGTGGCTATTTGGAAAAGTCAGGAAGCAGAAACCAAAATACCAACGCATAGCTATGAAACAAATGGACTTCCCTTGCTACTGGAGGTAGGATCTGATACCTGTGTTCCTTGTGTAGCAATGGAAGATGTGTTAAAAGAACTTCGAAATGACTATATCAATGTTTTGCATGTCGAATTTTTGCATGCAAAGAATACCGAAGAGGTAAAAAAATTAGATGTACATGCAATACCTACACAGATATTTTATGATGCTGATGGTAATGAATTTTATCGACATGTTGGTTTTTTTTCTACTCAAGAAATCCTTTCTATATTTAGAGATCATGGGATAAATATAGACACTCCCGAATAGAAAGGTGTTTGTTATGTCTACCATTATCGCATTAACAGGACTTTGCGGATCAGGGAAAACAACTGCGGCATTAGTGATTGAAAAATTAGGGTACCAATATCTTCGCTTTGGGCAAATTGTGATTGACGCCTTGCAAAACAAAGCAATGGAAGTTACTCCAGAAAACGAAAAGTTGATTCGGCATCAATTACGCGAAACCTATGGCATGGGAGCATTTGCTATTGCTAATCAGCAAAAAATCTACAATATGTCAAAAAAGGGCAATGTGGTCATTGATGGGATGTACAGCTTTGAAGAATACAAAATTCTAAAAGAACAATTCCAAGATGATTTCATCAATGTGGCGGTATATGCTCCTCCAATTGTACGTTACAATAGGCTTGGAAGTAGATTTACCCAAACAGGCGATGTAGAAACACGCTTTCGTCCTTTAACCAGAATTGAAGCACAAAAGCGCGATTATGATGAAATTGAAAATGCATCTAAAGGCGGGCCCATTGCTATAGCAGATTGGACAATCTTAAATATTGCTACGTTGCAACACCTAGAAAAAGAAGTAAAGGAGTTTGTATGTCGGATATAAAATACAATAGACCTTCGTGGGATGAATACTTTATGGAAGTTGTACATGCAATATCCAAACGCGCAACTTGCGGAAGAGGACGAAGCGGGTGCGTTATTGCAAAAGATCACCAGATTTTAGTAACAGGATATGTTGGCTCTCCTATTGGCTTTCCCCATTGTGATGATGTTGGGCATTTAATGCGCAAGCATGTTAAGGATGATGGGACGATTTCTGAGCATTGTGAAAGAACAGTTCATGCAGAGCAGAACGCTATTTGCCAAGCAGCAAAACGAGGTATATCCATTGATGGAGCAACCATTTATTGCACGATGACTCCCTGCCGCACATGCACAATGCTATTGATCAATTGTGGAATCAAGCGAGTGTATTGTGAGAGACGTTATCACGCCTACAAAGAACCAGAGATGATGTTTAAGCAAGCTGGTGTAGAAATTGTTTATAAGTATGATGAAATACAGGAATATGAATAGAATTGAAAGTTAGCGGAAACTAAATGAGGCAAATACTTCGTTAAGGGCTTTATAAACTTCTTCTTTCGAAAAGGGTTCAACTGTACCAGGGTCGTAGTTGCTTATTTGGGTTGAGTGAAGTATAAATTGAATTTGATAGTGAATTTTGATACAAGTGCCAATGTATGTCTTTATGTCATATATATTCCCAGCTGCTACATCGGAGTATTCATAACTGATAAAGGGTACGCCATCAACGATCTCTTCTTTTGTGGGCAGCTCAGATAATTCTTCTGGTATTTTAAATGGTATGCTTTTGCTCCATTGAATTTGGATTTCAGCACTACTAAAGTTGTTTTTTTGAGAAGAAGAAAAGGACACAGGAATAAAGAGATTCACCATACCACTTGTATGGTCCTCTGAAACAGAAGACTGGATATTAGAAGGGGCTTGTTCTGGATCCAAAACAGGTGTAATTGGGTGGTAAATAATGAAGCTTCCATCACCAGAATACATTGTCCAATGCGATGGATATACAATCTCAGAATAGGCCTCTTTGTCGATAGCAAATGTACAAAACGAGGCAATGTCATCAGAAGGAATAAAAACTTCCCAGATTCCTGTCTGTTCTTTGCTAATATTCTCAGATAAGAAGAAAACAAGTATACCATTTGGAACAATGGCAATGTGTTCAAAATTCTGGGGATTCTGTGGATCGGTACCTTGTTTAAGCAAACGCAAATCATATTGCGAGGAAACGTACTCTATATACTCTTTTGGAGTGGATGGGTCAAATTCAGTAAATTGTTTTTGTAAGTCGAGGAAGCAAATCGTTGATATACGTTGCAGGAATTGATGATAGGGCGTAAATAATGCTTGATTCCGAAGAGCTTTTTGCTTTTGAATGTCAAAATTCAATATCGAAACAAGGTCTTCTGGAGAAGCTCCTCCATAATTTGAGAGAAATGTGAAAGGAATTGAAATAAGCGCGGGATCAAAATACGCGATATTGTATCCATAATTTGTGCTAGCAAACTGATTTTTTAAGAAAGAATGGTGGTATTCTTCTGCAAATCGGGTAAGAATATCTATTTCTGATTGTGGGATTTGAGAAGAAAGCTGATTAAACTCTGTAAATTGAGACAGGGTCGAGTATGGTCTAGCTCCTCGTATGTAAAGGTGTTTGTTCTCATCTTGGATTTCATTCCATTCCTTGACAATAGGGTATGGCATGATTTCAGGTGCAATCCAAGCTATTTCATTGTGTTCTATCGGTGTTTTCGGTACATCTATGGTAGAGCTGGGGTTGTTTGAGCATCCCGAAAACGGTATAAGTAAGCAAAAAAACAAAATGGTGGAGATTAATTTTTTTAACATGGTACTAGTATACAATTTTTACTGATTTTTGGGAATAAATATAGCAACAAACCCTATATTCAATGGAGGTAAAACATGGATAATAAAAATCTCAAAGTTGTTTATGACAAAGGCTATAATAAACCAACACTAAAACCAGCTTTTCTTTTAGACGATTTTTTCAATCATTTCTTTTCTGATGCCAAACCTTTCTTTGGTTCAAATTCCCCTTTCCCTGCAATTGATTTAGTCTCAAAAGAAGACAAATATATTCTGAAAGCAGAATTACAAGGCGTGAAAAAGGATGATATTGAAGTAGAAATCGGAGATCAGTACATTGTTCTGAAAGCAGAAAAAAGGCAAGATGAAGAATGTAAAGATTGTGATTATTACTATCGCGAAACATCCAGTGGTAAGATGATGCGAGAAATTCCTATTCCTGAAAAAATTGACAAAAACAAAACGGAAGTTGAGTTTAAAGAAGGTATTTTGACCATTAGAATGCCAAAAGCAGAAGAAACCAAAACACGAAAGATTAAGCTGTAAGAGGTTTATAGCCCAAATAAAAAAGGTGGCGTTTTAAACGCTGCCTTTTTTTGGCGGAGAGGGGGAGATTCGAACTCCCGGAGCGGGATAAACCACTCACTCGCTTAGCAGGCGAGCACCTTCAGCCACTCGGTCACCTCTCCAAACTACTACAAGGGTAAAATAATATTTCGTGAAGTCAATACTAGTTCAATAGTTGATATAGGTATGGGGTGCTTTTTCCCAAAATTCTTCTAAAGCATATGTTTTTCGTTCTTCTGGCATGAAAATATGCACAACAATGTCTCCAAAATCTGCAATTGTCCAAGCAGGTGATTTTTCTCGAATCGGATACAAAGGTTTTATGCCTTGGTGTCTTAGATTCTCTTCTAACCGACTAACTACCATTTGTAACTGAGTTGTATTGTCTACTGAGCAAATTATAAAATAATCAGCGATAGTGGTCAGCTTTTCTACTTTAAGAAGAACAATGTCCTCTGCTTTCATTTCCTTCAATACTTCAACAATGAACTCTTTCTTATCGTCTGTTGTTATCGCTACTCTATCTATATGAATGCCTCCTTGTATAAAGTGTTATTATCAATATACGATTCAACGGTCTTAGGTACAAGATACTGAATCGATTTTTTTTTGGAAACTCGATCTCGAATCACTGACGAGGAAATGTCGATATATGGCATAGGAAAACAGTGAATTTTCTCCTTTGCTTCAGGGATTTCTTTGTAGATACGATCAAAAAAAGTGTTTTCAAGTGGTTTTTTTTGTCTCTTTGCTACTAAAAAATGTAAACTACTGAGGATTTTTCTTGGTGATTTCCACGAAGGGAGCTTTTCGATAGCATCACTTCCAACAATAAAATAATACGTGTATTGTGTTCTTGGAAACTGGACTGAAATATCTTCAATAGTGTTCATAGTATAGGTCGGACATTGTCTTTGAACGTCAAAAAGCAAAATAGAAAAATGTGCATTGTCTTCAATGGCGAGTCGAATCATTTGGATCCTGTGATAAGGTGGAGAAAGAGAGATATTGGTTTTGTGAGGAGAGCTCCAGGTTGGAATGAAGTATACTGTCTCTAAGTTAAAGGTTTCTCGGGCACGCTCTGCTGCTATAAGATGACCCAAATGAATAGGATTGAAAGAACCACCAAAAAAACCGATTGATTTTTTTGTTAAAGCCATCGAAAACGCTTGCCTCCAAGTTCAACTACATCATCTTCTTTAACACCGTGAAAGTTTAGAATATTGTCAATGTGATACTTTCGAAACATGCGATAGACATATCGCAGACTTCCAGGATATTGCAAATCTGTTCCAGCGATGATTCTCTCTAAACGAGGACATCGCACTATAAAAATCCCATCTTCTTGGATGACTTGAACTTCTTGGTCTCCTAGGGTGTGGACAGAGTGAGTTTCAACAGTTGTTTGAAGCACAGGAATGGTCTGAAGAAAACGATAAAGAGTGTTGTTAAGTTCTTGCACATTTTCTCCTGTTTGGGCAGAGATAAAAAAAGATTTTTTTCCAGATTTTTCCAGGTGACTTTTCACATGCTCCATATTACCTTGTCCCTGTAAAGTATCGATTTTATTGCCACAAACAAAACTGGTTTTGTGGTATAAGTCGTCATCGTAGTCTTTGATTTCTTGCATGAGCGTATCTAATTCATGAATACATTCGTGGGGCGTTTCCTTGTCTAGGTCAATAACGTACAAAAGAATACGACAACGCTCAATATGCCGTAAAAACTGAAAACCCAATCCTTTTCCTTCCGAAGCACCTTCAATGATTCCTGGGATATCTGCAATTGTGAAATTTTTCCCAGGTGAAACTGAACATACTCCAACGTTGGGGATAAGAGTAGTAAATGGGTAATCACCGATTTTTGGTTTGGCATTCGTGCTTTTTGACAGTAAAGTGGATTTCCCTGCATTTGGAAAGCCTACGTATCCCACATCTGCAATTGTTTTCAATTCCAAATACAATGGTTTTTCTTCTCCAGCTGCCCCATGTTCAGCAATATGGGGTACATGTTCAATTGAGTTAGCAAAAGAAGAGTTTCCTTTGCCTCCAATTCCTCCCTTAGCAATTTCAATTTCACATCCGTGTGTGTGAAGGTCAGCAAGTAAAAGAATAGAGGGAGTACTTTCAGAGCCCGATTCGATAAGCTTTTCGGGTTCTTTCATTTCGTATATCAATGTTCCAACAGGCACAGGAATGAACGTGTGTTTACCATTCCGACCATGCTTAAGTTGACCTTCTCCGGGTTTTCCATTTTCTGCAGAATAAAAACGTTTGTTCTGAAATGAACTCAGAGATGATATGCCTTGATCTGCTTGAAAAAAGATGCTGCCCCCTCGACCACCATGGCCTCCATCAGGGCCACCTTTTTGAATGTATTTTTCTCTGCGGAAGCTGATGCAGCCATTACCACCGTTACCGGCTTTTACGTGAATAGTAATTTCATCAAGAAACAACATTTATATGGTAATCCTGTCCAACAAAAAAAGCCCTTTCATTCTCGAAAGGGCTTTTATATGAAAGAAGGTCTTGTTAATTAGCATCTGGATAGACAGAGACTTTTTTCCTTGAACGACCGTATCGTTCAAATTTTACCCGTCCAGTTGTTGTGGCACAAAGGGTGAAATCTTTACCTTGTAAAACATTAAACCCAGGATAAATTCGATTGCCACGTTGTCGGACTATAATGTTACCACCTTGGGCGATTTGACCATCATATAGCTTAACACCAAGGTATTTTGGATTCGAATCTCTACCATTTGAACCAGTTTTGTTTTTTCTACCCATAGTAAACTCCTACGCATTAAAAGTAAGGTCGCAAAAAATTAATATACCACAAATTGGTATTTTTACAAATTTCTTCATAGAGTAATCGTAATCGTCTGGGTTGATCCTCCCATTGAATCTCTGCGCCAAAAGCTTCGGCAATAAAACGAAGAGGAACAAAAGTTCTTCCGTTTTGAATGACGGGTGGTGCATCCAAGATTATGGGATTATCATCAATCGACGCAATAGTAGAACCAACTTTCATCACAATGGTCTTTTTGTCAAGCAAGATCGTAATCGTCTGGGTTGATCCTTCCCATTGAATCTCTGCGCCAAAAGCTTCGGCAATCACTCGGATAGGAACAACAGTACGTCCGTTTAAAATGAAGGGAGCAGCATCCATTGTTTTCGGTTTATTGTTGATTAATACAGTTTTGTTTCCAATCTGGAATTGTATTACAACAGATTCTTTTGAAACTACAAAGTGAATGTCAATTTCCTGGTTGCCACCATTGGATGTGAACATTATCTTACCAGTATTTTTGCCTTTTTTTGCTTTTTCAACATTAAATGAAAGGGTAATAGTCTTTTTTCTTCCTCCGAGAAGAGCAAATGAGTGATCTGATAAGCGTAACCATGATGCATCGTGTTCTATAGTTCCGTCCATACGAGCTTCACCATCATTATATATTACACATTCAATTTCAACATTCTGATCCTCGGTCTCAACTGTAAATATTCCATCTTCTGAGAGGTAGTCGCTTTCCAATCGTAGAATAGCGGGTTCTTCAATGATTTCCACTGAAACCGGGATTTCAATAGTCTCCTGCGAGAGCTCGAAAACAATGTTTTCTTGATATTGGGAAACCGATAGTTCTTTGTGTTTAAGTAGAATGGTAAAAACCTTTTCTTCACCACTTTCAAGTGTGAATCTCTTGTCGTCCATGTCAATAAAAGAAGGGATTTGTGTTATTTCTATAGTGGCATCGGCATCACCTTCATTTGAGATGGTTAGAGTTTCTTTAACATTTTTTGCTTCTTTGAGTGTTAAACTTCCAAATTTGATTTCTTCCTTATCGATCACAATTTCAGCAGCGACAATTGTTAGTGTCACACTAATTTCTTTGTTACCCCCATCAGATTCGATATATACAGTTCCAGCGTAATCTCCAGCTTTGAGTTTACTTGTACTGATGCTGACTTTTACATCAAAAGCATTTTCAGAAAAGGCACGAGGGCTTGAACGTAGCCATTCTTCCTTTGTAGAAGTAGTACCTGTAAGAGCGCCTTCATATACATTTGAAACTTTAATTGTTTCAGAAGCGTTCTGCCCACGTTTGATTTCACCAAAATTGATTGTGTTTGTGTCAATTTTTATTTCTGGAGAGTGAAGTACTTGCAGTTGGAAAGGGATGTTTTTTTCGTAGCTATCTCCTTGAAGTTGTAAAATACCTCTGTACACACCAGGTTCAAGATTACGGGTTGAAACACGAATCGTGTAAGAAGTTTCAGATAATTGAGGAAGATTAACGGATTTTTCTAACGAAAGGTAATTTTCTGCAATTTTTAAATTTACTGAAGCATCCTGAAGACCACAGTTTCGAATATTAATTTCTGCTTCAGCAGAGCTATTGGGTTTCATTTTTCCAAAATCGAGTTCGTTGGGGTAGGAAGCAATAACTGGGCCTAAATGGTTGATGTCTCCATGGCCAAAATCATAATAATCAGAATTGTCAACACCAACTCTAGTTTCAATCCAAGCATATACCCGTAACATTTCTGTTGACCATTTTGGATTAATTTCAATTGAAACCGATGTAGATCCATCTCCACTGATAGACGGGATACTACCTCCATCTCTTGATATAAAACGGTGACGTTTTTCTCCGTTTTGGGCTTTAACGTATAAAAAATCTTCTACCAGACAATACCATATTTCACCGCCCTCAGGTACATTTTCATACTCAATCTGAATGTTGACTGTTAGATTATCCATTGTGCTTTTGTCTACAGAAATGGAAGATGTAGCTCCTTTTGATTTTGCCTCTTTAATATCTTTTGTTAATGCATCTGTTGTTCTAGAGTCTGTTAATTTTGTATCAATAAAGAAAGAAGGATAATACGACATGCCAAGTTTATTTGCTCGTAATTGAGCGAATTTGTTCACCATTGCATCACCTTGGGTGGAGGGATGGTGTCTAATCAAGATGAAATCCCTTTCTCCATATTTATCATATATTCCATCCATCATTTCGGTTCCGCGAACGCAAGGACCACACCATGTAGCAGTAAATTGTTCTACTAAAACCATTTTTTTTACAATAGCTTTTGCAGGTTTTATGGAAACAGAAGTGCCTATAGCTCCAAGAGCTACCATGATACTCAACAGGATTGAAAACAATCGTTTCATAGTTTTCCTCCAAAATTTTCAAATATGGACTTGACTCATTTGTTTTTTATCGTAAAAATTCTTACTTTTCATTTGCATCTATGATACAAAATATAGTATACCAAAAAACTTTGGGAGGGCTACGATGAAACAGCATGTTCGTTTTTTTATACTTTTATTGGTTGGTTTACTTGTTTTCCAAGGTTCATTTTTTGTAAACCCTACTGCTCTTGCAATCCCATATCCTGGAAATGGATCTATAGAAGGATCAATAACCCCGGTAGATTGTGGTCGGGGCTTCCAGATAACTATTCGCAACTCAATGGGAGATTCACTTTGGGATGGATATACAGATGATCAAGGATATTTTTCCACACCATACAGTATACCCGAGGGAATAGCTTCAGTTGAGGCTGTTAAGATAGGGTGCAATGCATGGCCAAACCCACAACAAGTAAATGTAAAAGCAGATAAAAAATCAACTGTACGTTTTTCTTGCAAATGTCCTGGTTACAAAGAAAAAAATGCAAGAATTGTTGTATATATGCCAGTGAATTGCTTGGATGGTACTAGCGTTCGCATAACAGGCATAAGCAATAACCAGTCTATTACTATTACACAATTCAATACAGGTGGTTTTTTTGATTCAGGATGCGAGCTCTACTGCGGAGAACAATATCGAGTAGAACCAATCAACTCAAAATGCAGTTTCAGTCCTACTTCACAAACTGTAAAGGCAGAATGCTGTCCCAGTGAAGGACGTGTGACTTTCCGATGTAGCTGTAAAGAAGATTCTGGTCGGATTGTTGTTTCAATGCCTGATCAGTGTAAATCTGGCACTTCTGTTAATATATATTCCGAGAACGGAATGCTTGTGAAAACTTTGTCAGGTTCTTTTGATACCGGTTGCACAATTCCTTGCAATCAAAATTATAAAATCGTGCCTTCACATCCTCAGAAAACTTTTCAACCTTCTTCTCAGATGGTACGAGTGCCTTGTTGTCCTGATATTGCTCGAGTAAATTTCACAGCTTGTGATCAACCAAAGGGAAGAATCCTAATCTATATAGCACAGAGTTGTATACAAGGTACATCGGTTGATATTTTCAATGCACAGGGAACTTTAGTAAAATCACTCACAACTTCGACTTCTCAAGGATTCGACACAGGTTGCACCTTACAATGTGGAAACACATACAAAGTAGTACCAAAAAATACACATTTTGATTTCTCTCCTTCCTCTCAATCACTAGAAGTTAAAGAGTGTCCCTCAGTTTCTGAACTGCACTTTCAATGTACACCAAAACCAGAAAAAAAAGGACGAGTAATTGTATCTCTTCCTGGAGAATGCAATGACACAAAAAAAGCAAAAACATCCGTGAATGTGTACGATTCTACTGGATCGTTGATTCAAATTCTTACACAGAACTCATCCGGAGAGTACGATACTGGATGCACTTTGTCCACTGAAATGACATATACATTTGTACCAAAAAATGATCTTTGCACCTTCACTCCCACAAAACAAAACCTCACGCCAAAAACTTGCCCAGATGCATCAAGGATTACTTTTCAATGTCAGTGTCAAGACACATACGGGAGAGTTTTGGTACGAGTAACAGAAGAATGTTATCCAGGAACATCCATTGAAATTTATGATAATGAAGGGAATTTGTACAAAACTTTAACATCGATCAATTCATCTGGATTGTTTGATTCAGGCTGCACACTACCTTGCAATCAAAAATACGAAATAGTTCCCCGCAACAAGAATCTAGTTTTTACACCTAGCCGCAAGGTTATCCCATTATCTTGTTGCCCGGAATCTTCAACGATATCGTTTTCATGTGAAAAAGAAAAAAAATATGGATCTATTTCAGTATCAATGGCTCAAAAAGGAGCACAAAATACAACAATTTTCATTTACGATCAACATGGTGATGTTGCTTCAGTACTTCAAAAGCCAGACCAGGATGGTATTTTCCGAAGTGGCTGCACATTGTTTGGAGGGCAGAGTTACAAAGTAGTACCAAAGAATGATCATTGTACTTTTGACCCACCAAGTCAAACCATTACTTTGTCCTATTGTCCCGATGAAAATAAAATGTTCTTTGACACCGACTGCGAGGAATCAGAGGGGCGAATTCAAATTCGTATGTCGGAGGAGTGTGCCAAAAACACCAGAATTCATATATATAACAAAGCAGGTGATATCATAACCACTTTATCACAATCTGATCAAGGTGTTTTTGATACAGGATGCACACTTCCCTGCAATGTTTTTTACCGCATTGTACCAGAGAATGATCAATACACATTTACTCCGGAGTTTAATGAAATCCAGAGTCTTCATTGCTGTCCAGATATCAATGTGATTTCATTTCAACGAAATCATCGTAAAGGTGATGGACGTTTGCTAATCAGCGTTCCGAAGGATTGTGTTTCTTTTGAATCTTCAATAACCTCGGTGTACATATATGATTCTTCTGGCAATATTGTAAATGTATTAAACTCTGTAAATTCTGATGGTTATTTCGACACAGGAGAAAACTTACATTGTGACGAATTTTATAAGATTGTACCCAAAAATCCATTGTGCACATTTTTGCCAGAATACCAGCTGATTCAAATGGATTGTGATACAAACCCCAATGTTGTTTCTTTCCAAGGTAGTTGTGAAAAAGAACACGGTAAAATTCTAATCAAAATTAATGGAGAAGTGGAAGGAGTGGTTGTAAACATTTTTGAACAAGATACGAACCACTTGATTCTAACTTTAACAGAATCAGGTCCAAACGGATTTGATACTGGGTGTGTTTTAAATCAAGATTCACTTTACCATATTGTACCGTATAAAGAGAATTGTACATTCGATCCTCCTGCTATTGATACACACCCCAAAGACTGTACAAACAATTCTGCATTACTCTTTTCAATAACCTGCAAAAAGTTGTGCTACGGGGGTATACGAGGGTATTTTGTGAATCGTTTTACCAAAGGGGCTGTTATACACATCTTTCAAAAAGACACTTTATTAAACACAATTCAAAGCTCCTCTATAACGGGATATTTTGATAGTGATTTTTGTTTGCCCGAAGGAGAATATACTCTGAAACCAGAGAAAAAAGGGTGTGAATTCTATCCTCCCTCCAAACAGATTGAAGTGAAATGCAATACATATGCAGCTTTTGAGTGGGATGGAAAATCCACTTCTTCAGAAACTCCTACTCTTGTTTACTTTGTTCCCGCAGTTCAGTATGTTGATCAAAATCAAAAAACAGGATCGCTCTTCTCACAAGCCATTCACATAGGCAACAAATACAATCCAATATCAGATATCATGGCGATGAAGCTAGTTGTACGATATGATTCTTCTTTCTTTTCTTTGGACTCTTTGGGTAAAGGAGAGTTGCTTCAAAAAGAAGGGCAAACATCTTTTTTTACATACAAAGAAACTACCCCTGGTGTAATAGAAATTGACATTTCTTTTACAAATCAAACCCTCCGTGGTTATGGCACGATTGTTGAGTGTAAACTTTCGCTGAATCAATCACCTGTTGATCTCGCTCCCAATTCGTCCATTGAGAAGCCTTTTTCAATAATTGAAATAGCCCAGGTGGATATTCGTAATGCACAAGGTGAGAATCTACCCGGAGTTTCTCAAGGACTTTCTTATCTTATCAGAGAAAAGCACATCTTTAGTATTTGTGATTTTAACAATGATGGGCAGGTGAATTTTGATGATATGATGATCTTTTCTTTTGCATATGATAAGCAAATCTCTGATGAAGGATGGAAGGAAGAAGACAAATCAATCCCAGGAAGTCCTTTTAAGAATTGTGATATTTGGTCAGATCGAGAACCAGAAACAATACCATCTGACTACAAACTGCCAGATGGAGTGATTGATTTTAATGATCTAGTACTATTTAGCATGAATTATCAATACTTCATGCAAACCCCTGTTCAGAATCCTTTAGCCAAGACTATCCATTTGACCATTGGGACAATGAGTAACAATACATGCTCTGTAGAGTGTATAGTCGCCCAACCTTTGCGTGTAGGAGACCTAGCCATTGTTGAGATAAGAGCAAAAGATGTTTCTCAAATCCTGCGCGGAGTAGATATATCACTACAATATCCGCGGAAGTTAGTAAGTATTGAAAAAATTGAAGAAGGGGATTATTTCTCATCATTACATTCTCAAGGCACATTGTTTGTTCCTAGCATTAAAGAAGACACAGCCAATATCCAGGTTGCGGTTATGGGTGATCCTCAGAGTGTTCAACCAGAAGGTTGCATTGCAAAAATTAGCATTCGATGTCTTGCAGAAGGCAATCTAACTTTTCCTACATTTCAGTGTACTTTTAGAGATGAAAACAATCAAAAAATCGAACCCAGTATCCAACCCTTTCAAGCTGCCATCTCCCAGGCAACAACGAATACGAAAATTGTCCTTCAAATTGGCAGCAAAACAGCATATGTAAATGAAGAAGAATTCACCCTAGACGTAGCTCCTGTTATCCTAAGTGGTAGAACGATGGTACCCCTGCGATTTGTGTCCGAATCACTTCAGGCAACAGTGAATTGGGAAGCAGAAACCAAAACTATTGTGATTCACGATCATAAAAAAGTAATAACCATGACAATTGGTGACGTTAACGTTCACGTAAATGGTCAGCTATATGTGCTAGATGTACCACCAGTGATTTTGGAAGGCAGAACAATGGTACCAATTCGGTTTGTATCAGAAGCCCTTGGGGGTTCGGTTTCATGGGATCCGAAAACACAAACAGTAACCATCCTTGCCCAATTAGACTAATGTAGCTAGTGAAACGAATACGAACCAAGATTGTTTATGGTTCGCATGGAAGTTTGTTAATAGAAAAGCCAGCTCTTTTCTACACATAGAAGAGCTGGCTTTTTACTTATCAATTCGTAAATGCTTCGATAGCAGGTTCAACGTCATCTACGATGCTATCAATTTCACTTTTGTATTGGATAGTAAGATCAGAGTCAACAAACATAAGATATGGAGCGGTACCAAAATAAAGAAGATTGGCAATTGATTTGTCTTGATCATAAATAACAGGTTGAGTTCTAGCATAATCACTGACAAATTTAGCAGAGTCTTCTTCATTGGCATCGGTGATAAATATGACTTCAATTCCTAAAGGAACCAAAAGATCCCGAATAGTACCGCATTTAGATTTACAAGTACCACATCCTACATCGACATAGATGAGAGCGGTTTTTTTGCCATACAAATCCTGCAGTGACCATTTTTTACCATTCATATCTACAGCTTGGAAGCTTTTTAGTTGATCACCAACACTTGCAAGAGTAAGACCATTAGGGAATAGCCGATCAAACTCATCAGATCCTCTTACATAGCGAAATGCTACAGCAAATGTTCGCAAAAAGCTATCTTTAAAGTGTTCAGTGAATACTGATAGATCTTCTTCGTCGGGTTGGAAAATTCCATTGTTGCCTACTACATGTTCAATTGTCATGCCTTGAAAGCGTCGAAAATAAGAACCAGTATAGGCTTTTGTTCCCGCTATAGAAAAAGAATCCATTAAATTGATAGAATACACGCTCATTTGGGCATCAAATATTACTGTTCCATCTGGAAAACGATCAATAGGAAACTGTACTACATAACCAAGAGATCTTTGCATACGGTTATCCCATACTTCGGCGATTGATACGCGATATGACGTCTCAGAATTAACCTGGTCTTTTAAGACAACAGGATTGGACACTGTAAATGCAGCTTTAGAAGCTGCCATCATCATTTTATCCAATGGAGAACGATCGAAATACAAGCTTTTACCCAAGAAAAAAGCGTTGACTAGGAGTGAAGAAATCAAAATAATCACGATCCAAAAAAGAGGATTCTGTTTCGGATTCTTTCTCACTTTCTTGTTAGACGCTGCGTGTATTCTGGATTGATCTTCTTTTGTGGTTTCGTGATTGTACTTTTTTCTAGCCATGTTTTACAATTTCTTCCTTAATAAAATCTCCAAGGCGTTTTATTGCCTCATGAATTTGTTCAATGGTAGGTTTGGTAAAGTTTAAACGAGCAGTATTTTGTCCAGAACCATCTGGGAAAAAGGCTGAACCAGGAATATAGGCAACTTTGTATTTTTCTATTGCAGTGGGGAATATCTCTTGAGTATTTAAATATTCTGGGAGACTACACCATAAAAACATACCACCATCCGGAGGTAATATTTGTGTTTCTTGGGGGAAATACTTTTTGATAGCATCTAACATGGCATCACATTTTTTCGCATAGGATTTACGAATTTCTTCAATATGAGGCCATAAATATCCTTTGCGTAAATAAATATCTGTAGCCATTTGGATGATAACGGGAGAACATAAATCTACTGCTTGTTTAGCAAGGCTAAATTTTGCCGTGATTTCTTTTGGTGCAACAATCCACCCCAACCGATTACCTGGAGCTAATATTTTCGAGAAGGTACGCAAGTAAACGACATATTCATTTTCTGTATCAAGGGCTTTCAAAGCCGGGATTGGTTCTCCTTTGTATCGTAGATCACCATATGGATTGTCCTCAACGATTACAAACCCGTATTCTTTGGCTAGAGCAAGAACCTTTTTTCTTCGTTCAAGGCTCATACAAACCCCACCAGGGTTTTGAAATGTTGGAATCGTATAGAAGAATTTGATCTTTTTGCCTTCTTTTTTCAAGCGTTTCAAGATTTCTTCAAGTTCTTCCACGGAAGCACCATCTTGGTCAATGCTAACGCATTCAAATACAGCTCCATAGGTTTTAAAACTCTGAATAGCACTTAGATAAGTTGGTTTTTCAGTAACGACAATGTCCCCATCTTCAAGGAAAACTTGAGACAATAAGCTGATGCCTTGTTGAGAGGCGGTAGTAACAATTAAATTGTCCAATGTAATGTTGTGGATACCATCTTTTTTTGAAAGTTCAATGAGTGATTCTCGCAGGGGTAAATAGCCTGGTGTTTCTCCATATTGCATGGCAACAACGCCATTCTTTTCATTGAGTGCTTCATCCATGCATTCCCGATATTCGCGGATAGGGAATAAGGCAGGATCAGGTAATCCGCCACCGAGAGAGATAATACCAGGCTGACTACCCAATTTTAAAAGTTCACGAATGATAGAAGACTTTACACGACCAGCACGACTTGAAAAGAAATCATCATAATGTAACATACTCACACCTTCCTTTGTGTATTGTTAAAATGAAACTTGTAAAACGAAAACTTTTTGGGATAACAAACCTCGATAATAACATATCCATTGTCAGCAAGAGAAAATCCTGTTCTCGAATTTTCTATTGTGTGTTTTCGCCAGATGACATTATCCATCCAATTCAGCTCTACAATACCCTTCTGGAAAAAACTAGGGCGGATTTCGCTGTTGGGTTGGAATTGTATGAGAAGGTGAGAGTAGAATACTTGGGCGTTTTCAACCCGATAACCAAAAATTTTATTTTCTTGTAACATATTGCCAGAAAGATCATACAATTGAGCTAGCTTTGAAGTTCCAATGAGGACAGAGTCTTTGTGGTGTGAGAAAGATAGGGTTTTGACGGGATCTTTCATAGCTCTTTCCCATAATATGACACCATCTAGGTTGATCATGAGAATGGTATGTAAAGGAGACTCTTCTGTATTTTGAGAAAAATAGATACAGACATCTCCGTTGTTGTTAATATCTTGGAGAAAAGGGTATGAATCTGAGGATGTTTGATTCGAAAAAGACACTTGTTTATTCCAATGAACAAAGCCGTAATAACTCATGCACTCTATGCTTCCCTCTTCGGTAGTCCATATGAGTAATTTTCCGTCAGGAGAGGGAGTTATGCGGTATCGAACATGTGTATTAGGAAGGCTTTTAGGTTCTTCTATGGTGACTCCGTCGGAGTTAGACAAAAAGTAATAACGTTGAAGCTCTCCAAGGGATGAAGCCAAATATCCAATTTTACCATCTTGGAAAACCCAGAAATCTTCAATATAAAACTGGTCGGGTTGATAGTATTTTTCCCAGACAATCCGTTGTTCCGTAAGATCAATACAGTAAACAGAATAGCAGCGGACATACAAAGATGTTTCATCAAAAGCAAAAGCAAGATCTAGAATAGGAAACTGAAACTGATGAGAGAAATATTCTGCACCATCTTGATTGTAAACATGAACAAAACCATCTTGGTCACCAATAGCTACAAACTTACCATTTGAAGATACTGTATGCGATGAAATCGAGGAGTTTAATTCTTTTTGCCATAATTGCTGTAAAGATCCTTGAGCAAATGAATTTTTAGAAAATTGGAAAAAGAAAAAAAAGCAGAGAAGAACGAGAGAAAGAATCAAATAATTGGTCCAATGGTTATGTTTCATTCGTATTGTCTTCATTGAGAACATTATAGAGAAAAAGAGTAGCATTCTCAATTGAATTTCTTACAGCTTTATGAATAACATTAGATGATGATTTTACATGAAAGGAAGAAGTATGTTAGGTACATTCTTGCTCTGGTTCTCTTTAGGTACGGCCTGGATTGCAGTGTTTTTTTGTTTTCGAAAAACAAAAAACGAGAAAAGTAGTATTTTCATCTTTGTTTTGTTAACTGCATTGCTCGTATTTGTATCATATGGAATGTATATGAACGCGTTTCTCCAGCATCAATTTCAGTTTTACAATGTATGGAGCCATTCCAATCGTTCTATGAATACTCTTCAGTTGATTGCTTGTTCGTGGTCAGGACAATCTGGGTCTTTATTCTTATGGCTTATTTTTACACAGATTGCATTGTTTATTGGACTGAAAGATCGTCTCTTGCGGAATCAAGTTGTTTTCTTTCTGTTGCTTTTGCATAGTCTTATCCTTTTGTTACTTTTACAATCAAATCCTTTTTTAGTTCATTCCAGCCCATTCACAGACGGTCTTGGAATGAACCCAGTTCTTAGTCATCCACTTATGGTTACGCATCCTCCCTTTGCATTTTTATCCTATGCATTCTTAGGCTTGTATTTTAGTGCTAGCATGGGAGCATTACTTAAGAAAACAGATTTTGAATGGATAAAGCGATATCATTACACACTCTATATTGCTCTATTTGGGATGACTGTCACAATGATTTTGGGCTCATTGTGGGCATATGAAATAACAGGATGGGGAGGATATTGGTCTTTTGATCCGGTTGAAAGCGGGTCTTTATCTCTTTGGTTTGCCATTTTGTTTTTGCTTCATATATACCCTCTTTATATAAAACATCACTTTGGGAAGATATGGTTTTATGTAGTACCTATCTTTTTCACATTTTCTATATTTTACGTGAGCTTCCTTATTCGCTCGGGATTGTTAGAGTCGTTTACAGCACACACTTACGCACAAGGGGGATTGGTTGTGGTGCTCTATGGTATTATATTTCTGTTGCTTGTACTCCCAGGAGTTTTTTTGTGGAGTAAGTACCCACAACTTACAAGAAGTAAAAATGAACAAAAAGAGCTGCAAAAACCTCTCGTCACAGAACGGATTCTACATTATTGTTTTGGAGTTTTTGCTTGTATTTTGTTTGTACAAGTTACATTACCGGTTTTTACGGACAAGATATTTTTATCTGCCACTCTAATCCAGATTTTTATGATTCTTTTTCTTTTCTTCATTAGTACTTATCTAATTCGATTGTTTTTAAGAAAAAAATCACTTTCTTTCTTTCTGCAAGTGCAAGCCTCAACGCTGATCGTATATATGTATATCGTTGCGATATACCCACAGCTTCGAGATGTTCAATATCCACCACTACATTATTTCAGTATATATATCGGATTTTTATGGAGCTTTTTTTGGATTTTCAGTTCTTTGAAAACGATTTCTTGGAAAAAGATAGGCTCAATGTTTGTGCATTGTGCCGTGGGTTTCATTCTAGTGGGCGTGTTTATCAACACACCACTGAATACACAAGAAACAGTTTTTTTATCACCAAACAAAACCAAAACTGCAGGAAATTATCAATTTGTTGAGAAAGTAGAGAAGCATCAATCTTCCATGTACATTGGTCAAAAAAGAACAATGCATCTTCTTTGTGAAACTTTCTTAGGTAAAACAGTTCATCTTTGGCCTGCCATATGGAGCTATACCCGGAATTTTACAAATTATACCCTTCCAATTCCAGCTATGATGTTTCAACTGAAAGAGGATTTACAAGTGATCCCGCATGGAGAAGTGGGTATTCTTGCACAATTGCATGATACGATTGAAAGAGAGGGTATCTCGTTTCACCTTATTCGCTTTGAATCTTCTCCTCTAGAGAATGGTTTTACGTTAGAAAGAGCCACAATTGAATTGAAGAGTCATCTTGATCTCCTGCCAGAAGAAATTCGATTGCAAAGGCTATTACATCCTAATGGTAAGCAGTTAAACAATGCTTCTGCTTTTTCAACTACTTTGCAAGACTATCTTCACTGGGTAGATACCGTAGGAGAAAACGCAATTGTGCTAGACACTGAAAAATTTATAGACCAAACAAAGTATGAGATTCAATTCAAACCAGGGATGTTCTGGATACGAACCGCCTACTGGCTTCTTATGATCGGTTGCCTATTTTTCTTATTCTCCCTGCTGAAGAGGGTATTTAAAAAAAGTAGAAAAACTCGTACAATAATGGAATGACTATGAAAAATACTTCACATAAAATTGATGTTATACGTTTGATCCGCTTTAGTATTGGAGCTATTATGGCAGTTTTTTTTGGGTGGATTTTCCGAGATATTTATCTTACACCACTGCTCAAAAAAGGACTGACATTGCTTAACATTGATCTCGCGACAACTTTTTTTTGGATATTTGTGGGAGCAGCTCTGGGGTTTGTTCTTGGTTTTCATATCGTTTTCTTTTTCATTGACCTTGTTGTTAAAAGCTTCTCTCATATTCGCTTGCAATTGACCAGCTGGGCTCATCGAAAATCCTATATTTTGGATAGCAGTGCTATTCTCGACGGTCGAGTTGCAGATCTTGTTCGATTAGGACTTTTCCCATCTCATTTCTATATTTCATCCATCACAATGGATGAATTAGGGCGTTTAGAAAAGATAAGTTCTGTGTACGCCAAAAGAGTTGAAAAAGGGCGAAAAATCATTGATCGCTTGTTTGTTCTACTCAAGAAAAAAATTCAGGTTTTATCTTTTGTCGAAGCTCCAAAATCTATTCGCGAACATATCATAGAACTTTCAAAGGTGACTAAATCCACTATCATCACTTTGGATGTTAACCTTACTGATGAAGCTCGCACTCAAAAAATCCCTGTTATCAATATTAATGAACTCGCATTGGCATTCCGACTTCAGCTGGTTCCTGGAGATGTTTTATCGCTTCGACTTTCTCGCCCAGGTAAAGAAAAAACTCAAGCAGTAGGCTATTTAGAGGATGGAATGATGGTGATTGTAGAAAATGGTATATCCCATCTTCACAAGAATGTAGAAGTTGAGTGTATGTCAGTTCTACAATCTACCGCGGGTAAAATTGTTTTCGGGAAATTTATAAGGGAACTTGATGGATCTTAATAGCACTAGCTGTATCATTGTTGGCGGTGGTAGTGGTTCACGATTTTCTTCTCATACATCCAAATTACACATTAATATTGCAGGAAAACCTGTATACATCTGGGCTATAGAAAATTTTATGAGCGATGACCGTATCAATGAAATTGTAGTAGTGGGTCCCTTTTCTATCCATGAGATTGAGCACTGGATGCAAGAACCACAGAAAATTGTTTTTGCACAGGGCGGTAAATCAAGAACTGAAAGTGTTTTCAATGGCTTGTGCAAATGTAAGAAAGCTACGCAATGGGTTCTGATACATGATGCTGCTAGACCGTTCATTCCTTTCTCTATGTTAGATCGCATTTTTCATGCAGCCAAACCCAATGTAGAGGGTGTGATTCCTGTATTGCCCATCTATGATTCCTTAAAAAGAATGAATGCAGATAACCTTGTTCTTGAGACTGTTTCTAAAAAAGATCTGGTTCGTGCACAAACCCCACAGCTATATCAAAAAAAAATTTTGCTAGATACATTTGAAGAACGAAATGGTATGTACGAAGACGAGAGCCAACTTTTGTTAGACAGTTTTTTATCTGCAAAAGTGAAATGCGTTCCTGGTTCGTATATTGCTGAAAAAATCACAGATTTACCATCGCGAGTATTGATCGAAAGAATGATTTCGCTGCAAAGCAAAACTGGAATTGGTTGGGATTTTCATCCTTTCCAGGAAGGTCGTGATTTGGTTTTGGGAGGAGTCTTGATTCCGAATCACTGCGGTTTAGAAGGGGATTCTGATGGAGATGTTATTACTCATGCAGTCATTGATGCCCTGTTAGGAGCTCTTGGACTCGGGGATATAGGCTCTTATTTTGGTGTTAAAAAACCTGAATTAATGGGAGTACGAAGTCTATCTCTTCTAGAAGCTCTGCGAAATAAAATCTTTCCTTTTTTTTGGGAAGTAACTCATGTTGACATTACCGTAGTGGGGAAAACTCCACATATTCATCCATATAGTATCCAAATGAAGAAAAACTTAGCGAGATGCTTACAAATATCAGATCGAGATATTAATATTAAGGCAACCACAGACAAAGATATGGATGCAGCTGGTCAAGGAAAAGGAATCCGGGTCGTTGCCGTTGCTACTATACAAAAGACGGAGGAATCTTATGGCTGATGAAAAAGATGCAATTTTACACCAAGTAGAAAATTTGATTCATATTATGCGCACCAATTCCACGAAAAAAGTGAATATTGAGACAAAAGACTGGAAGATCAGTATTGAACAAAAGGAAGGTCTTTCCAAAGAAGATGTTGCAATTGAAACTACAAACTCTGGTTTAGACCGTGCAGAAACAGTCAGTACAACATCAGACCAACTGCATACGATCACTTCACCTCTTGTAGGCTCTTTTTACCGATCCTCATCTCCGCAATCTGATCCATATGTTGAAATTGGTGAAGAAGTGGAAGAAGGCCAGGTTCTTTGTATTGTTGAAGCCATGAAAGTAATGAATGAAATACATTCTGATGTAACAGGAACAATAAGCGAAATATTGGTCGATAACGGCGAAATGGTTGAATATGGACAACCTCTTTTCAAGATCAGCACTAAGGAAGACGATAATGGGACGTAAGATTCAAAAAGTCTTAGTAGCCAATCGAGGAGAAATTGCACTTCGTATACTACGTGCATGTAAAGAAATGCAAATTGAAACTGTTTTAGT
Organism: Calditrichota bacterium; assembly: GCA_036725105.1. Lineage (GTDB taxonomy): Bacteria > Caldisericota > Caldisericia > UBA6126 > UBA6126 > JAGLCW01. The sequence goes on from DAIMET010000002.1 coordinate 61,721, forward strand.
GTATTCAGAAGCAGATACCAACTCCCTGCCAGTCAAGTTTGCTGACAACGCTGTTTGCATTGGACCAGCAAATCCTTCTCTTAGCTATTTAAACTTTTCTCAAATCATGGCTGTAGCAACGCTATTAGAAGTGGACGCTATTCATCCTGGGTATGGTTTCTTATCTGAAAATGCTACTTTTGCCAATATATGTCAAGACTATAACATTGTTTTCATTGGTCCAACACCAGAATCATTAACCAGATGTGCCAACAAGGCACATGTTCGTAGTATTGCAAAGCAATCCGATGTTCCTGTTTTGCCTGGAACAGAATCTCCCCTCCAAGATGTTCCTCAAGCAATTCAAATTGCCGAATCCATAGGTTATCCACTGCTTTTAAAAGCTTCAATGGGTGGAGGTGGCAGAGGAATACGAAAAATTGATACCAAACAACAGCTTGCAGAGCTCTTTCCTGTTGTACAGCGAGAAGCCTTTGCTTCGTTTGGTTCAGATGAGATTTACTTGGAAAAATTTCTACAACATCCAAGACACATTGAAGTCCAGATTTTCGGAGATGGAAATGGCAATGTGATTCATTTAGGCACTCGCGAATGTTCTATTCAACGTAAGCACCAAAAAATCATCGAAGAATCCCCCAGCTGTGGTCTTAGTAAAGAAAAAGAAGCATTGTTAGTAGAATCTGCTTTGCGATTGGGACAGACATTGAAGTATAAAAATGCTGGAACCTGCGAATTTATCACCGATGATGTCGGCAATTTTTACTTTCTCGAAGTTAATACGCGCATACAAGTAGAACACCCAGTAACAGAAGAAACAACAAGTACAGATATAGTCAAAATGCAATTTTATGTTGCTCAGAACGATGCATTGCCCCTACTACAGAGTGACATCAAGCAATCTGGTTGGGCGATGGAGTTTCGAGTTGTAGCAGAAGATCCCAAAACATTTGCGCCATCGGCAGGTTGGGTTGAGTTTGTGCATTTTCCTGCCGGCCGAGGTGTTCGAATTGATTCCCATATTTATTCGGGGTACCAAGTACCATCTTCATATGATTCTTTATTGGCAAAGCTGATTGTTCGAGGAAAAGATCGACAAGAAGTGATAAAAATTGCAAAAAGAGCTTTACAAGAGTTTACAATTCAAGGGATACAAACTAACATTCCCTTGCTACTTGAGATCATTGATCATCAAGAATTTCAAAAAGGGAATATTCATACATCTTTTTTGGATCAATACATCTTGTAATTTTCACAGGGTTTGCAACTGGAAATTAGAACGTTTCAATATTTTCTTGATATATGTATTTCACCTTTTCAGACCATTCCAAAAAAGACTGTGCATCTTCCTCAGAAAAGCTCTTAGAAAACCAATAAGAGTTTTCCCCTGCTTTTTGAATTCCCAACCCAATTTTTTTAATTTGCATTGATATTGCATATAAGTAACTGTTGGGATCATCTTGGGGATATTGAAAGTAGCCGTGATATCGCTGGATCGCAGAAACAAAACGTACATCATCTTCTGTCAGTATCAAAGGTTTTTCAGAATAAGGAGAAGAAAACTCGATGGGGAAGGATATTTCAGTACAAGAGGTTGCTGACAGTTTGTCATGCAAAACAGTAAACCCATCTGCGATATTATTAAAAATGCCCAATGGAGTATTTGTGTAGATTCTACTACCTGAATCTAGCTTGCAGTTATAGATGCAAGTGCCAATGCACTGATCCTTTTGAAATATACCACCCCAGTACACAAAAGTTTCTCCTGGGAGACATTCTGCCTCCACCCAATAGTATCCCCCAAATTTCTCCGAATTCGCATTGTGGGAGGATGGATAATCAATGGAAAGGCCGGGTTCATAACAATTCCAATACGGAAGATATCTCATACCGGTATGATCGTACAGTGCCATTCCTAGTCCTGAACCCACATAGCTGTTGGTAGTGATTTGTTGAATGCCTCTACCAGCATCAAAAGTAACCAGAGAATTATCAAAATAGTAAACATCCGGGTAGGATTCGTGCACTACAAGTCCCAACAATAACTCGACGGGAAATGCACGGGGTAGAAATTCATCGTAGTGTGTAGTGATGAACTGTGCAATGATATTTTCAGAACTACCCCCTCTTTGTCCATCGGTGGTTGGCAAAATGGAACGACTAGAATGTAGAAGCTGGGATTGTTGAGTTTTTTCAAATCTAATCTGGCTTAGTGGAATCCACCCCTTTGTCCCGTCAGTAGGATCTTCAATGTAGATATACCAATCTTCGTAATTTGGTGTCACGATTTGCAAAGTTTGATCACGTAGAATGGGTTTTACAACCCAATTTGAAGGAAGAAGCTTTGTTGGTTTCTTGTGAAGGTATTGTAAAACTTGATCCAAACAAGTTGCAGTGTTCAGGTCTACAATGCCGGTGGTTTCAATTTGATGAAGAGCTTGAAACTTTTGCAGTGCTCGTTTTGTGTAAAAACCAAAATGCATTGTTTCAATACCTTCAAAGCCAGGCTCATTGGGATTGCGGTGCAATTGTGTTAACGGGTTCACGTTTAAAATCATCTGAAGGTATTCAATACAAGGTTCAGAATAGTTAATCTGGATCAAATAATCTCTTTCCCTTACGAGCTGGACAAATGAGAAGTTGTTGGGAATAGTACGAAAAGCATTGTGTTTTAAGGGATCTTGTAAAATGAAACCACCAAAAGGTTGATGGATCGAAAACACTGGATTTTGCTGATGACAATCAGTTGTTCTTGATGGTTTGGATTGAACGATAAAAGGTTTGCGTTGAGTAGAATGAAAACCGGATATATAGACGTTTTGGTATAAGTCAATACCGATGCTACCTGCAATATCATATCCCCCTTCTCCAAAATAACTAGCGTATATGATACATTGAAGCGATGGATTTATATGCATATAGAAGACATCTTGTTGTCCTTGATATACAAATTGGTTAGCCTGGACTGTGGTGGGGAAATCATTAGAAAGAGTATTGCCTGTGATGTATACATTGCCCCAAATATCAAGGGAAAGGTCTACAATTTCATCCCAAGAGGAGCCTCCAATATATGTCGAAGAATGAAGTTGATTCCCTGAACTGGAAATTTTTGTTATAAAACCGTCCTGATCCCCACTAAGAGACCTTTGAATGCCATGCGGAGATGTGGGAAAAGACGAAGAGCTAGTATATCCAGCTACAAAGACATTCCCTTTCCAATCACAAGCAATAGACTTACCAACTTCAAACGAATGACCTCCTAAAAAAGTACCAAAAATCATGTGATTTGTATCCGGAGTAAGCCGGACAATACACACATCTTCTTCTCCATTGTAGGAGGAGTCAAAAGCATCCAAAGTTACTGGAAAATCATGAGAAAACGTGTATCCCGTAATGTAGAGGTTTTGTAAAGCATCCAGGCATAATCCATAGCCCACATCCCAATATGAACCCCCTATGACAGTACAATATTTCAATTTCCATGTGGTTGTGTCAATGCAAACCACAAGAATATCGCTTTGAGGAGAATCATGTGAGGTAGTAACAAATTTTTTTGTTATTGGCAGATCAGTAGATGTTGTATAGCCTGTTACATAAACATCTTTCATTGTATTGACTTTAATATCCATTGCACCATCAATACCAGCTCCATCAATGATGTAGGATTTCTTTACTCGGTTTGTGGGGTTGTACCACAATACAAAAGCCCCCATTGAGGCATTTTGATTTTTTGAAGAGTTTTCCATTGCAGGAAAATCATTGGAATCTGTAACTCCACAGCAATATACTTGGCCATCATTGGAGACATCAATGCCAGTAACTTCTTCCCAACCAGAACCACCAAAGACAATAGTTTCAGCACAAGTGCCATCGCTGTGATATTTTTTGATATATGCATCGAAGTGGTTTCCATTAGATGATTCTTCTAAAGAAGATTGTGTAGGAGACAATATCGATCCTCCTACCCATGAAATCCCCAAAGGGTTTGTATGCATTGCTTGAACTGTTTCTCGGGCAGACACATCATCAGAGGGTTGGAGCCAATCCTCCATCGGGAATTCAACAGAGCACAGGCTAGATGAAGGTTGGGATTCTTTTTTCAAAGAAGTACTAGAATGTCTGGTATAGAAAGAAAAATCATCGAGGTGAGTGCAAGGAGATCCTTGAATTGAGCACATGAATGAGCGTGAGGATAGATAAAAAGTGTAATCGATACCACTGGCAATTCCCCTATAAAGAATAGAGCTCCAGGTTCTCGGAGTGATTTCTGTGGTAGAGGTAAGATAGGTGTATTGAATAGAAGAAGGAAGGATTCCTTTTGGTGAGAGAGTAGCATATGGTAAACTTACTCGCTGTGGAGGGTGATGTATGGAGAGGTAAACAAGAGAATTCTTTTCAAATGCAATACCCCCAAAAGAAGTTGGACAAAAGAATAATACAGAAGAATCCCATTGTCCTTGATTTTCAATAATGCAATACTCCAATATTTCGTTCTGAGCCTGTGCCGAGGAGGAAAAAAAAAGTGCTGGAAAACCAGCACTTAAAAAAATGAAACAACTCAGTATGACAATAATACATCGTTGGTGCAAGGAAATAACCCGAAAAATTACTTTTCTTTTTGCTTCGTAATAAGGTCAAACATGGCTGAAATGAAAATTACAGTTGCCATTACAATTAGCGTGACAGGATGGAGACTCCACACATTCGTAATATGGATGGAAAACAGAATGAGCCAAATTGAAGAAAAAATCTTTGTCCAGTTAGACCACATAGAAGAACCTCCGAAAGTTTTTTTTCATGGTACCATATTCAAATTTCTTTGTAAATATTCCAGAGCTGTTTCACGGTTTTATTTAATACGGGATGGACATAATTTGGACATATTTCAAGGCAAGGCAATAAAATGAAATCTCTATTTTGCATGTCTGGATGAGGAATAGTTAAAGAACTTTGCTCTACAATATCTTGATTCCAAAAAAGGATATCAATGTCAATTACTCTTGGACCCCACCGAATGGACTCTTTGCGACCCATAAGCGACTCAATATGCTTGCAAATTTGAAGTACTTCCAAGGGGTCTGGATGATGAGTGTGAGTCTTGATAACAAGGTTTAGAAAAAAGTATTGATCAACGTAGCCATACGGAATTGTTTCAATGACCGAAGAAGAAGCAATGATCTGGAATTTTTCGCGAACCAAGTAATGCAGTGCCTTTCTAATAGACTGTTTTCGATCTCCAAGGTTGGAACCAACAGAGAAATAGACAGTGTTCATGAATGCATCATGAGAGTTGTTTTCAGGGCATTTTTTGTTGCACCTACATTGTGGATGCGAAGAATATCCACTCCCTTTTCCCACAGCAAAGCCCCCACTAAAGCAGTTGGAAGATCCCTGTCTTGAAGTGGGATTTGCAATAGGTCTCCGAAGAATCTTTTCCGAGAATGACCTACAAGGATTCTGCAGCCCAATGTAAAAAATGTGGAAATATTTTGTAAAATCTGAACATTTTGTTGTGCTGTTTTCGCAAAACCAATACCTGGATCCAATACAATCCTACTAGGATGAATGTGATTTTGTTTGCAAAGGCTAAGCCAATCCTCGAAAAAAAGATAAATATCCTCTAAAAGAGATGAATAGGTAGTTTCATTCTGCATTGTTTCAGGAGTTCCTTTCATATGCATGATAACTATCTGAACATCAGGGTATTGAGCAACCAATTCAATCATCTCTTTGGTCACTTTTACACAGTTGATCATGCGGACGCCTTGATCAATACCCGCTTTTGCGATTGAAACTCGATGTGTATCAAGAGATAGGGGAATTCGGGGGAATTTTTGATGAATTTGTTTGATGGGTGCAATGACTCGTTTGTATTCTTCTTGTTCTTGAATTAATGTAGCTCCAGGACGTGTAGATTCTCCACCTATATCAAGAATGTCAGCACCCTCCTCCACAAGCTTCGTAGCTTTAAGAAGCACATTTTCCATTGTCATACATTCATTCCCGTCGGAGAAAGAATCGGGTGTTACATTGAGAATACCCATTAACAGAGGAAAAACTGTATTCTGTTTGCGTAGAATGATGGAAAGAAACTGCTTCAAGTTTTCTCGAAAAACAGGAATATGGAAGTAGTTCTGACGAGTTAAACTTTCGATACAATGAGAAAAAATATCTTCTGTTCCTATCATTAGAACGGTAGAATCTTCTATTGCATGATCCAAAACATTTTTATGAACTGCAACATCACCACCATGTCGAAGAAAAGTTTGTTTTAGTATGGTTGCTTCTCTGAATCCAACGTGATTGGCCTGAATGCACAAAAGATTGGTTTTTTTGAGAAAGATAGGGTGGCTATCTTCAGTACAACCCACATTTTGAAGAGCAATAGGAACATTGGAGGGGTGTACAAGACTGAACATAGTTAACGCTTGTCCTTTTCAACCTGTGCATATGCATTGTGACTGTGAATACTCTCGTTACTGAGTACATCGATGGAAAACCATGAAACTCGAGGATCTTGATCCAACGGAAGAAAAATGTTTCGAACTACATCTTCTACAAAGCGAGGATGGTCATAGGCATATTCTGTAACATATTTCTCATCTTTTCTTTTCAGCAAAGAGTATATAGGAGAAGAAGCAGCATTTTCGCAGATATCTATGATTTCTTCAATCCAAACGATGTTTTGGTGACCATGCTTCATGCGAATTGAAACAGAAGCTAAGCCTCTTTGGTTATGAGCACCATACGAGGAGATTTCTTTCGAACAAGGGCATAGGAGCTGGATTGGAACTTTTACCTTCATGATAAAATCAAAGTCGACAGCTTTGGATGCGATGAACGTGCAATCATAGGATAGAAAGCTTTTAATACCACTTACGGGGGCTGTTTTATTCATGAAAAAAACAAATTGGATTTCTATATGAGAAGTTTCTGCTTTCAAAGCTTTTTTTGTGTCCTGCAATATGCCCTCAAGGGAAAGAATTGCAATATTATCACGATGAATATTGAGTATTTCAATGAAACGGCTCATATGGGTTCCTCGAAATTGCTTTGGAAGGTCTACATATAGACTAACGAGTCCAGTAGTAGATTGGAGGATACCTTCTTGGTCAGAAATGGAGATCGGGTAGCGTACATCTTGTACGCCAACCCGATCGATTTTTACTTTACGGTTGTCAATTTCGTTCTGAATGTCTCGCATAGTCTTCTTTTGTGTAAGTAACATGGCTTGTGGGGGTTTCCGATAAGTGGACGGAAGACAAATGATAGAAGGTATGATGGAAGTGAGGAACCAGGGAATCGTATATCCATTTTGCAATATATTCTGTAGAAGGATTTTCGAAAAAATCATTAAGGCTGCTGTGGTCTAATTTCGATAGAATAACTTGTTGGACAATGGAAGAGATATCCAGAAAATCAATGACCATACCGGTGTTTTCATCTATCTCTCCTTCAATACAGACAGACAAATAGTACGTGTGTCCATGTAAGGATTCGCATTTGCCGTTGTAATGTGTTAAGAAATGAGCAGCATCAAATCGAAAATCCTTTTGAACAATCATTTATACGGGATATTCTGTTTCAATAAGCTTTTTGATATGAGCCATTCCTCTTTGAATATCTTCTTTGGAAGTAGCATAAGAGAAACGTATGTAAGAATCTCCCTGCTTACCGAAAATGCTTCCACTAAGGCAAGCGACAAAAGCTTTTTGAAGGAAAATTTCTGCTAGATCCGCAGAGGTTAGATGATATTTATCCAAGATGGGTTTAACATTAACAAATGCGTAAAAAGCACCTTTTGGTTTAATCATGCTCATGCCAGGAATTTCATTAACTAAGGTATAGATAACGTCTCTTCGTTCTTTGAAGTGTTCCCACATCATATGAACTTCAGGATTGTTTCCTTCTAAAGCTTCAATACCAGCCATCTGGGTGAAAGCAGGACAACAAGACACTGTATTGTTTACAATTTTTTTCATACTACCATAAAACTGGTGAGGGACAGCAGCATAACCCAATCTCCAACCAGTCATAGAGAAGGTTTTTGACATCCCGTCCATCAGTACGGTGCGATCAAGCATCCCGGGTACACTTGCAATAGAAAAATGCTTGTCCTCTTCTGAATAGATTAAATCGGAGTAAATTTCATCAGAAAAAACAACGGCATTGCTTTTTTTCACAACTTCTGCCATTTTTTCAAGTTCTGTTTTCGATAAAACTCCTCCGGTAGGGTTTTGAGGGGTATTAATGATAATGAGTTTTGTCTTTGGCGTAATCCGTTTTTCTAATTCTTCTGCTGTAACCTGGTAGCCATTTTCTTCTGTGAGTGGTAAAGGAATGGGTATTCCCCCTGCAAGACTAATAGCAGATTGATAGGGAGGGTATCCTGGATCTGGTACAATACATTCATCTCCCGGTTCTAAAAAAGTAACACAAGTTGCATAGATTAAAAGTTTACCACCTGCAGCAATGAGGACATTTTCTGGATCAACAGTGATGTTTCTTGTTTTGCTAAGATGCCTAGCAACTGCTCCGCGAAACTCAGGGATACCACCTGCGGGTGTATAGTGAGTTAAACCATCATCTAGAGATTTTTTACAGGCTTCAACAATGCCTTTGGGGGTTGGAAAATCAGGTTCACCAATCTCCATGTGGACAACTTTAACGCCAGTTTCTCTTTCAATTTGTTGTGCTCTAGCTAAAACTTCAAAAGCTCCTTCGGCTTTTGCATGCTTGGTACGATTCGAAATTTGCATTCCCGACTCCTTTGTAAGTGATCAAAACATCAATTTTTTTTATAAAATGGCTTTTTTACAACAATAGCATCAGCATCTTTGTTTCTGATCTTTATTTGTACTTTGTTTCCTACAGCGGAAAGACCAGAAGGGATATAGCCCAATGCACACACTTTTTCAATTTTGGGGCAATAGCTACCGGAGGTAACTTGCCCAATTTCATTGCCTTCGAAATAAATTGTATATCCATGTCGGGGGATCATTTTACTATTTACTTCTAAAGCTGTGAGTTTACGTTTTGGACCGTTTTCTTTTGCTTCCTGACAAACTCTTTTTCCTACAAAATCTTTATCGAGTTTTACGGCAAATCCTTGTCCTGCCTCAATAGGATTGGTTGTCTGATCAATATCATTGCCATACAGCCATAGGCAAGACTCAAAACGAAGGGTATCTCTGCATCCTAATCCACATGGAAGCACGCCCTCATTTGCTCCTGTTTGCAAAAGTAGTTTCCAAATAGTAGCGATTTGATCATTGGGGGCTAGAATTTCAAACCCATCTTCTCCTGTATATCCTGTTCTAGAAGTAATCGTTTGAACACCGCCAATAGTAATTTCTTGAAATGTAAATTTCTTCATTGTATCAAGGTCAGATGGAGTATTTTTCTGTAGAATTGATGCAGCTTTAGGTCCTTGAAAAGCAACTTGACCCCATTGATTTGATACATTGGAAATTGTGCAATGTAAATCAGGTCTAGATTCTTTAATCGAAAGGATGTGAGAGTAGTCTTTTTCGATATTCGATGCATTAACAACAAGAAGGACTTTTTCATCGGAGAAACGATATGCTAGTAAATCATCAACTTCTCCGCCATCTTCGTACAACATTGCAGAGTACTTAATATCACCATCTTGTGTATTACTAAGTTTGTTTGTAATGAGGTAGTCTGTAAAAGCCAAAGCATCTTTTCCGTCAATGAAAATTTCTCCCATATGTGATACGTCAAACAAGCCAGCATGATCACGAACAGCCATATGTTCCTCAATCATGGAAGTATACACAATGGGCATTTCAAACCCTACAAACGGAACCATATTGGCTCCGAGTTTAACATGTTCTCCGTAAAGTGGAGTGTGAATCAACTTGTCCATTCATTAACCTCTCTATGCAATATCATTTAAGGCAATAGTCATTTGTTCTTCGTTTGGAGCTTTACCATGCCAATCGGCTTGATTTTCCATGAAAGAAACACCTTTGCCCTTGATTGTTTTGCCAATAATAACGGTGGGGCGATTTTTGTTTTGAAGAGCAGTTTGAATTCCCTCTTTTATTTCGCCTATATTATGACCGTCAACAACAACGGTATGCCAGTTAAATGCTTCAAATTTTTCTTTAACAGGGGCTATGCCCATAACGTCCTCAACCCATCCATCTATTTCAAGGTTGTTGTAATCAAAAAAGAGGATCAGGTTGTCTAGGTGGTAATGTGCAGCGCTCATGATGGCTTCCCATATCTGACCTTCCTGGGACTCACCATCACCACATAGAGCAAACACCCGATTAGCTTTATTATCTTGCTTTAATCCCATGGCAACACCTGCAGCGACCGATAAGCCTTGTCCTAAGGAGCCAGTAGATACCTCAATACAATCCAATTTACTCTTTGCAGGGTGTCCTTGGAGGGGAGAACCAAATTCTCGGAAGGTAGATAAAAGCTCACGATTAATATACCCTGTCTCAGCATAGAGAGAGTATATAAGCGGACTCACGTGACCCTTAGAATAAATCATGTAGTCACGGTGTTCCCATGTTGGCAGAGAGGGTTTGTGGTGTAGAAAGGAAGTCCACAAAACACCCATCATTTCGGTAGCAGAGAGGGATCCACCCGGGTGTCCCGAACCACCGGAAAATGTTGATATGACAATATCCCGCCGAATTTGTTTGCAGAAATTCGCAATTTCTTCGTCCGTCATAGAGACAGGATACTCATCAAAGGTTTTTACATGATACGGATTTTCTTTTAACAAGCTAAGGCCCAATTCCCGTCTTTTCATATTTATTCTACCTCGTTAAAGTATATAATATGCGTACAGTTTTGAATTATAATATTTGAATGATATTAAACAACCGTAGTTTTTTTTATTCTGTCAACCAATATTGGTTTTCTTAGGAGTACTATGCAACTACTAAAAAAAGATTCTTCTTCTGAGACTGGACAGGTCATTATTCTATATGCAATTTTTATACTATTTTTGGTTGTAATAGGCATTGCAGCGATTGATATTGGGAAAGTAATCATGTTTAAAACAAAGCTTCGAACTTCTGTTGATCAGGCCGTTTTAGCTGCTCAAGTTGCAGAAAAAGAATCTTTGCCAATTCTTTATCAAGTTCGATTGGATCAATCTTCTACATATGCCCGATTCATTCTTCATACTGGAGTGATGCTACAAAATTATCAATCTGCAGCTGATTTACTTTTGCAATATACCAATAGTCATGATGACGTAGCCAATTGGTTTTACTCTACAGCTGGTTCTTACATTGATCAATATGCCAATCTTTCAGACTATATTCTCGAGATCCCTTCCTCCATGGAATATCACGATTCTGATTTTTGTGATCTTGAAGTTACTGGATTTTCTGATTCTCTTGGAGAAAAGTTGTATAGTTTCATGGAGCTGGAGAAAATGATCTTGTACAAAGAAATGCTAGATTTGCATATACAAAATAGCACGCAAGAGTGGCAGAATGTGGATACTCTTTTCATTCCTGTAGCTAGTATACTTAATGAATCTCCAATTGAAGGTACAGATATATCTTCAATCAGCTTCCGTACTGACGAATTAGATGGAGACATTATGAGTATTTGTTCCATTGATGAAGGAGGAAACGATTTATCCTGCCGTAATGCTTTTCTTGTTTTCCAGATTGTAAACACTCCTGATTTGATTGTTGGGGACACCGTAGCTACACAATTTGGAAAAATGGGAAAAGTTGCAATGATGTCGATCGGGTCTTCTGAGCTACCAGAAGCAGAATTTTTACCGGAAGAATGGTTGAGTGTCTATGAACCGCTATTTCATGAAACCAATATCCAAGGGCAAGAGATCGTCCAGGAAATGATTGACTATGAAAATGAGCGTCCTGGCCACGCTTATGGTTTGAGGAAGAATCATGTAAAAGAAAAATGGAATGAATTGGAACAACTTTACGACAACTTTTTTAATGAGTTAGATTCGTTTGATGAATTGAATATGATGACTATCCAGCAATTGTACCATAATGCTTATCCTTTGCTTATTTCTGTTGACAACCTTTTTTCTCCTGACAATCCAGATTTGCTTACTTTGGGAAGTTCTCAAGGGTATGATTTAACAGATCCTACTCAGCGTGAAGAGTTTTTTGCCCAAGTGTCTCTGGAAGATTTTTTTTCATCAGAGGAAAATTTCTATTTATCAGTGGAAGACTCTATCCAGTCTTTTGATGATAGCATAAAGGATTTGGCTGAAGACTATGACGAATACATTGACTTTATTCAGCCGTATGCTGTTGACCTAAACCCTTCTTCTAGCAATCTTAGCACCGTTTTGCATTCCATAGTCGATAGCTTGGATTCCAATACATCTCTTACCCAGGATGCGCATTTGTGTTTGTTTATGGATCGATTTGCAGATATTCTTCTAGATCAGCACACAAACGCACTTAATTTTCAAATTCTGGTTACGCATCGTGAAGAGTACGATTACACAAGTTTAAAACCATATCCTCGTGTTGCTGATTTTGTTTCTCGCTATTTCGATGAACCGATGATGGAATGGGTACAAAACTGATGAAGTATTCGGTATTTGCAGTTGCATTTTGTGTTTTTTGTATGATTTTGTTTGCAGGGTGTTCACAGAAAAACATCCTCCACGTGGGTTTTGCCGAAGATCAGTCTTCGCAGGTTTCCACCATGTATACATCTCTCTCCAATGGTCGTAAATTACAGTCCAACAAGCTTAAAATGAACTCTGCTTTTCAGTTTTACTATTTTGACACTCGGAGAGACCCCGAAGTTGCTGGAAATGCATTCAGAGAATTCTTTCAAAAACATACCCATGGTATTATGATGGGCACTCCATCAGCAGAATGTGCACAAATTGCTAAATATGTTGCTGATACATGGGAACGAACTTTCATATGCAATTCCTATCAAGCTAGCATTGTCGATCAAGTTCAAACGACTCTTCTTTTGAACCAAAATCCTTACTACCAGGGAAAGTTAAGTGCTCGCTATGCAATCTCTGAAATGCAGAAAAAAAGAATATGCATCATTGTGGATCAATCCAATGACCGTTTAGTTTCACTCAAAGAAGGCCTTGTAGATGAAGGACGAATTATGGATGCTACAGTGATGGAGATCGGATATCAAAATCCAAGTGAGATTGATCCAAATGCTTTCTTTGCAAAAATATCACAATCGAATGTGGATGCAGTTTTTCTTTTGATATCAGACACTTTGTACCAACCTTTTCTAATGAGTGCTCGGAAAGATTTTCAGATTCATGTTCCTTTTATTTTGTCTACACTACCCAGTAGTGACTTCCAACTACAAAGCGATTGGGAGAATACGTATTTTTTTCTGTCTTTTTTCGATAAAAAACCCACCTTTATTTCATCTTCTTTCTATCAAGATTATGTGAATACTTTTGCACAACCCCCCGATCTGTACGCTGCACTAGGAGCAGACGAGATGATTTTGCTTGACTATGCAGTATCTACCTTTGGTTCTGGGTCTATTGTTCAACTATATAAAGAGCTTCGAAACAGTGATTTGACAGAAGTTGGTTTTCTTACTGATCTAAGGGGCTTTGATTCCAAGGGGTTGGCATTAAAGCCAATCGATATTGTACATGTAAAGAATCAGAAACTTACATACCAACAAACTTATTGGCATGAATTTACAAAACAAGAACTGTAACTTCTTCATCTTGTTTTTTTTGAAAAGGATGTATATAATGCATAAAAACATTCGTATAGGAGGATTCAATGGCTTTACCAAAAATTGATGCTGATTGTTGCACTGGTTGCGGGGTTTGTGTTGATGGATGTCCTGTTGAAGCTTTAGAGCTGGTCGACGATATTTGTGAATTGACCTATCCAGATAAATGTACTAGCTGCGGTGCATGTGTAGACGCATGTCCCCTTGAATGTATTGTTCTAGAATAGCATAAAAACATTGTTAATGAAGCCCTGGTTAGCTCCGGGGCTTTTTTTTATGCCCTATTCTTGACAAATGAATCCAAAAAGGCAAAATGAATGTAAATCTTATTGCATAATGATGGAGCCATGAATATCGAAAAACACGGATTCAACTTTATTTATTTGCCTTCGAGAGGAAATTCGAAGAATTTTTTTGTTTCATCTATCTGGGTTTTCTTAGCTCTTATTGTTTTGCTCGTGTTTTTGTTTGTCTCATTCCGTCTTGTTCAGCGATATAATTTTTACAAAACAGAATTTGTAAAAATTTCTGGTCTTTCTCTGGAAGAAACAGAATTGTTACAACAGGAAGAACTGGATGAAATTGAGAAAGAACTTGAAGTTATTCACGAAATTCAACAGAAAAATCTGGAAAAAATGCAACATATTGCAAATGCCGATTCAAAGAATCGAACAAGCCTGAAATTGGCTTCCATCAACTTAAATCCTGACGACTACTTATCTGACATTACCCGTTATTCTGGATATTTCAACAATTTAGCCAGCATTAACCTACAAACTGCTCTAACGATCGAAGAAAATCTGATCAATCAAAAAGAAAAATTAGACCAGATTATTACAAACAACGAAATCCTTTCCTTAGCTGCAGATGAGTTTTTGCTACAATGGGAAAAAACTCCCCTAGGCTTTCCCCTACCAGGTTCTATAGACCCAGGCTTCGGCTACCGAATTCACCCCGTTTGGGGCACTCCTGATTGGCATACCGGAGTAGACATCTCCGGCTACTATGGGCAAGATATAGTTGCAACTGCAGCAGGAAGAGTCATCAAATCTTCCTCTGGTTACGGATATGGTAATTTTATTATTATTTACCATAGAGATGGCATTTCTACTCTTTATGCGCACAATTCAAAAAACATGGTGCACGAAGGTGAATATGTTAAACGTGGGCAAGTAATCGCAAAAGCTGGAAAAACTGGAACTGCTACCTGTGTTCACGTTCACTATGAAGTCCGATACGGATCCGATGCAATTGATCCTGAACAATTTAATTCCTTGGTGAAAAAACATGTCCCTCGCTAATCCAAAGAACACAAAACCCGGCACAATTCTGATTGTCTCTTCCCATAATCCACGCTCATTTAAGATATCCCTTACAAAACCATTTCGGATCATCGCCATCTCAGGATTGGCACTTTTAGTAGGATTCTTTTCCTGGATCGGTTACAAATATTGGTATTACCAAACCAACGTGACATCCTTTTATCAACGATTTCAAATCATTATGGACGCAGATGACAAAGATTTATCCAGAGAGATCAAAGTAAAAAAAACTCTCATCAAGACAGAAGCTTTTATAAATATTTCGGATACATTTCTTTCCAAAGCTTCTTCAACCGAACAAGATGCATGTAATTCTTTAGAGTTACCCTATTCAAACAAAGAGTTCTCAGATTTTTTATATACTGTTCGCCATAGCCAGGCGAAAGCTCAACCAGCCTCTACCATAGCTGATTCTTACCCAACCATAGAAGATCATTCTGATCAGCTGGAAACTTCTCAACTCAGGCAAGAGGCAATCCAAGACAGTTTACGTATCACGCCCACAGGTTTGCCAATAAATGGTTATCCAACCCGGTCTGGAAAATATATTTCAACACCTGGAGTCGAAATTTTAGCTCCTTACGGGACATATATTAAAGCCACTGCCGGTGGAGAAGTCACAAAAGTTGAAGAAGTTACCCCCTCCACATATGTTATTGAAATTACCCATAAGAGTGAAGACTTACACACTACTCTTTCACGGTATATTTTCTGCTATGATCTTCAAATCAATGTGGGTGATAGCGTGGAAAAAGGACAAGTAATAGCAAAAGTTGGACTACATCCCAGTGCTCAAGAAAGTTTTATGGGGTATCAGTTACTAGTCAACAACTTAGCTGTAGAACCATAATAGGTAGGTGATATATGGCATTTGGATCCAAATCTGATCAAAAGATTAGCCGATCTTCTTCCACTTCCTTTCTAGGCAAAGGTACTTTTATTGAAGGAAGTTTCTTTGTCGAAGGAAATGTTCGTATTGACGGAAAAATAAAAGGACTCATCAAAGGCGACGCCGATGTAATTATTGGCGAAGGCTCCTTGGTTGAAGCCAATATTGAGGTAACCAACCTCACCGTAATGGGCGAAGTTGAAGGAAATATTGTTTGTTCTGAAAAGCTGGAGATACACGACACAGGAAAAGTTATAGGAGAAATTTCAGCTGATAAACTCATTATTGAAGAGAATGCATTCTTTGAAGGAAAAAGCATGATGCATGCTAAACAAACCATCAAGGCTTTACCTGAAAGCGAGAATGCAAAGAATAAAGACTCCGAAAAAAAATCCAATTAATTCGACAGGAGGGACCATGAAACGATTTACAAGCTTGATGATAGCATTTTTATTATTCTTTGGACTGTTTCTATCTGTTAATGCATCTTCTGGTATGAACCCAAATCCCGAAGATCCTATGGGAAACGATCCGTGGCTTACCGCTTATTATAATGGGAAAATGTCTGCCATGTCTCATACAGAACTCGGAGAAGAGTATGAAGAATCTCCTGATTGGCCTTGGGATAGTGATGCTGGTAGAAGTCAAATGTTAGGCGATGGGTCTGTTGTATATAACGGAATTCTCTATACTCAATATATGTCAAATCTACAAGGCTCGACTTCCGAAGTTATTGCTATTGAACTTGAAACTGGAGAAGAAATTTGGCGTAGTGAGGTTGATGGAAAATATGCATTTAGTGGTGCACCTGCCATCGATGAATACCTTGGATTAGTTATTGTATCTACAGGCCATGCATTTGTTGCAAAAGGTGCAGGAAATGCAACCCAAGTTACTGCGTTAACTCTTGAAGATGGAGATATTGAATGGAGTACATCTTTAGTAGGTACAGCATCCGGTCCTGTAACGATAAGTGATTCAGCAGTATATGTCAAATCATCCTTTGCAAAAGATGTTGAAGACGAAGATGCTAAGTACACAATAACTGACGATGGATCTCACATTGCAAAACTAGACGGAGAAACTGGTGACATCATTTGGGAAACAGATGTTGATGGAGCATGGTATTTCGAATGGGACTCTCCATGTGTAGTTGTTGACGATTATGTTTATGCCGCTACTGCTAGTTATGGTCTTAGTGATAATTCTGTCTTCTTTATAACTCCTTCTTACCTGTATTGCTTTGATTCCGATACTGGTTCTATTGTGTGGGATATAAAAGATGCCAATGGATCTGCTGGTGCGGGTATTAGCAGTGATGGAGATAAGCTTTATTATGCAAGGAGCAGAATTGATATTTCTGCAAATACTCTCGAATTAGTTGTTTCTGCTCACGATTTAGATTCTGGAAAAGATGAATGGGAATACAAAGAGAATGGTGTTTGGTGTTTTGGAAATGTTCCTGTTTGCAATGATGACAATGTATTTATTCAAGATAGAACAGGAAAAGTTTGGGCCATAAACAAAAGTAATGGAAGCCGCAATTGGTCAAAAAGTGTAGGGGATCTAGTATATGGAACATCTATAGCAGTTACGAATGATTACGTTGTAGTAGCTGGTTGGGGACTTGACAATAAGGGTTTGATTGTAGACACTTCTGTTGTGGTTTTAGATGCAACACGTAGAGGGAAGCAATTGTGGAAAGAAGAACTTGATGATCAGATTAAACATGTTGCTTTGTATAACAGAAGACTTATATTTACAGGAACAGGGCAAATATTCTGTTATCAGACTCTTGCTCCAAAACTTGAAATTGACCCAGATCGCATAGTGATGGACAAAGTAGAAAGAAATACGATTACAGAAATTGAACTAGCACTCGAAAATACAGGAATCAAAGGGTTAGAAGGAACTGTAGAAACCGATCAGGATTGGCTATCGATTGATATTGAAGAAGTAGATGACAATACCGAAAAAGCTCTTCTTACCGTTAATACTTGGAATTTAGACCGAGGAGATTATTCAGGAAGAGTTATTTTTAACACCAACGGTGGACAAGTTCTTTTGCCTGTCTTGATTACTGTAGTTGATGAAGAACCCCCTGTGATTGAATGGGATTTATCCGAACTCATTGAACTGGATAAGAAACTTTATACCAAAGAAAAAGAGTTTACTCTTAAGGGAAAAACAGAACCCACTGCTTTTGTTTTCATCAACGATGAAGAAGCAGAACTTGACGCAGACGGCTACTTTGAATTCTTTATTGAACTAGATGAAGGCAAAAACGAGATTTTAGTGGAAACTGAAGATGACATAGGTAATAAAGGCGAAGAAACTCTAGAGATTTACCTAGACACCAAACCACCCGATTTAGTTATCACCACCCCAGATTATTCCATTACATCTGAAGAACGCTTCTATATCATTGGACAATGCGATGAAGAAGGTGTGGTCGTAACCATTGATGATAAAAAAATTGAACTGGGCAAGGGCGGTAAATTTGCTTACGAAGTTACTCTTGAAAAAGATGTAAATACTTTCGTGATCAAAGCTGTCGATAAAATTGGTAACGAAAGTGTTGTTGAATTACACATCGTATATCCCGACAAAAAGATTGTTATCCTTCGAATAGGAAACAAACAGGCAGAAGTTAATGGTTTACTGGTACAGCTTGATGCACCACCCACCATTATCAATGGTAGAACGATGGTCCCATTGCGATTCGTCTCTGAAACCTTTGGTGCTGAAATTGGATGGGATGGAGCAACACAGAAGATTACCCTCATATTCTTTGGCAAAACCATAGAGCTCTGGATCGGTAGAAGTACTGCCATGGTCAATGGTGAGCCAATGATTCTAGATGCACCACCCACCATTATCAATGGTAGAACGATGGTCCCACTACGTTTCTGTGCTGAAACATTCGGTGCAGAAGTCGGTTGGGATGGCACAACACAAACCATCACTTTGATCTACCCAAAACAATAAAGCTAATTCCTTACTAGAAGCAAAAAAAGCCCTCTGCTAAGAGGGCTTTTTTTGTTGTTCTAATGATGTAAATGTTTGATAAAAAATGTAATTGCTAAAGAATTAGTCGACTAATTCCTCAAATTCTTTCTCTGTAATGCAAGGAACTTTTAACTCACAGGATTTCTCATACTTTGACCCCGGGTTATCCCCATACAACAAATAATCTGTATTTTTGGATACCGAGTTCTTTACGAAACCCCCGAGTTTTTCAATATGCTTTTTCATTTCATCTCTAGAAATGGAAAGTGTCCCCGTAATAACAAATGATTTTCCTTGTAAGGGCAAAGAAGTATCTTGTAAAGTGTGCAAGTCGTTTGTAAAACTGCAACCTAGTTCCTTGCATTTATGTATCATAGAAATGTTTTTTGGGTGATTGATATAGTGTAGGATGTTGGTTGCAGTTTCTGTTCCTATGCCTTGGATTTGATAAAGATCTTCAAAAGTAGCTTCCAAAAGATCATCAATTGTATTGTAACTCTTACAGAGAAGCTTAGCAGTGTTTTCTCCAACACCTTCAATGCCAATGGCTGAAATAAAACGCCATAAAGGACGTTTTTTTGCTTCTTGGATCGATTGAACAACTTTGTGTGCAAGTTTTTCCTGAAAACCTTCTAAATGCATTAAATCTTCATCCTGAATTATAAAAATGTCAGGTATGGAACGAACGATCTTTTCGTTTAGCAATTTTTGGATCAGCTTTTTGCCAAGACCTTCAATATCCAACCCATTTTTGGAAACAAAATGGGCAAAAATCTCTTCTATTCGTGCAGGACATTCTAGGTTCACACACCGAATATAGGCCTCCTCGGGATTTTTCAGGACTTCTGTATGACAAACAGGGCAATGAGTAGGCATCTGAAAAACTTTTGCGTCGGTCGGTCTTTTTGATAGTTCAACTCGCATTACCTCGGGGATCACATCCCCTGCTCTTTGTACAACAACTGTATCGCCAATACGAACATCTTTTCGCTGAATCTCTCCTTCGTTATGTAGGGTAGCACTTGAAACAGTGACTCCTCCAATAGAAACAGGCTTTAAAACAGCAACAGGAGTTAGTATCCCAGTTCGCCCGACCGAGATGCGAATATCTTTAAGAAGGGTAGTAGCATTGACAGCTTGAAACTTATATGCAATAGCCCAGCGGGGAGCTCGAGATGTTGTACCTAGCGTTGACCATAGATGACGATCATTTATTTTGTATACTGCTCCATCGATTTCATAAGGAAGAAGAGCTCTTTTAGCAAGGATAAGTTGCTGATAAGAAAAAACATCCTCAATAGTATGAAGTTTCTGAATTTCTGGGTTTACGGGAAAACCAAGATTACGCAGGTAAGAAAGTGTATCTGTGTGATGTTGCAGCGAAGTTTTAGATGATTCTACAAAATCAGTCATGAAATAGAAAAATGCAGTGAGTTTTCGCTGATTTGTAACAGAAGAATCAAGTTGCCTTAGAGACCCAGCTGCTGCATTACGAGGGTTTGCAAAGAGTGGTTCTCCTCGCTTCTCACGTTCTTGGTTTAATCGAAGAAAATCTTCTTCTTGCATAATGATTTCACCACGTACTCGGAAAGAAGGGAGAATCTCTACGGAATGAAGTTTTGCAAATGGGTGTACAGATAGAGGAATAGATCGAATGGTTTTGACGTTTTGTGATACATCTTCTCCAACAGTTCCATCACCTCGGGTACCAGCTGAGATGAATTCACCATTTTCATACAAAATCTCTATCGATAGACCATCTAATTTTGGTTCACCAACAAACGTACATTTCGATATATCTGTAATACGGGATAATCTTTGAATCCAATTTTGAATATCTTCATCTGTAAAAGCATTGTCAAGGCTATACATTTTGCTGGGATGAGAAAAGGGTGGAAATGATTGCAAAGGTTTGTGTCCAACACGTTGAGTTGGAGAATCTGAAGTACGAAGGTCTGGATGTTCTTTTTCCAATCGGAGTAATTCCTGAAAAAGAGAGTCATACTCCTCGTCCGTCATTTGAGGTTGATCTAAAACATAATAAAAATAGTCTTGTTTTTTTATGACCTCTTTTAAATAACTAACTCGTTCTTTATTCGACATACTGAAAACTTATTTGCGCTGGATAACTTTTTTTACTTTGCGGATAATGGCACCATGAGTTAGTCCATATGCTACCATTAATTCATCCGGAGTGCCACTTTCACCAAATGTATCTTCAATACCAACCATTTCCATAGGTACAGAATGATGCTGGACAATCACTTCTGCAACAGCCGATCCAAAACCAGCCATAATTTGGTGTTCTTCTGCTGTGACAATAGCACCCGTTTCTTGAGCGGCTTGAATGATAATTTCTTCATCGATAGGTTTTACGGTGTGAATATTGATAACACGTGCATGAATTCCCTCTTTTTTAAGCTCTTCAGCAGCAACAAGGGACTCATATACCATAGAACCGCATGCGATAATGGCTACATCATTCCCTTCCTTCAACACAGCTCCTTTTCCAAATTCAAAAGGAGTTTCGAGTGAAGTGATAATAGGAATTGCTTCCCGTCCAAAGCGAATATATACAGGCCCGGGAATGGTAGCAGAAGCCATTGTGGCTTTATAGGTTTCATGGTAATCACAAGGTACAATAACGGTCATATTGGGAAGACTTCGCATAAGGCCAATTTCTTCCAATGCCTGGTGAGTAGCTCCATCTGGTCCAACCGATATTCCACCATGTGCTCCACCAATTTTCACGTTTAAGTTTGTATAACAAATTGTTGTTCGAATTTGATCATAGGCTCTTCCAGAAACAAACACGCCATAGGTAGAAACATAGGGAGTTTTGCCAGCAATCGATAAACCAGCAGCGATCCCAAGCATGTTTTGTTCTGCGATACCAATGTTATAGGCTCGATTTGGAAATTTCTGATGAAAGGTGTTGGTAGTAGTAGACTTCGATAAGTCAGCATCTAAGACAACTACAGATGGATCTGTTTCTCCAAGTTTTAATAAAGCTTCGGAATAGCCAAATCGGGTTGCTTTTGTTTCCATGAACTTCTCCTTTATTAGTAAAAAATTTTGGCGATATTTAAAAGTTGTAAGTCAACTGGTCTTTTATCTTTGATAAGCTCAAGGTCTGTATATTCGATTTGACCATTCTTCTGGCCTACCAAAATGCCTGTTTGACCTCTTCGAATGCATTCCACGCTGGCATTTCCAAAAAGTGTTCCCAATAGTCTATCACTAGCTAGGGGAGATCCACCGCGTTGCAAATGACCAAGGATTAGTTGCCGAGTCTCCATATTAGTCTCTTTACTTACTTCTTGAGATAAGAATTGTAAAAGACCATTGTGATCGGTAATCGTTTTTTTATCTTTTTCAGGGATATCGACGGGAAGCTGAGCTGTGTCAGCAAGAACTACAATAGAGAAATTTTTACCTTCTCCTTCGCGTTTACGAATATGCGTAATCAACTCCTGGATTGAATAGGCTTTTTCTGGAATAACAATGAAATCGGCTCCTCCAGTAAGACCTCCATAAAGTGCCAACCAACCACACTGACCCCCCATCACTTCAACTAAAAATATGCGGTGATGAGAACTAGCAGTGGAATGAAGTCGATCCAGTGATTCGGAAACGTAGTTTACTGCAGTCTGAAATCCGACACTGTAATCCGTACCAGGGATATTGTTATCAATAGTGGCTGGTATTCCAATAATAGGAATATCGGAGACTTTCATAAATGCACACAGTCTCATGGTTGTAAACGAACCAATTCCAACGAAGCAAGTAATCGATAGTTTTTCTTGTACCTTTTTGATTTCGGTGATAGTACTGTGATTATCGATATACGGTTCACTGATAGAAGTACCAAGCTTCGTACCGCCAATCGGTAGAATACCAGACAAGAAGGTTCTGTCTAAAAGGAATGAGTCGTTTTCAATCACTCCTTTTATACCGTTGCGAAATGCAATGAGCTCATAGGAGTGTTCAAAGGAAGTTCTTCCAATTGCTCGTAGAACAGCATTTGTTCCAGGAGCATCACGACCAGACGTAAAAACACCAATTCGTTTCATATGATCTCCTTTGAAAAATTACAAAAAAAGCGGAATAAAAGTCAATGTAATGATGGATATAAGTTTTATCAAAATATTCAACGATGGACCTGCTGTATCTTTGAGAGGATCTCCCACTGTATCGCCAGTTACTGAAGCGATGTGAGCCATAGAGCCCTTTCCTCCATGATGCCCTGCTTCAATATATTTCTTTGCATTGTCCCAAGCACCACCACTGTTAGCCATGAAAACTGCCATTGTAACTCCACAAATCAAGGCTCCTGCGAGTAGACCAATAACAGATTCAATACCAATGGTTATGTAAAGGATAAAAGGAAACACAACACCAAGCAAGGAAGGAACAATCATCCCTTTAATAGCTCCAGTGGTTGATATGTCAATGCATTTTTCATAATCGGGTTCAGATAATCCCTTGAGTAGTCCTGGTTTTTCTTTGAATTGCCTTCGTACTTCTTCAACCATGGGCGTTGCTGCTTGTGTGACAGAGTTTATTGTTAGTGCAGAAAAAAGAAACGGTAGCATTCCTCCAATGAAAAGACCAATAATAACCTGAGGATTATCCAGGGCAAAAGAAATATGGAGTGATTGAACAGAATCTAGGTGAGTGAATGTATTAAACAGAGTTAGGGCAGTCAGTGCAGCTGAACCAATCGAGAACCCCTTTCCAATAGCTGCAGTAGTATTGCCAATTGAGTCCAACTGGTCGGTGCTCTGCCGAACATATTCAGGCTGGTGAGTCATTTCTGCAATTCCTCCAGCATTGTCTGATATTGGACCATAGGCATCAACCGAAATGGTTGCGGCTACTGTGATAAGCATACCCAAGCCTGCCAAAGCAATTCCAAATACGTTCATGAGAGCGTACGAAATGAAGATTGCAATGACGATTGTTGTGATAGTAAGAAAAGTGCTTTGCATTCCATAACTGAAACCGCTTAAAATGTTACTGGCAGTTCCCGCTTCTGAAGCACTAGCAATTATTCGAATGGGCTTCGATGCAGTGTAATAATCAGTGATGAAACCAATGATAGACCCGCAAAGAATCCCAACGGTAACTGCATAGAAGAAGAATAAATTCTGGAGTAGGAAATAACTTGCAAAAAAAGTAAGGACAATAGCTAACAGTGAAGAAAAAACACCAATATTTTTGATAATAAAATTAGGATTGATGTTGTCTTTCATGGAGATCTGTCTAGCGACAAAAATAACCACAATAGAACTAAAGAAACCAATCGAGAGAAGAGTAAAAATAAAAGAAATATACTCCATGTTACCCTGGTGAAAAAGTGCGATCAGAGCAAAACAACCATAGGCTGCTCCAATATAGGACTCAAAAAGGTCAGCGCCCATTCCTGCAACATCCCCCACATTATCTCCCACATTGTCTGCAATTACTGCTGGATTGCGAGGATCGTCCTCAGGAATATTCGCTTCCGTTTTCCCGACAATATCTGCTCCAATATCAGCAGCTTTTGTAAAGATACCTCCACCAATGCGTGCAAATAATGCCACTAGAGAAGCTCCTAATGAATAACCTAGAAGGATATCAATGGGTGCAAGCTGTGTATAGTATTGAGCAAGCAAAAAGCTTATAGATAGACCTAAAATACCAAAGCTGCATGTGGCGATCCCCATGATTGAACCACCCGTAAACGAAACCTGGAGTGCCGATTGAATATTCTTTTTTGCAGCAGCAGTAGTTTTGTAGTTTGCTATTGTTGAAACACTCATCCCGATAAATCCACTTGCGATTGAAAACAAGGATCCAGTTAGAAACAATATGGCGAATTCAAACGAAAATAAAAATAATATAAGGACGGTAAAGCCCACTACAAAAGGAGCTAGTATTTTATATTGCCGCCTAAGATAAGCAAAGGCACCCCGTCGAATAATAAGCCCTATTTCCTGAATCGATTTTTCTGCAGAATAATGCAAAATGGATTGAACGAAATGCAATACAATGAAAAACCCTAAAATGCTCATCAGAAAGGCAATCCAAACACTTATCAAAATAAAAACCCCTTTGTATGGTATACGCGTTTAATTGACTTCTATGCAGTCAAGTTTATACTTAACTTAGAATTTTGCAAGGGATGGGCGGGTGGCTCAGAGGTAGAGCACTTCCCTCACACGGAAGGGGTCACAGGTTCGAATCCTGTTCCGCCCATACTTATCTGTTTGTTCGCCGATGTAGCTCAGTTGGCAGAGCAGCTGATTCGTAATCAGCAGGTCGTCAGTTCGACTCTGACCATCGGCTTGTCTGGAGGGTCATGAATGGATAAAGTTCATTTCGGCAAATATATTGCAGTTGAAGAAATTGGCAGAGGTGGAATGTCCATTGTTTACAAAGGAACCCACCCCACTCTGAGCAAGCCCATTGCTATTAAAGTATTATCTGAATTTCTTTCATCTGATACGAAGTTTATTGACAGGTTTCAAAAAGAAGCCGACCTATTATCTTCTTTTCGACATGCTAATATTGTTTCAGTTTTAGATTATGGTAGACAGGGATCGAAATATTATATTGTCATGGACTATATTGAAGGTTTTACCGTTCAACAGATGATTGCCGAAACTGGTTCACTTTCTCTGGACATTATTACAAACATCCTACAGGGTGTTTCTACAGCATTAGCATATACGCATAGAAAAAGTATCGTTCACCAGGATATCAAATCTTCCAATATCATGATCGATAATAACGGACACGTCATGGTTACTGATTTTGGACTTTTTCGAAATGTAAGCTTAGACAATCCAGACCAGATCAGTGCTGAGATTGTTGGAACATTATCGTATTGTGCTCCAGAACAAATTGACCACAAAATCGGAAACATTAACGCAACCACAGATATATATTCTCTGGGAGTTGTTTTTTATCAGATGGCCACCGGTCAACTTCCTTTTGCTGACGAAAACACGTCTGTTAATATTGCTTATCAGCATATAAATGTATTGCCTGAATCACCAAAAAAATTAAAACCAGATCTTTTGTTAAAAGCTTCTAGTATGATCATGAAAATGTTGAAAAAGAAGCAATCAGAACGCTATCAAAACATGGAAGAAGTTTTAAAAGATATCCAAGAGTTACAAGAGGTATCTCAGTATTATCGACCAAAATACGAGGAGGAAGAAGAAGGTTCTTTTTTTGTTATTCAATCCGATAGCGATGATTCTAAAATGGGAAGAGAAGATACGAACCATTTTTCCCAAGATACAGTTGTAGAATATCAAAGTTCTGACACCGAAAAATCAGAACCCTTAGAAGAAGAAACACATATTGTTTCTGATACTGATACTGCAAGTGAACCAATAGAGATTGAAGAAGATGAAGACGATGAAGGTGTAGCGATGGGACAACAAGAAGATATTGATTATTCTCTAGACTCAGACGTTTATGTTGGTAAAGAAATAAAACATCGATATCGGATTCAAAAGCTTCTTTTGCGTAGAATTCTAAGTAAATTGTATTACGGAGTTGACTTGGTAAAAGATATCCCCGTGACGATACAGCTTCCTAATGAATCCAGACCAACTTTTAAAACAAGGATTAATCGAGAAATTCAAACCATGAAGAAAATCGA
>DAIMET010000002.1:88413-95719 GCA_036725105.1 Calditrichota bacterium
GACCAACTTTTAAAACAAGGATTAATCGAGAAATTCAAACCATGAAGAAAATCGAACATCCAGGATTTGTAAGGTTTTTAGATGTGGTTGAAGAGGATGGAACCTATTTTGTTATTCGTGAATATGTAGAAGGTAGTTCTGTCAAGAATTTGTTGAAACGAGAACAATTCTCTATCAAAAGAAGTGTTTCAATAGCGCTGGAAGTTTTAGATGCGTTGTCATATCTACATCAGAAAAAGATTATACACCGAGATTTGAACTCAGACGTTGTTATGGTTCCCAAAAAAGGGCGCACCCGCATTAGCTCTTTAGGTTTTACGCGAGTAGAAGATGCATCAAGTGTTTCTAGCGGTGAATTTTTAGGTGTGGTTCAGTATACTGCCCCAGAACAAATTACACAATCCTTTTCAGACGCAAGAACCGATATTTATGCTGTAGGAATTTTATTGTTTGAGATGTTAGCTGGATCACCACCCTTTGACTCCACCCTACCCGTAGAAGTAATGGATATGCATCTGAAAAAAGTCCCAAGATTCCCCGAAGAATCTCAAAAGGGGATTCCACTTACACTTCAGAGGATTGTTTTAAAGGCTCTTGCAAAACAACCTGAACAAAGATTTCAAACAGCTGAAGAAATGCAAGAGGCACTGGAAACTTTTTTAACAGATTTTACGGGAAAGCAGTCAGACCATCCATTGCCTAGTCATAAGAAATATGAACAGCTAGACCCTGAGTCTAAGCAAAGCACTCATACTTCACAAACAGGATTTAACGTATCTTCAGATACTGGATTGTATAAGGATTTACAACAGAAAAATACTGCAAGGAAACCGGTATCTTTTTCTATAAAAAATAGACCTTCTGTGAAAATTGACCAAGATAATAAAATTGATATACGGAGAATCATCAACGATGATCTGAAGATGGACTCCCGAGCAAAAGAAACTACAGAGAATCCAACTTTTGGAGATGAAATGAGTTTACAAGAACAAGAAGTATATGCAGAAACACAAAAAAAGACTCATCCTAAAGTTGATTTCGCTGGTAATCATTCTCCTACATTTTCGATGAAGAAGAATACAAAGCATGATTCCAACATGAATAAAAATACCTCAAATAAACGCTTATGGCTTCCTATCATTCTTATTGTCGCAGTAGTAGGATTGCTTATGTTTTTATTCAATCCATTTGCAACACCAAAAACCTCCAAACAGCCCGATACAGATGTTAATTCAAACTATTTAGAATGGGTTTCTCCCAAATCAGTGAATGATGTTTTTCTCTCACCACTTGTTCCAACCACCATTACCTTTCGTAATGATTCTTGGCAAAAGGGCAATTCCTATACAATAACAAATATGACCCCTACAGTAGAATATAAGATTTCAAGCTTATCAGAAGACAGCACGTTTTCTTTAACCCTGTATTCTCCCAATTTAGAAAAATTTATTCAATTTACTATTCAGTATCAAGATTCTGCTGGTAATGTTATCAATGAAGCCACTTATACAATCGCAAATTCACCCGAATCTGTTTCCGAGATTGCCATAAATTATGACAAAGCTATCTACGGTTTGAATGGAGAAGAACCTCAAAGCAATGAACCCAATATTTTTATCTACCAGGAGAAAATCTATATTCCTATTCGGTTTCTGGTTCGTGTGTTCAATGCTGAACTTACATATAATTTTGAAGAAGAAAAGATTTCAATCCAAAATCTTGATCAACATGTATATGAATTCTTTCTGTTTCAAAAAAAATATGCTGTAGATAATCAGTCAACTACAGGAATAAACCCAATTTTAGAGATTAACGATACTGCATATCTTCCTATTGATTTTTTAAGTTTAAAAATGCATTTTTCTGTTATTCTTGAAAGAAATCTTGGGGGTCATTTTATGATTCACTTGATAAAAAATACCGAGACATAAAAAATGGGACTCGGTTTTGGGTTTGATAATCAACTAGCTGTTGTTTTTGCGTTAGAAAATTCTTCAGAGCTTGAAACGCTCCAACCTTTCTTTGACAAAAACCCGATGTTAAAAATCGAAGATCTTATTCTCGACGGATTTATACTGGACGAAAAAATCCGCATGCTTTCGCCAGATATTTTAATTCTTGATTACCACCTCAAGAATATTAACATGATTAACTTCTTAGAAGAAGCTATCATTAGATATCCTTCTACATCTATTGTTTTAATTGTGCAGCAAGAAGATTTGATTGACATCCGCAAGATTGTAAAAACAGCTACGCGAAATGTGATTACTCGCCCTTTTTCTCCCGAATCTCTTCCACAAATTGCAATGAATGCCTTTGTGTCCACATTCAAAGATAAAAAGTTTCACAATACTGGAATGCAATCAAAAGAACTGGGGAAATTGTTAAGTTTTACATCTGCAAAGGGAGGTGTTGGGAAATCATTGATTTCTGTTAACTTAGCACTTATTCTGGCAAATCTAACCGAATCATATAAAATACTCCTGATGGATCTTGGTCTACCCTATGGAGATCAAAGAGCAATTACGAATATTAGTCCCGACAAAACTCAATCGACACTAGATTTGTTTACAATCGCTGACGAGTTATCTCCAGAACGATTAAATAATATTGTGCAGCGTAGCGAAATTTATCCCAATTTTGATATAGTTGTTTCTCCCGGCTCGTTTGAACGTATGAAAGAAATTGATCATGGGAAAGTTCGTAAGGCAATCCGAACCTTAAAACTGATTTACGACTACATCATTGTTGATTTAGACCCCGGTGTAAATGATGTTTCTAAGATTGTATTTGAACAATCAGATAAAACTTTTATTGTTTTTACACCAGAGATTCCTTCTCTATTCCGACTAGTAAATTATCTTAAGGAATTTCAATGGTTAAAAATCAATTCTCCACCAGAAATAATATACAATCGGAGGACAAAAAAAGCAGATCAAAAGATTCATTCCATTCTCCAAAAAATCTTACCTTATAAGCTTTATGGTTCTATCCGAGAGGATAACCGCGTAGCATTTTCCTCACTAAACGATATGTACCCCGCCGTAACGAAAAACGGTGTGATTCGTAAAGATATCATGCAGTTAGCGGAGAACATTCTCGAATGGAATGGGAATTAATCATGAGACAAACTCAAGGAGCTGAGGAATTTTATAAAAACATACGAAATAGTGTTTTTGATGAGATTTCACCCGCTGAGATTTTAAGAGAAAAACAAGACAATCCAGAGCAAATTAAACTGAAAATTCGCAACATATGTCTTCAAACTATTCAGGCCTCCAAAAGGATACTCCCCATTGAGTATCAAGAACAGATTATCAATAGACTTTTAAATGAAATATTCGGCTTTGGTATGATTCAGCCATTATTAGAGGATTCTTCTATATCAGAAATCATGATTAATGGACCTGAATCTGTATACATTGAGAGAGATGGTAAGTTGTTTAAATCGAGCATTCAATTTGAATCTCCAAGTCAGATATTACAGATTATTGATCGGATTGTTAGTCCTTTGGGCAGAAGAATTGATGAATCAAGTCCATTGGTGGATGCTCGTTTGCCAGATGGAAGCCGAGTGAATGCCGTGATTCCTCCTATTGCAGTAAAAAGCCCCACTCTTACTATCCGAAAGTTCAAAGATACTATCCTGGACTATGAAAGCCTTATTGGATTCGGATCGATGACAAAAGAAATGGCAGATTTCATCCATTCTATAGTCCGGTCCAGAGCAAACATCATCATTTCGGGTGGTACAGGTTCTGGGAAAACGACCCTGTTAAATGTATGTTCAAGTTCGATACCTTCCTCTGAAAGAATCATTACCGTAGAGGATTCTATTGAGTTAAAACTTAAACAACCCCATGTGATTGCGCTTGAAGCACGTCCTCCAAATATTGAAGGTCAGGGTCAGGTCACCATTCGGGATCTTGTCATCAATTGTTTGAGAATGCGACCAGATAGAATTATTGTCGGAGAAGTTCGAGGAAAAGAAGCCTTTGATATGCTTCAAGCTATGAATACTGGACATGATGGTTCTTTAACAACTGTCCACGCAAATACTCCTAAAGATGTTTTATCTCGCCTTACTTCTATGGTGTATATGACAGGACTTGATATGCCCGTATACATTTTGCATGAAATGATATTTAGTGCAATTGAATGCGTAATACAGACAGCTCGCTTCTCAGATGGTTCAAGACGAATTACCACCATTTCAGAATTTGCAACATTTCAAGATCAGCAAGTGATGATTAATCATATATATCGATTTGTAGTGGATGGTCGCGATGAGAAGGGGAAATTACAAGGTCATTATGAATACAAACCATATTCTGATCGAATTAAAACCAAACTGGAAACGTATAATGCTCAGAAAGACAAACAGCCACTCTCTGATCATTCTCAAGAAATCGATATCACTCCTTCTCCTTTCCCAAATGACAACAATGAGAAAATGCGAGAAGTGATGCAGAAGTTAGGTAAATCAAATGAATAGAAATAACACTTCTAAAGAAGAATTATTTGAACCCTATTATCAATCTAAAGAAGCAAAAAGACTTAAGCGTGATTCTGCTCAACAAATTAGAGAGGGTTCTGTTCAAGATATATTAAAACTATCTATGAATACGATCACATTTTTATTTCTTTTTTCTCTTATCTGTCTTGGAATATTCTTCATCTTTTTCTTTGTATTTGACCAAAATATTGTAATGGGATTACTATTCGTTGCATTGAGCTTGATTGCATTTCAGATTTTTATACAAATGAAAAAAGGAGATAAAGAAAACAGATTTGTTAATCAGCTCCCTGACACGCTATCTGCTGTAGCTAATTCTCTAAAAGCAGGATTCTCATTGGATCAGGCATTTGAATTTGTTTCTATGTCTATGCCCGAACCTTCTAAAAGTGAATTTTCCAAAATACACCTAAACTACCGCGTTGGATTAACTTTGAAGGATTCTCTCGAAGACCTTACACAGAAATATCCCAATACAGAAGTAAAACTTTTTGTATCTTCTTTGGTTTTACAGTCTCAGGTAGGAGGGAATGTTATTCCTTTTTTGGAAGAGCTTAAAGTAGTATTAAAAGAACGAGTGAAACTGAGAAGAAGCATTGCTGTTGGTACAGCTCAAACGCGATTATCTACTGCCATTATTGCACTTCTCCCATATGTCATATTAATGATCCTTGTATCTTCTGGATGGAGTGCACTTACCAACACTCTGAAAGGAATCTTGCTCCTTATTTTTGCTATTCTTATGCAAGTTACCGGTCTTTTTATTAACTCACAATTAATGAAGATTGACTTATGATGAATTTTACTGAAACCTCACTTCTAACACTTATACTCTTTGCAGCAACAGGTTTTATCATTATCCGTTTACTATTTTCTATTAAGGACAAAAAAAAACGATCTACTGATTTATTGTTTGGCATCGAAGAAAAGAAAAAAAAGCGCAATAAATCTCCAAATTTTATTGTAGAAGTTCTGTACAATTTGTCCAAAGCTTTTTACAAACTTCTTCCCATGTTTAAATCACTTGCTACAAAAAGAAATCCTGAATCTATCGCTCTGTTGAATGCAAAACTTGAAAAAGCTGGTAAACCTTTTGAGATGGATGCAGACGAGCTTAACAAACTAAAGTTTTTTACCGCACTTCTTTTTTTCTTTTTGCTTTTGATCGTAGCAATGGGGAACTCTAACACGAATTTCTACTTTTATGCGATTGCTTTTGGCATAGTAGGATTTGTGTATCCTGAGTTTTTTATATCTTCTTTGCTACAAATTAGAGCAAAGAAAATATCTCTTGAGCTTCCTGATGCAATGGATTTTATTGCACTTTGCCTAGCTGCGGGGATGAATTTCCAATTGGCTGTCGAAGAATATGTGAAAAGGAATACAACTATTCTTGCAGATGAATTTGATGTTTTTATCAATGATATTCAGGTTGGATTTAATCGAGTGGACTCATTTGAACACTTACTTGCAAGGAACGAGTCACCAGAATTTCGAAGCTTTTTAAGCTCTGTAATCCAAGGAGAACAACTTGGTACACCACTAAGACCCGTTATCATGAATCAAGCAGAAGAGCTACGATCTAAACGTAGATCGAATGTAGAAAAAGAGATAGCTACGGCACCCACAAAAATGCTTTTTCCTATCATTATGTTCATTTTACCAGCTTTGCTTATTATCATTTTAGGATCTGTTTTGATTCCTTCCCAAGAAAAAAAAGATACTGATATGAGTATTGCTCTGCAGGGTTTTGTGTACTATCGCGTTACACCAGGGGTGAAAATTTATGCGAATGGTAATGAAGTACCTGTTTATGAGATTCGAAAGATTCAACACCCATCTATAGACGAAGTAGAAATTCAATTTTCTCCTGGAGCTATTGAAAACGAAGATCAAATGAAGTACATTCGAGACTATATGATAGATAATAAGCTTCAACAAGCGTGGTTCACTCGATTTGATGTTCCTGAAGGTGAATTTGTCAAATACTACATTTCGGTTGTTGCTCACAATGGACAACGTGCAAGTGATTATATTGCAATGCGATATGTGTACTTTTCAATTGATGGATTTAACGATAAGGGAGTTTTTGAAACACCTGAAAAAAAGGTTTCTATACAAGGTCGCGTTACTCCTGGAATATCTTTGAAGGCAATGATGGGAGAGAAAGAGTTACTTGGCACTTGGAATGAAAAAACAGGAGAGTTTTCTTATCCAGATATTTCTCTCAAAAAGAAAAAAAACCATATTCAGTTTGTATTGACAGACAAATTGGGTCTCACCAGAACAGTGGATAAAGTTATTCAATATACAGGTATATACGCAAATGTATCCTTTTCTAGTGATACTACCGTTGAGCAGTATGGATTATTATCGGGTACAGCTACACCAAATTCTCTTCTCCAGCTGTACATGAGGAAAAATCAAAAATGGGTACTTGAAACTTCCATATATATCGACGATACTGGAATTGTGAAAGAAAAAGTAGCAATTGAACCCGGCGTAAATTATTTTTATGTGTTTGCTCAGGACAAAGATGGAAACGAAAGCCCCAAAGTGTTCCTAGAGATTACAAGGAGTCTTATCGAATGATGTATCAATGTTCTTTTCATTCAATTCTCTTATACTGCATCGCATTGATTGTATGCGGTATCTCAATAGTTACAGATATTCGATCAAGAAAAATACTGAACATTGTAACATATCCTGCTTTTGCTTTAGGCATTATTGCAGGTCCTACATTAACTTTGTTATATGGGGGTACTTTTTTAGAGGGGCTTTTCCATTCTC
>DAIMET010000003.1:0-4496 GCA_036725105.1 Calditrichota bacterium
TGAATGGTGGGAAGGTTGTATATCTGCTACACCACTAGAGTTTGTTTGGAAACGATATTGATAACACACCCCAACCCTATAAAACAAAGCTCCAGGGCAAACACTATGCATAAAATGCGGATTCATTTCGATGCCATAGCTAAAATATAGATCCATATACAAATTGTACTCATAATAGGGAGAAAGAAAAGAAGAATACAAAAAGCCTTGTTTGAATAACAAGGCTTTTTGTAGAAGTATGGCTTATTTTTGATTAGACAAAGTTAAATCGATGTCTTCCAATGCTTTTTTCTGATTCTTGTTTAACACTTTTGAGTTTGGTATATCTACAAGAATCCTAACTAGCAAGTCGTCTCTACGATTTCTCCTCGTAGGAAGACCCTTTCCCTTCAATGTTACCTCTTCTCCAGATTGTGTTCCTGGAAGAATTTTCAGTTTCTCAGTTCCATCAATAGTGGGGATGGTTACTGTAGTACCCAAAATTGCTTTTGTTACCGGCACATGACAGTTATAAACAAGCCTAGATCCATCTTTTTGAAATCTGGAATCTCTCTTATATCGGACTGTTACAATAAGATCTCCCACTTCTCCACCGTTAATACCAGCATTACCATAACCAGCATAACGTATACGTGTTCCCTCAGGGATATTGGGAGGAATATCGATTTCAATCGTCGATTTTTTTCGTACTCGACCAAAGCCATTGCAGACGGGACATTTTTCTTGTATGACTTTTCCGGTACCATTACATGTAGGGCATTCACCGATTGTGTTGACTACTCCAAAGAAACTCTGTTGCTGCTGTTGTATA
Source organism: Calditrichota bacterium (assembly GCA_036725105.1). Taxonomy (GTDB): domain Bacteria; phylum Caldisericota; class Caldisericia; order UBA6126; family UBA6126; genus JAGLCW01. Next base: position 812 of record DAIMET010000003.1, read on the forward strand.
TACCCGTTACCATTGCATGTTGAACAAGTTGCTGGGGTAGTTCCCTTCTTTGCGCCGGAACCGCTGCACTCAGAACATACAACAAAGTGATCTAAGGAAACTTGTACTTTTTTCCCATCTAGGGCCTCTTTGTATGTTAAATCAGTATTGAATGAAATGTTTCCACCAGGACGGCCCATAGGTTTTGTACGATACTGTTGACGAGCACCACCACCAGTAAAGGCACTAAAAATGTCATCAAAAATATCACCAGAACCTCTGAACCCGGACCCTCGGAAAAAATCATTCACGTTTGAAGAAAAACCCTCTCCATATCCGGCTGAACCAGGAGTATCTCCTAGACCTGCTGCTCCGTACATGTCGTATTTCTGTTTTTTTTTTGGATCACTCAGAACATCATAGGCCTCATTGATCTCAGTCATCTTTTGAGTGGCACCTTCATCTTTGTTAACATCAGGATGATATTGCATGACCAATCTGCGATAGGCGTTTTTAATTTCATCAGGGGTGGCTTTTCGGTCCACCCCTAGAATTTCATAAAAATCTCTATTTGCCAATGTATCTTACCTACAATTCTTATTAGATTTCTTTTGCTTGTCCTTCAGATGTTTCAGAAGATTCATCACCAGAATCTTGGGTCGAATCACCGGTAGCATTATCTGCAGAAGATGCTTCAGCGTTTGCAGCTTCTTGCTGGTAGATCTTTTCTCCCACTTTGCCAATGAGGGAAGATACTTCGTCCATTATTTTTCTGATATCTTCAATATCGTTGTCGTCTTTCAAAGCTTTTTCAAGTTCATCAATTTTATCATTTGCTGCTTTTAGATCATCAGGATCGGCTTTTTCTTCTAGCTCTTTCATGCTCTTACGTGCAGAATATACTAAAGAGTCAGCTTTATTGCGAGTTTCGATCGTTTCGGCTCTTTTTTTATCCTGATCAGCAAATTCGTCTGCTTCTTTTTTCATTTTTTCAATTTCTTCGTCTGTAAGTTTATTTGCGTTGGTGATGGTGATATGTTGTTCTTTGCTAGTAGCTTTATCCTTGGCTTTAACAGTTAGAATTCCGTTTGCATCGATAGAAAATGTAACTTCGATTTGAGGCAATCCTCTAGGTGCTGGTGGAATACCATCAAGAATGAACCGACCCAAAGAAACATTATCGGTCGCCATGGGGCGTTCTCCCTGCAAAACATGAACTTCTACACTACTTTGATTATCGGCAGCAGTAGAGAATATTTGTGACTTGGATACTGGTACAGATGCGTTACGATCGATCATTTTGGTGCAGATTCCACCCAAGGTTTCAATTCCCAACGATAATGGAGTTACATCAACAAGAACTACATTTTTTACATCACCGGTAATGATTCCACCTTGTACTGCAGCACCCATCGAGACGCATTCCATGGGATCGATACCCCGTTCAAGTTTTTTGCCCATGAAATCTTCAATGATTTTTTGGACAACAGGCATTCTGGTTGGACCACCAACCAAGATGATCTTGTCGACTTTTTGGGGTGTTAAATCTGCATCTTTTAAAGATTGTTCCATGGGTCCTTTAATTTTGTCCACAATAGGTTTTACCAATTGTTCTAATTTTGAACGAGTGATTTTAATATTTAAATGTTGAGGGGTGTTGTTAGCATCTACAGTGATAAAAGGCAAGTTAATTTCGGTTTCAAGTGTGGTGGAAAGTTCAATTTTCGCTTTTTCTACTGCTTCGTAAAGGCGATAGTGGTTTGTTTTGTCATTGCGAAGATCAATTCCTGTTTCTTTCTGAAATTGGTCGCAAACAAAATCAAACAAAGCCTTGTCCATATCGGTACCACCAAGTTGAGTATCGCCGGACGTTGAGGCAACTTCAAAAACACCACCACCAAAATCCATAATGGTGACATCAAGGGTACCCCCTCCTAAATCAACAACCATGATTTTCATGTTAGTATCGGATTTTTCAAGACCATATGCAAATGCAGCTGCTGTTGGTTCGTTCACAAGTCTTGTGACTTCTAGTCCAGCAATAGAGCCGGCATCTTTTGTTGCTTGTCTTTGGTCGTCATTGAAGTATGCGGGTACTGTAATTACTGCCTTTGTTATTGCTTCCCCTAAATAGGCTTCTGCATCTTTTTTAATCTTTTGTAAGATAAAGGCTGAAATTTGTTGGGGAGTATATTCTTTGCTGAAAATTTTGACTTTTTCTTTTGTGCCCATTAAACGTTTAATACCGCTTATGGTTCCTTCAGAATTTAAAGCAGCTTGCCTTCGGGCGGGTTCTCCAACAAGCATTTGTCCGTCTTTTGTAAAAGCTACATACGATGGAGTTGTTTTACCTCCAACACTTGTGCCTTCTGCAGCAGGAATAATGGTAGGTTTACCACCAATCATTACAGCTGCGGCTGAATTTGATGTTCCAAGGTCAATACCAATTATTTTTGACATCTAGGTTCCTCCTGTTGTGTCTCAATTTCTATATCATTATTATTCCCATCTGAATCATCTTTTTGCGATGGATGAGATTTCAACTTTTTGTTAACAATAACCAGAGAAGGTCGGATCACTCTTCCATTAAATTCGTAACCCTTTCGTAGTTCTTCAACAACAACATCGTCATCAAAAGAATCCAGCGACAACATTCCTCCGATTTCTTGCTTATTTGGATCATAGGGCTTACCAATACAGGGAATAGCAACTAAATTCATTTCTTGAATTGATTTATTCACTTCTTTCATGATCATTTCAATACCTTTGTGTATGGACTCAATGTTACCTGCAGTTTCGGAAGCTTTGTAGATACGAGATAGGTTGTCCAAAACATTCAAAAGGTGGGTTGAAATATTTGCAATTAAGGAACATCGTGCATTTTCTCTATCACGATCTGAACTAAATCGGATATGTTGAATTTCTTGCATTAAAGATTTGTTTGCTTCTACTGCCTCTTTGTACCGAATCAATATCTCAGCATAATCGTTGTTAATATTCTCGATATACATACCTGTTCCATCAAAGGCCATGTTTATTGTTTTCTTTTTTCGAAACATATATCTCTCCTCGTTCAAACATTTACCCAATTTTTTCAAAGATATGACAAAAAAAAGAAAAATGACAAGTTTTTTTTAAGTGGATACCCTAGAAAGTTTTCGTAGTCGGAAGAAGATCAATCAAATGATCAATGGGGGGGATTTTATCACTGTCCCAAAACCAGACAATAGATCGATCTGGTCGTAGAAGGAATGTATTTCGTTTTGGCTCAGAGGCTTTAATTGAAAAAAAAGAAAAGGTTGAAAGTGAATTGACTTCTTTAAATAATTTCTTATCCGGACATGATAATATGGGGAAAACATTGAAAAGATCGCTGGGATTTTTTTTCATTGCTGAAACTGTATCAGAGCTTACTGCAATGCATTGTAACAACTCTTTAGTAAAAGGTTTTAACCGGTAAAGGTCATCCATCAGATCTTGAAAAAGAAGTAGACGATGTTGATCCTTTTTTGATGTAATATGAACAAGAAAAAAAACAAGTAAAAAACTATCTTTAAATGAATTGTTGGTAAAAATAGAACCTTTATAGGTTTCATAAAAAAAATCGGGGAAAAAATCTTTTGATTGCATCACTATTCTTTTGAGGAATCCCCTTGTTGCAATTTTCGTAGGATCTCTAACACTTCCTGGGCATGTCTCGCAATTC
>DAIMET010000003.1:4596-95242 GCA_036725105.1 Calditrichota bacterium
CCTTGTTGCAATTTTCGTAGGATCTCTAACACTTCCTGGGCATGTCTCGCAATTCGAACTGATGTGAATCGAAAGCGGATAATACCTGCAGGATCAATGATATAGGTTGTTCGTTTTACCCCTACTAATTTCGCATCTTCTGGTCGTTTTACTCCCCATGCATAATATTTTTTTATTGCATCTCTGTAAATGTCGCTCAATAAAGTGATTTGAAGAGAGTGCTTCTGGGCAAAATTAATATGACTTTTTACTGTATTTCTACTTATGCCGACTACTTCCGTATTATGCTTTTCGAAATCTTCAATTTGATCAGAAAAGTGTTTAATAAAACGAACACAAGATGGCGTGTTATCCCGGGGGTAAAAAAATAGAACTAGCCATTTTCCACGAAACTGGTTCAACGATACAAGTTCATCATATTGATTGGGTAACTGAAAATCAGGTGCTTTTTGTTCAATAGTGGTCATGTTTCTTTTATCTCCTTTGTATGAAAATGGTTTCTATCATTATACCTGAGAAATGCCTTCATAGAAATAACCTAACAAAACTGTAACGAAACCATTACGAAAAAGTCAAAATTTTGTATTTTTATATGTAAACTGTTAAAGTACATATTTTTTATTGGAGGTATTCATGAAGGTACTGGTTTTAAACTGTGGAAGTTCTTCAATCAAATATAAGCTGTATGAGATGGGAACAGAAGAAGAGTTGGCAAACGGGATCGTTGAAAGAATTGGAATGGACGAAGGCGGTTTTAAATACAAGAATGTCCATGGGAAAGAAATAAAGACTTCCCCCATAATACCGACTCACACAGATGGACTAGATTTAATTTTTAAATACCTATCCGATCAGGAATATGGCGTGATTCAAGGTGTAGAAGAGATTGATGCTGTAGGTCACAGAGTTGTCCATGGTGGAGAAAAATTTGAAGCCTCCGTCATTATTGATCAATCTGTTATTGATGAAATACAAAATTGTATTCCTCTAGCTCCATTGCATAATCCAGCAAATTTGCAGGGAATTCAAGCATGTATTCAAAAAATGCCAAAAACACCACAAGTGGCGGTATTCGATACAGCTTTTCATCAAACTATTCCTCCCCAGAATTATATCTACCCCCTTCCGTATGATTTATACGAAAAGGAAAAAATACGCAGATATGGTTTTCATGGGACTTCCCACCGATATGTCGCCAATGAGTGTGCAAAAATGATGAAACGACCACTAGAGGAATTGAAAATAGTGACTTGTCATTTGGGAAATGGTAGCTCGATATGTGCTGTAAAAAATGGCAAATCATTTGACACTACAATGGGGTTTACACCTTTAGCTGGTGTGGAAATGGGAACACGTTGTGGTGATATTGATCCCTTTATCCCTTTATATTTACAAAAAAACTATTCTTTATCTATTGAACAAGTAGACGACCTGATGAATAAACAGTCTGGTTTTTTGGGTGTAACCGGGCTATCTTCAGATTTACGAGATGTTACAGAAAAAGCAAAAGAAAATCATCAAAGATGCCTTCTTTCTTTGGATATCTTGTCTTACCAAGTGAAAAAATATGTTGGAGCGTATGCAGCTGAAATGAATGGTCTAGACGCAGTTGTCTTTTGTGGAGGAGTTGGTGAAAACACCGAAGAAGTTCGCGAGATCAGTATGAAAAACATGGAAATGTTTGGCATTGAGTTAGATGACGACAGGAATTTCCCACATGCACGAGTTACACGAGAAATTTCAACTGATTCTTCATCTGTACGAGTTTATATCATCTTTACAAATGAAGAGATAATGATTGCTCGTGATGCGGTGATGCTCTGTGGATAATAACAATCGTAAAATTGACGACAATGCTTTAAACTTATTATGTAAAATGGCTAACATTTCCCTTACTCAAGAAGAAAAAGATCATTTAATTATTCAGCTAAACAGTATTGCAGGATTATTTGATCAGATTTCTACGCATACCACAAAAAAAGATTCTTTCTCTAGAAGATCTACATTTTTATCGGATGATACACCCTCCACCTTTTCTAATATTGAAGGAATTCTAAACAACGTCCCTTCCAAACGTGATAGTTCCGTTCTTTGTCCTGTCATGAAGTTTCAAGGAAAAAAGAATGAAGAAGCTTAATTCGATCAAAAGCATTCATGAAGCATACCTTTTGGGTAATACAACACCATCGCAGCTCGTTCAGGAATGCCTTAAACGGATCCAAGATCAAGATTCTAACATTCAATCCTTTTTGACTCTTTGTGAGAATGAAGCCATAGATTCTTCCTTGCAGTTATCGGCTACCATATCCCGTGAGCTTTTGCAGAAATATCCGCTATATGGCATCCCAGTAGGTGTAAAAGACAACATCAATGTAAATAATGTAGAAATGACAGCAGCATCAAAAATACTACAAAACCATCGCTCCGTGTATGATGCTACCGTTGTTGAACGTCTCAAGAAAAAAGGTGCTATCATCGTTGGGAAAACCAATATGGACGAATTTGCTATGGGTTCTTCCACAGAATTCTCAGGCTTCTATCCAACAAAAAATCCAATTCACCTTGATTATACTCCTGGAGGTTCTTCGGGGGGTTCTGCAGCAGCAGTCAAAGCGGGATTTTGTCCCATTGCTTTGGGTTCTGACACCGGAGGATCCGTCCGACAACCTGCTTCTTTTTGTGGTATTGTAGGAATACGTCCTACCTATGGTTTTGTTTCTCGTTATGGGATGACTTCTTTTTGTTCTACCTTAGATCAAATTGGATCCATAGGGACTACTGTTGATGATGCTTTCTTGCTTTTACAATGTATATGTGGGTATGATGAAAACGATTCTACTTCTGAAAATATGGAGTGGGAAGATCTTCCTGAGGTTCCATCATTAGATTCCTTTGGGATTTTATCTAGTATGAATCACCTACAGATGGATCCTTTTATCGAGAAGATGTATCAGCGAGTCGTCCAATTTCTTTCTTCCTCTTACAAACCTGTTACCTATGATCTGAATATGTTAGATTGCGCTATGGCAACATATCATGTTATTGCAGATTCGGAAGCTTCCTCGAATTTATCGAGATTTGATGGGATTCGTTTCGGACAACAGAAAATTGGTTTATCTTCGGAGGAATCCTATTTATTAGCTAGAACAGAAGGTTTTGGTACTGAAGTAAAACGCAGAGTTTTATTAGGAACATACATTCTTTCTAACGAATTCGCTGGTAATTATTACAAACAAGCTCTTTATGCAAAAGACTTAGTTACAAGTGAGTTTGAGTCAATATTTACAGATTGCCCTTTTCTAGTATTGCCTACCACGCTTAAAATGCCATTTAAATTTGGTGAACGAAAAGACCCATTGGATATGTATTACTCTGATTACTTAACTATTCCTTCTTCGATTGCTGGATTGCCTTCTGTGTCAATACCCATTGGCATTGACGATATGGGTTTTTCAGCAGGTATTCAATTGATCGGGCCACGGTTTTCTGAAAAACTATTATGGAAAGTTGCTCGTACAATTGAGGAGGAAGTTTCATGATTATACCAACCATCGGACTGGAGATACATATCCAACTCTTAACAGAAACAAAAATGTTCTGTAGGTGTAAATCTTCTTTTGGGGATTCACCAAATTCAAACATTTGCCCTGTTTGTATGGGATATCCCGGGGCCTTACCCGTTCCTAACCGAAAAGCAGTAGAAATGGCTCTCATGCTTGGTATTGCCCTGCAGGGTGATATTCAGCTTGTATCGGATTTTTCTCGAAAAAATTATTTTTATCCTGATTTACCCAAAGGATATCAGATAACCCAGGACTCTATTCCTATCGTTAAAGGTGGATGTATTCATATTCGTGAGGATTCCACTGTTTTTCTAGAAAGAATGCATATCGAAGAAGATTCTGCAAAAATGATCCACGAAACCGGTGCTGATCAAACATGTATTGATTTCAACAGAGCTGGAGTTCCACTACTCGAAATAGTAACCCATCCTTGCATGCATTCCCATGAAGATGCTGGTATTTTTCTTGAGAAATTAAAACAGATCGTATCGTATCTAAAAATCTCGACTGGAAAAATGGAAGAAGGAGCTCTTCGCTGTGATGTAAATGTATCCATAAGTCAATCAGAGGATACACTGGGGCAAAAAGTAGAAGTCAAGAACTTGAACTCTTTTCGGGCTGTTATGAGGTCGATTCAGTACGAAGTTCAACGCCAAACCGATCTTCTCGAAAAAGGAATTCCCATCATTGCAGAAACTCGTACTTGGAATGATGAAGAATCTAAAACTGTACAAATGCGTATAAAAGATAGCAAATCTGATTACAGATATTTTCCAGAACCCGATTTGCACTCATTGGTAGTTTCCGAAGAAATGCTGGAGAAGGCAAAGTGTTCTATCCCTGAGTTACCTCGCGATGCTTACAATCGCTTGGTTACAAAACATGGATTGTCTGAATATGATGCACAATTTCTTACTGCTTCACCTGATATATTACAGTACTTTGATGAATGTATAGAAGGTTTTGCTGACCCCAAGATCGTCTCAAACTGGATATCTTCTGAGCTGATGAAAATCATGAATGATCGTAATTGTACGATTTACCAAATTGGGATTTCTCCAAAAAAACTACAAGAATTGTTAAAATTAATACAAAATGAAACAATTTCAGGTAAAATTGCAAAGGATTTACTACCCCAACTGATTCAAACCGGTAAAAATCCAAGTGATATTGTGAAAGAGCAGGGTTTATTGCAGGTAACCGATGACAACGTACTTTTTGAGATCGTTAACAAAGTCCTTCAGGACAACCCTAAAGAACTTGAAAGATATCATGCCGGTGAAGAAAAACTTTTTGGTATGTTTATGGGTGCTTGCATGAAAGCTACCAAAGGGAAAGGAAATCCAAAGCTTTTAAATACTATTTTAAGAGAGGCATTAAAAAAATGACAAAGTATTCGCATTTGGATACACCTTTTATTGACGCGGTAAAAAGTTATGTTGATAAAAACCGCACTGCCTTCCATATGCCGGGGCATGCTCGATCTCGTTTGATTCCAGAGCAAATTGAAGCTTTACTGGGAAAAAATGCTTTTAAGTACGATTTAACTGAAGTAGAAGGCGTTGATTATTTACACAAAGCAGAAGGCGTATTAAAGGCTTCTCAAGAGTTAACCGCAGCTGCTTTTGGTTCTGAGCAAGTTTTCTATTTAGTGAATGGTAGCACTGTTGGTGTTATGTCGATGATTATGTCTAGTGTGAAACCAGGAGAAAAACTTATTGTACAACGCAATTCTCATAGATGCGCAATTGCAGGGATCACACTTGGTAATGTTACTCCCATATGGATTCAACCAGAAATGATACCTGAATATCAGATTTTAGCTGGTGTTCTGCCTGAGACATTACAGAGAACCATTGATGAAAATCCCGATGCAAAAGCCGTTCTCTTAACTTCTCCAAACTATTATGGTATGGCCCAAAACATGATGGAGTTGATCCGTATTGCACACGAGAACGACATCATTGTTCTTGTAGACGAAGCACATGGGGCCCATTTCCCTTTCCACCCTGATTTACCGACTTCTTCTATCGATCGTGGCGCTGACATGATCACTCAGTCTACACATAAATCCTTACCTGCTTTAACACAAACCGCTCTTTTACATGTTAACGGTAATCGAATCGATCTGGACAGACTTACATCCGTTTTGTCTATGCTACAATCCTCTTCTCCTAATTATTTACTCATGATGTCCATTGAAGCGAGTCGGAAAATGATGTCTCAGCACGGAATGGAACTTTGGTCAAGGGCCATGGAAACTGCCGCCTACGCAAGAGAAGAATTACTAAAAATTCCAGAACTTCAAGTAATTGATGAATCGATTGTTGGTAAGTATGGAATTGTGGAATGGGATTCTACGAAACTGAGTGTGTTAACAAACTCACTTCGACATTCTGGCTTTGAGATTGAACATCTTTTAAATAGTCAGTTTAATATTGAAATTGAATTGTCAGCTCTGAACAATTATCTTTGCTTTATAACAGGAGGTAGCACCAAAGAAGATATTGACCATCTTGTAAAGGCAACCCGTTGGTTTTCTGAAAACAAAGGTAATACTGACCTGAAAGAATTTATCCGAATTCCACAAATACCCTTCCAAGTTTATACACCTGCTGAAGCTTTCAATCAACCATATGAGCAGATACCATTCAAAAGTGCTGACGGTCAAATATCAAAGAGAATTATTGCTCCTTATCCCCCGGGCATTCCTTATATCTGCCCTGGTGAAATCATTACCCAAAATGCTGTTGAAATGTTAACTCAAATGAAACTTGACGGAGCAGTAGTACAGGGAATTGATGAAAACGAGATGGTTGAAGTTATTACAGAATAACACTACAATCATTCCATATTTTTCAAGAGAGGGTATTGGTTTTGAGTAAAGAATTGTTTGAAACGATTAAAGAATACGAAAAAGAATCTTCTGATCTTATTGAAACAACAAAAGATGAATGTGCCAAACTCTATCAAAAACTTGAAGATGAAAAAATTCATCTTAAAACAAGGATTGAGAAAGAAATCCTTGAAATGAAAGAGGATCATAAGCATAAAATTGATGTTGCCAAAAAAGACCTGCAACAACGATTTGAGAAAGAATTTCAAGCCATTCAAACGGGTGCTATGAAGTCTTTTGAAAAGCACTGTTCCAAGATGATTTCTGATTTTCTCAAAAGCGTTGGATATTGATTTATGGCCATTCAAAAATTACATCTACTGCGATTTGTTGTACCAAAGAACCAGGTATCTCAATTCCGCAATACCTTGTATGAAAAGGGGCTTTTTCATCTTCGAGATGTATCTTCTTTAAGTCAGTCCTTGTTACCCAATCATGATGAAGTCTCACAAATTGAAAGTGATGTTCGGAAAGCTTCTGAAATAATCTCTTTGTTTGACACATTTCAACCTGAAAAGAAAGCATTTATCGAGAATTTTATTCCCAAGAAACCCATTTTTTCGAAAAGTGAGGTTTCTTCGATTCAAGAAAAACAGCAATTTCAAGAATTACACCAAGAAGTGATATCTATTTGGAATCAACGTCTATCAAGCCTAGACCTGATAGAGCATATGCGTGTTCTTCATATGCAGCTTTTACCTTTTTCTTCCTTCTCGTTTTCTTTTTCAGATTTTCATCAAATGCAACGAACAAAGGTTCTTTTCTTACAAGCTGAGGGTAGAAAATTAGAAGATTTGGAACAATTTGAATTTTTACGGAAAAATGCAGTGATTGTACCTGTCCATGTAAATCATCACAAAAAAGAAAGAACGCATGGTTTCATTATTGCATATCCATCTTTTCAACAAGAAGAAATTCAAGTTTATTTGAACCGAGCCGGTTTGAAAGAATTTCCTTTCCAAACACTTGTTCATTCACCTCAAGAGGAGATTGTAAACCTTGAGCAAAAAATGCAAAAGCATATGGAAGATATAGCAAAATGGGAACGAGTTTTGCTGGACTACAAAGAACAGCTTTCAACCATCTATTTGTGGAAAGATTTTTCCATTAACAAAATTATGCGAGCAAATGGAATGAAGCGGTTTGCTCAAACCAATCATGTTGCTTACATTGAAGGCTATATTCCATCTGAACAAAGTAGTGATGTTGTGAAATCTTTAGAACAAGAATATCCCATGATTTACATTGAGGTAGAGAATAACCCTAATCATCCTCCTGTAAAACTGAAAAACCATCCTTTTATCCAGCCTTTCGAATTTCTTTTACGCATGTATGGTCTTCCACGTTTTGGAATGATTGATCCAACAGCTTTGGTAGGTCTTGTTTTTATCGTCCTTTTTGGTGTAGCTTTTGCAGACGGACTTTATGGTATCTCCATGATGGCAATTTGTGCCTATTCAATGAAGAAATATTGGTTCGACAAAGATACTGTTTCATTTTTTAAAATGTTTTTCTGGGCTGGTTTTTTTGCCTTTTTGTTTGGTGCATTGACAGAGTCCTGGGCAGGAGATCTGTTTACAGTTTCTTACTTACCCGAATCATCTGTTTTTATTAAGCTTAAAGACTTTGTTGGCGTGATGAATCCATCACAGAGTTTTATTGCTCTTATGGTCGGGGTTATTTACGTTGGGGCATTTCTTCAATGTACTGCCATTTTTATGGCCTTCTTGCAAAGATGTAAAGAAAGGCAATATGCTGAAGCAATTTTCAATAACCTCTCCTGGATTTTGTTTATACCATCTGCCGTAATTGTTGCTGGACAGTTTTTATCTCCCGGATACTATCCCTCTGTTTTAGTATTCATTTCACAACAGATATGCATTGCAGCTCTAGTACTTATCTTTATTGGAGGATTTTTACAGAGCAGAAACAACATTTTTAAAGGAATTGTGAAGGGTTTTTTAAATATGTACGGTATAAAAAGTTCATATGGAGCAGCTACCCTTCTTGGAGATGTTTTATCTTATCTTCGATTAGCTGCATTGATGATTGCAACCTCTTCTATGGCCATGTCATTTAACTTGATCGCAGGTATGTTCAAATCAATCCCAGTAGTAGGGATTGTTGTTATGGCCATTATGATTCTGTTTTTAAATGTTTTTAATTTCCTTCTCAATATTATTGGATCGTTTGTTCACCCTGTACGTTTGTTATTCTATGAAATGTTCGGTCGATTTTACGAAGACGGTGGAATCGAATATCATACTTATTCTCAAAAATTTACCAATGTTTTTGTTGTTAAGGAGGCAAAACGATGACGTTTGCACAGCTATTAGAAACGTATTTTTTTAGTTCTGGCCAAGGTTGGAATATTGTTGGATTGTTTGTTTGTTTAATGCTTGGTGGGATGGGCTCAGCTAAAGCTCTTTACATTTCTGGTAATCAAGCTGCTGGTGCCTTGTCGGAAAAACCTGATCTTTTTGGACGATTGTTTGTTTTAATGGCTTTACCCGCCACTCAAGGACTTTATGGATTTGTACTTTGTTTTCTTGGAATGCAGCAAATGGGTTTAAGTACAGGACAAACATTGACTGTGCAAGCTGGTCTTGCTTTATGTTTCGCCTTTATTTTTATTGGATTTGTACTTTACTTCTCTGCTATATATCAAGGAAAGAGTTCTGCAGCTGCTATTAATTTAACGGTCAAACAACCGAATAAATCCGGTAGTGCTCTTCTTTTTCCAGCCTTAGTCGAAACATACGCTCTTTTAGCCTTTGTTGGGGGATTTTTACTGTTAACATTCATCCAAGGGTCTTCCATATTTTAAGATGAATATACAGAAGCTTAAAGAAGTAGTCACAAATCAAGCTAGAAAAGAAGCTAAAGAGCAAATCGATCAGACAAAAAAAGACATTGAAATACAACTTGAAGAATTCATGAAAATTCTATCTGAGGATAGACAAAAGCAATTGAAAGAAGTTGAGGATACATTTCAAGCCTCAATGCATCAAGCAGAATTCAATGTTGAGTCTCAGTTTAAAAAGAAAGTTTTACATACACGACATGATCTTCTCCAAAAACTGAAAAGCAAGCTCATGGAAGAATATCTCTTATCCGTACAAAAAGATCCACTCGTGTTTTTAAAAAGTATAGTTGCTACATTTCCTCCTTCTGCTGACATATATTGCAGCAAGGAACTTGAAACTGCAATTACATCAAATGCGATCGCATCCGTTGGGTTACAAGGACCACAGTACAGATTCTGTGGTGTTGATCCATTACTTTCACCTGGTGTATCTTGTATTTCAGATAAAGTTAAATACTTGTTCCTTTTAGAAGAAGAAATTGATAGCTACCTTGATAAACATCAAAAAGAATTTGGAGACCTTATTCTTCATGAATAAACCTTCAGTTATTAAAAATACTGTACCAGATTACGAATATGGCTACCTTTCTGCATATTTAAAATCAAGAGAGAGTCATTTTCTTTCTACAGAGAGCATTACTTCTTTATATCGAAGTGTTACCTTAGAAGAAATTTTTCATCATTTGAGTCAAACCCGATATTCAACTATTCCTTTTACTTTGGATCCAAAAGACTTTGAGAATTATGCATGGAGTTTTTATTTTTCTGAAATGGAGGAGATAAAACCTGTATTACCAGAAAATTACATTCTGTTCTTTCTTGAACGGTTACATTCTGTGATTTTTTCACAAGAAGAAATTTTCTCTTTTTTAGAAAATGAAGATTTCAATAAGCGTCTTTTAAGTTTCGTAACGTTAGCTGTAAATGGTACAGTTTATACCAAAAAATTATCTTCCTATATTGTAGATCGATTCAATATGTTTGAATCAATTCGGAGAACTATCGAACCATCTTTTTCTACACACACCTACTATACAGGAGGAAACATTTCTGAAGATTCCTTGAACCGTCTTTTTGATAGCAATTTTGCTCAAATCGATCTTTCCTGGATTCAGACACAATGGATGGACTATATTGAAAAAGAAAAACCTGTAAAAGCTTATGATTTTACATTTATGTTTCGATTTGAAACCTATTGGTGGCAGCTTATTTGGAAGTTAATCAAAGAACCTTCGTATGAAAACACCGGATTGGATTACGTGATTTCGTATTTTGGCCATTTCATACTAGAAATCGAAATTTTAAAAAAATTGTACATTTGTACTCGGTATCAATTGCCCTGTACAAATTTAAAGGAGATCATTCTTCATGCAATCGGATAGAATTAAAGGATGTGTGATTGGTGAACGAGATATTGTAAGAATTTTTTCTGCTTTCTCGTTTCATACGATTGCAGTGAACGACAAAAAACAGTTTAACCAAGAACTCCGACAAGAAATATTTGCCAAGAATTATCGTTTTTTTATTGTGACAGAGACATTTATTCAACAAATATCCCCAGAAAATGAGTTACTGATTCAGGAGAATCATGTAATTGTCATATCCATCCCTACGAATACTGGATCTAGAGAAGCGGCAATACAAAAGCTTTCCAACATGATTCGAAGAGCGGTGGGAATTGATATTGTTAAAACTGAAGGAGATTCCTATGAGTAATGAAAAACAACAAGGACGAATCGTCAGCATATCTGGCCCTCTTATCGTAGCTGAAAATTTACCTCAAGCACATATGATGGAAGTCGTCCGAATTGGTAATGAAAAACTCTTTGGAGAGATTATTGAACTTCACAAAAATCTTGTGTATATACAATGCTATGAAGAAACTACCGGGTTGCGTCCTGGAGAACCTGTTTTGTCTTCTGGATATCCACTTTCTGTAATTTTAGGACCTGGAATCATTGGTTCTATTTATGATGGAGTACAAAGGCCCTTAAACATTATCTACGATGAACATGGTGATTTTATTGCCAGAGGAATTGATGTAGAACCCCTAAATTACATTAAAAAATGGGAATTTCATCCTATGCTAAAAAAGGGTGATTCTGTTCATCAGGGACAAAAAATTGGATGGGTGGAAGAAACACCAACCATCAAACACTATATCATGATACCACCTGGAATATCGGGCGTGATTGATCATATTCAAGAAGGTACATTTACTGTAAAAGACGAAGTGGCCATTGTACGAGATAAAAGTAATAAAAATCACTCTATATCTATGCTTCAAGTATGGCCAGTTCGAACGAAACGACCTTTTGAGAAACGTATTGTACCAACACAACCTTTGATTACTGGTCAACGAGTAATTGATATGTTTTTCCCTGTAGCAGAAGGTGGAACAGCTTGCGTCCCAGGACCTTTTGGTTCTGGAAAAACCGTTATTCAACACCAGCTAGCAAAATGGGCCTCTGCCGACATGATTGTTTATGTTGGATGCGGAGAGCGAGGAAATGAAATGACGGATGTCTTGATGGAGTTTCCTCATTTGAAAGACCCAAAAACCGGACGATCTTTGATGGAAAGAACAATTTTGATTGCCAATACATCCAATATGCCAGTTGCAGCACGGGAAGCTTCTGTTTATAGTGGCATCACCATCGCTGAATATTTCCGAGACATGGGATACAACGTTGCTATAATGGCTGACTCTACATCTCGATGGGCAGAAGCCATGCGAGAGATTTCAGGAAGACTGGAAGAAATGCCTGGTGAAGAAGGTTATCCTGCTTATTTATCCTCTCGTATTGCAGGTTTTTATGAACGTTCTGGTAAAGTCCAAACACTAGGCGGAGATCATGGAAGTCTTTCTGTTATTGGAGCAGTTTCACCCCCGGGTGGTGACTTATCTGAACCAGTCGTACAGTCTACTCTTCGAGTTGTTAAGGTGTTCTGGTCCTTGGAAGCATCACTGGCTTATGCACGTCATTTTCCTGCCATTAATTGGCTTAATAGCTATTCCTTATATTCCAACCTTACTGATTCTTATTTCCAAAAACAAATTAATGAAAAATGGCCCAAATATCGAATTCAGGCAATGAGTTTGCTTCAAAAAGAAAGTGAATTGAATGAAATCGTTCGACTTGTTGGAACCGATGCCCTTTCCGAAACCGAAAAACTTGTGATGGAAATTGCAAAATCAATTCGTGAGGATTTTCTTCATCAAAATGCCTTTGATGACGTTGATACATTCACAAGTGGTATGAAGCAGTACTATATGATACAAAATATCATCAAAATGTACGAAGAGTCCCTTTCTCAGCTTAAGTTACATAAAACACTAAAAGTGGCTGATATTATGAAGTTGCCAGTGCGTGCTTCGATCGCTCGAGTAAAATATATTCCCGAAGAGGAACTCCAAAAATGTGATTTAACTTCTCAGATTAAATCAGCTATTGAGCAATTGTCTTCTACCTTGGAGGAATCGAATGATTAAAGAGTATAGAACTTTATCGGATGTTGCAGGACCTATCATCATTGTTGATGGACTAGAAGGTTGTAGCTATGGTGAATTGGTTGAGATTTACCTCCCTGATGGTACTATGCGTCATGGCGAAGTCCTAAAGGCTGAAGAACACAAAGCTCTAGTTCAAATGTTTGAAGGAACTGAAAACCTAAACATACAATCTACTCGAATTCGATTCAGTGGCAAACCATCAGAAATAAGTCTATCCCCCGATATTATTGGGCGTGTTTTTAGTGGTTTAGGAAAACCTATTGATGATGGTGGAAAGATTATTGCACAAGTTACCAGATCTACAATTGGTGAACCAATCAACCCCTACGCTCGTGATTATCCTTCAGAATTTATTCAAACAGGAATATCTGGAATTGATGGACTGAACACGCTTGTCCGTGGTCAAAAATTACCAATTTTTTCAGGTGCAGGATTACCTCATAATGAACTAGCTCTTCAGATTGCACGACAAGCTAAGGTTTTAAAAAAGAGCGATCAATTTGCTGTTGTTTTTGGTGCAATGGGCGTTACATTTGATGAGTCTAACGAATTTGTTAGTTCTCTGCGGGAAAGCGGAGCAATAGAACGTTCAGTGATGTTTATCAACCTAGCTAATGATCCTGTTATTGAAAGATTAGCTGTTCCCAAGTATGCATTAACGACAGCTGAATATCTTGCTTTCGAGCTGGGCTATCATGTATTGGTTATTTTAACAGACATGACGAATTACTGTGAGGCATTGCGTGAAGTTTCAGCCGCAAGAAAAGAAATACCAGGTCGAAGAGGCTATCCTGGATACATGTATACAGATTTAGCTACTATTTATGAACGTTGTGGTAGAATTAAAAACAAAGATGGTTCCATTACAATGATGCCTATTCTCTCCATGCCCGATGATGACAAAACACACCCAATTCCTGATCTAACCGGATACATTACCGAGGGTCAAATTTTCGTTTCAAGATCTTTATATGCAAAGGGATTTTATCCTGCCATTGACGTTCTACCCTCCTTATCCCGATTAAAAGATAAAGGAATTGGTAAAGACAAAACACGTGAAGATCATGCCAATTTAATGAACCAATTATTCGCAGCTTATGC
This sequence comes from Calditrichota bacterium, assembly GCA_036725105.1. GTDB lineage: Bacteria > Caldisericota > Caldisericia > UBA6126 > UBA6126 > JAGLCW01. The sequence continues at coordinate 18,537 of DAIMET010000003.1, forward strand.
ACATGGCCGGGAAGTACAAGAATTGGCTGTTATCCTTGGTGAAAGTGCTTTAAGCGAAATTGATCAGCTTTATATCAAATTTGCCAATGAATTTGAAGAACGATACGTAAAACAAAACACTCGAGAAGATCGAACAATTGAAGAAACACTGAATTTGGGGTGGGAACTATTACGAATTCTACCCGAAACAGAAATGACTCGAGTTAGTGATGCATTTATTGAAAAATACTATAAGAAAAGGCGGTAAAGTGTGGCTCAACGCGTAAGTCCTACTCGAATGAAGCTGTTGGAAACCCGAAAAAGGCACAAAACAGCAAAAAGAGGACACAAACTTTTAAAAGAAAAATTAGAAGCTCTCGCTAGAGAACTCGTTGAATTAGCCAAAGAATTTGAAAAACAAGAAAAAAAAGTTGGAGATCGACTTCCTCAGATTTTAGAGCAATTCTTGATTCTTCGAACAACTGTAACCGATGAAGAAATGAGAAATATCGTTTCCGATTATCCCGCTGAGTTTTCTCTTACAATGTCACAAAAAAATGTGATGAACATTGTATTGCCTGAATTTCATATCCATCATATTCATCCATCCAAACCTGTGTTTAGCGAATGTGGTCTAAATCCAGCTTTTGACATTGTTTTACGTGAATTTGATCGGATTCTAGATGATCTACTAAAGCTGGCAGAGTTAGAATTTTCCATTTATGAAATTGCTCGTATTGTTGAAATGACAAAACGTCGTGTGAATGCACTGGAATACGTGTTAGTCCCAGAATTAGAATCTACAATTAAATATATTACGTCCAAGCTTGAAGAAAATGAGCGATCCACTACAATTAGGTTGATGAAAATTAAAGACATCCTAAGTAAACGTTCCTATTAACATTTCCTTAGTAAATACCCAGTTAGAAGGTGGTTTTAACTCATGAAAAATCAGATGAAACTGCACACATTTATCATGCAGTGCAATATTGGATCCCGACGGAAATGCGATGAGTTTATTCGTTCTGGGTATATCTATGTGAATGGTCAAATTGTTGTAAAACCTGAGCATTTAATTGATCCGCAGGTTGATATCGTTTCATTTAAAGAAAAAAGAATTCAACCCGATACCACTCTGTATTACTTTCTGTTTTACAAACCTCTGAAAACTGTTACCACTACATCGGATCCTGAAAAAAGAAGAACAGTGATGGACTTTTTCCCAAAACATCTTCCCATCTTCCCTGTCGGTCGATTGGATTACGATTCAGAGGGCCTTGTGATCATGACAAATGATGGTGAGTTAGCCCATAAAATCACCCACCCAAGGCACCATATTCCTAAAACCTATATTGTCAGAGTTAAGGGAGCTCCTGAGCTGAAGGTTATTGAGCGACTTCGTAAAGGGATATTTATGGATGGGTATCGTTCAAAGCCTGCATATATAAGACTGTTAAATAAAAACAGACAATCGGCAGTATATGAAGTTGTCTTAGAAGAGGGCAAAAACCATCAGATACGAAATATGTTCCTTTATATGGGACATCCAGTAATCGACTTAAAAAGAGTTGCGATTGGAACATTGAAAATTGATGCACTAAAACCTGGTCAATACAGAGTTATAACAAAAAAAGAAATGCAACAACTATTTCAAAAATCCTTGTCAGTAAAACAAAGAATTGAGAAAAAAAGAGCTATACGAGAGCACAAAAAAGAGCAATCAAGCCAACACCTTAATTAGGAAGTTCTTTCCCAATTAAATACAGATCTTTCAGGTTGATTTTATCATCTTGGAAACAGTCAAATATCGGATTCCACGTATTATCTTTACTTGTCTTACCAAGGTTTTGTTGAAACATTAAACGATCTTCTTCATCAATCGTTCCATTTTCGTTAAAATCACCTAAAAGGAATTCTTCATCAAGGATTACAGTTGGATGGATGTGCTTTTTCAAAATATCAGATGGATATTGATACGGTAGAGTACCTTGAATGATGAAACTGGGAATATGATCTTTGCCATTGGGGACGGATTGTAAGAAAAGCTGTGCATATGAAATTGGTTGAGAAGAAGCATTTCTTTGATGATGGATCAAACGAACGGTGTTCGTTCCTTTTTGAACTTCTACTGCTCCTTGTTTTTCATCAAAGCCAGTAATTTTTATCCAAGGGTCGAATGTTATAAATACATCAAAAAGACCTTCATAAGCATTGTGGAGTTTGATTTCCAGTTCAAATATTTCACCAGCTCGAACTTTTTTTGGAGTACATATCTCGAGAAATGGGTAGGGAGGAAGATTAGAATTCTGTATTGAAAATGGTAATGGATCACTTTCTAGAATTCTAGTATTCGTTTCTACTTTTCGATATGTTTCTTTATCGTTCTGAACGGTTGTGTGATAGATCTCTTCGTAATATGGGATAACAATTCTGAAATAATAAGAACCATCAGGCAAGAAAGGTTGTTTGTAGATGTTATATCCATCCCAAAAAAACGTGTAACGACCAATTGGAATGGTTTCTCCGAAGTGAATAGTATGAACTTGGTTTCCGTATTCATCATAAATGTAAAGGAAGACTTGTTCTGCATAGTTTCTGGTTTTATCAATACTTCGTGAAACAGAACCATCTTCTTTAACAAATATTGAACGAGTAATTGTACCAGAGTTCAACTGAAAAGATAGAAATCCAAAGTTGTCTTTATTCATGTGGAAAGTATCAACCGATAATGAGATATCAGAGATTGGAGGCTTAATAGTCTTTATACTGCTCTTGGAGACCATGAAAGGAATGTGAAGTCGAGATGATGGATTGGGATTATGTTCGTCAGGAAGGATTTCAATCCAAACAACACCTTCCATGAAGTCTGGAAGATTTTCTTTGTTGGGGTACAACCAACATTGTATGGTTTCAGTGGAATGAGGATCAATTGTAACGTAGGGTTTATCAAATACTGCGATGTAGCCATCCGCAAAATCTTGGTGAGATAGAATTTCCGATGATAAGCGTCCTGAAATTGTTTGGGTAGATGTATTTTTAATATGAATATCTACTGGATCCTGGATGCTTTCAGATTTCATCATAATGGAGGGTGGTGTCGCTATCAACGAAGATTCCATAGCTGCTTGAAGGTCGATTTGACCTGCACCTTGATACAAAAAAGAAAAAGGAGTATTTGTGAGAGGATTTTTTAACAACGAGGATGTGTTCATCATTAAAGCAGTGATTTCGTCGATGGATAAGGACGGATTGGCATATCGTAGAATGGCAGCACATCCGGCAATAACAGGTGTGGCCATAGATGTACCTTGTTTTTTACCCCACATAGGAACGGGATCTTCTGGTTTAAAAGAAGGGACAGCTGAATAGATAGAAGTACCTGGTGCTGTGATTTCTGGTTTGAAATATCCTTCATCTCCTGAGAAACAAGGACCTGCTGAGGTATATGAAGATATCAACGATGTTTTTGGTTCAAAAGAGATATAACCAAATCCGTCAATAATTCCTTGAAGTGTTTCTTCCATTTTGGCACTTACCATCATGCATGGTAAAAAATCATATTTATTTGGATCTGCAATGCCTTCTACCACAAGTGATGGGCTAAAACTTCGATCTTCGTAATTGAATATGATGCATGCTTTTGCACCTGCCTCCTTGGCGTTTAAATTCTTTTCAAAAAATGTAATTCCATTGTCTTTAGGACCTCTTTGTATGAATGCTATTTTTCCTTGTAAATCAGTCTGATTGCATTCATCTTTAGATCCAAAACCACAATACACAATATCAAGACCGTCTAGATCAGATGTAAAAGGAGGAGAAAATCGAGAAGATTGGCCAAAGAAAGTTGTCTGATGAATGGGTGTATGGATGGTAAAGGGTTGCATCAGTCGGTCATCAGAAGCAGCTACTTGCAGAATTGAAGAAAAAACTCCCGGAGCATCGATAGGCCATGCATTGTATTCGGTTCTACTACCACCATTGCCAGCTGCTGCTACTATCATTACACCGCTCTTTTTTGTTGCTTGAAAAGCGTCATAATAAGGGCTATCATCTGCAATAGAGGGATTTTCACCAGGGTGACCCAGAGATAGGTTGATTACAGAGCATTGATCACGAACTGCATACTCGCAAGCAGTTATAAGGGTATACGAAGGAGCTCCCCCACTATGGTTAGAGGGGAATACTTTGTACGCATATAAAGTTGCATCTGGACAAATACCATGTAGCGAAATTGAAGTAGGATTGTTTGCAGCTGCAATACCAGCCACATGAGTACCGTGTCCTCCAGTGAAAGGAGAATCGTCAATAGGATCAGGATCCCCTGGTGTTTCTTTCTCAAGGTCTTCTTCAGGAAAATAACAATCCCAACCCCCCGCAACTTTTGATTCATCTGTAGAGAAACCAGTAGGATAAAAATCAGGATGTTGATAATCAATTCCTGAATCTACTATTCCTAAACGAATATCTGGATTGGGTTTAATAAGAGTTTCTTGATACGATTTTAAAGAGGGTATATCATTTCGTCCTATGGTTTGAATTGTAATATCTCGAACCGGGTAAAACAGTTTGTCATCTAGGAATACTTTTTCTACGTGTGGATTTTTAGCAATAAAAGGAATTGTGTATCCAGGAATAGAAACAGCAAAGCCATTAAAAACGTATTGCCAGGAACCAAGTAGTTTTGCACTTTTTGTTTCGAGAAGGGAGTCAACAACTTGCTTTTGATCGTTTTCTAGCTTCTTCATATAATGTCCTTCGTTCCATTTTGAAAGCGTATTGTTGGAAAGAAGAGTACGAAGAGAGTATCTTTTTTCAACGACTGAAAGTCCCCTGCATTTTACTATAACTGTAATAGGTGTTGATGCAGAGAGTAAATCAGTATTGACGGAAGTAAAATTGGAAATTTTCTCAATGTAGGACGGAGAAAATGCCCAAAAAGAACCAACTGGTTTAATGGGTACAAAAAAAACCGTGAAAACTATTGCTACAACAACGAATTTAATAAAAGCGAGTTTCATAGTTCACCCCATTCGGTTTATTTTTATCAATTTCAATATACAATAGTTTTATGAGATTTGAAAAATCTTGCGGCGTTATTATTTATCGTTTTGATAAAAAAAGAGTCCTTTATTTGATTGTTCGTTACAGTGCTTTTTCTCGATATTGGGGTCTAGTAAAGGGTCATGTCGAAGCAGAAGAAACCGAACTACAAACTGCAAAAAGAGAAGTTTACGAAGAAGTTGGGTTTCAAAATATCCAAATTGCTTCTGGTTTTCGTGAAACAATTAGTTACAGTCCATATCCTGATTGCTTAAAAGATGTTGTATTCTTTCTAGGTACAACAAATGAATACAAAGTACGTTTCATATTCAAAGAACATGATAAGTCTCTCTGGATACCAATAGAAGATGCCTTTACTCACCTTAAGCATGGTAACGATCGTTTTGTATTACATCGCGCTGAGTTGTTTATTCAAAATAATTTTTTAGATGGAGGTACACATGGCTACTAAAAGCAGTATTTATGAATGTGAAATTTGCGGAAACGTTGTAGAAGTCCTTCGAAGTGGTGCTGCACCACTAATTTGTTGTGGTAAACCTATGGTTGAAAGAATCCCTCAGACTGAAGACAAGGGAAATGAAAAGCACAAACCCGTGGTAGAGCAAAATCCTGATAATATGGTTGTGAAAATTGGAAGCGTTCCACATCCCATGGAAGAAAAGCACCATATTGAATGGATTGAATTTCGTGGGAACGATGGTTTTGTTGTACGAAAAGAAGTAATAGGACAAGAGTTAGCGGAAACAATGTTTGAAATTCCTCCTCAGGCAGGAACTGTTTTTGCTTTTTGCAATATACATGGCTTGTGGAAAACAGATGTAAAGCCCCAATAAATCCATCTTTTTAAAGGAGATTGTTATGAACAAAAGAATTGAAGAGAACTTTAACAAACAGATTAACGAAGAACTATACTCTGCATATTTATACCAGTCCATTCGTGCTTATTTCGAAAGCATTGGGTTGTCGGGTTTTGCAAATTGGATGAAAGTGCAATCAGAAGAAGAAATGTTCCATGCAGAAAAGTTTTTCAGTCACCTTGTCCAAAGAGGCGGTCGAATACATCTGACTGCCATTAAAGAACCATCATTTCAATGGAATTCACCGCTTGAAGCATTCAAGGCTTCACTTGAACATGAAAAACATATCACTTCCTGTATTCACAATTTAGCTGTTGTTGCTGATGAAGAAAAAGATTATTCCAGCAAAACTCTTTTGAATTGGTTCGTAGATGAACAGGTAGAAGAAGAAGACAATGTTGGCAAAATTGTAAACGAACTTGAAATGATACAAAATGATGGTCGGGGGATATTAATGTTAGACAGGGAATTACAATCACGAACCTTTAATCCTCCTTCAACAGAAGAATAATTAAAACAAAGTAGGACTTCTCTCCATGAAACAAAATAAGATTTTTTGGATTTTGATGTTAATTTCCATGATGCTATTCAACAGTATGTTTGTTGTTTCTTGTAAAAAAGAGACAAAACCTTCAACTACTATCGATTCATCAACTACTTTACCAGAGGATACGGAGGATCCATCAACACCTTCTCAAAACGACCCATCAAACGAAGTTGGAGATGAACAAGAAACTGATTCTTTTGTATTGGATCTATCTCATGGGAAAATGCTTCGTCATGAATCTATACATTCTTATCCTGCTACTATGGGGCCTCCCGGATACAATAGCATATGGAAAGAAAAAGAAATATTTGTGAGTACCGGAGATTCTGGTTTCACTAAAATTGCACTTTCCGATAATATTATGGTTCCTGAGGAGTCCTACTTTTTTTATCGTTCTTTTATCCATTCTTCCGAAAACTATTTTCTTTGCCGTGACAAAACTACCGTGTATTGTTTGGCAAAGAAGAATGCAAAAGAACTTTGGAAAAAGGATTCAGATTCCTCCGGGCAGGATTATTACTTTGCAATTAATCCTGATACAGTTGCCAATATGCGTTTTTCGGCTACAACAAAAGAGGGTATTGTAACTGCTTATCATGCACAAGACGGCCATGTGCTTTGGACAAAAACTTTAACCGATCGATCACAATCCTTTCTTGGTTTTTCACCACAAATCCTTCTTTTCACCGAAGGAACTACACTTGTGGGTATTCATCCCCAAACTGGACAAAAGTCATGGGAGATTAAAAATATTCTTGATATAGCAGAAGAACTATATCAACAAGAATACTTTCGTAATTTCCGAATCCTTACTGATGGAACCCTATTTATTCCATTAAAAGAAAATGGTACCCCTTTTGCTTATCGAATTGAACCTAGTACTGGGCAAGTGTTAACAGAGTATCGAATGGATACAGTTGATGAACTACGATTTCATACAAGTTTTATGGAATCCTCTACCAGTATTATTGGTGGATATCGGAACAAAATGGAGTACTTTTTAGTTGCATTCGACAAACAAACTGGGAATATTCTTTGGGAAACTTCAATAAACAACTATATGGGAGAATTTGCTAAAAAATATGGTGTTGAATATGAATTTACTGATTTTGGATCACCAAATCACATTATAGTTAAAATATCATATTCCACGATTCTACATTTGAATGTTGACACTGGGGAAATCCAATGGGTAGTTCATTCAGATTTTTCACAAATGGATACCATTTGGAACGATTCGATCTATATTCGCCTAGTTGAGTCGGAGCTCCATCAATGGAGGATTGAGTTTATTTCTCTGGATAGTGGTGAACTGATTAAACAGTGGACATTACCCGATACATACCAACCACCAACAGCTCCTATTGAATTGTTGCATGCTACGAAAAGCTATATTGTTCTTAGATACGATAAAGCGAACCAACCTAGATGGATTTTTTTCCGTCCATCTGACCATGGCATTGAATATGTAGGAAATCTTTCAGCATCAAAAGAAAATGATTCATCAGAGTTGATTTTCTTTGTATCTTCCATGAATGATCAATGTTTGTTTTTAACTTCTGGAGAAAATGGATATCAATTGAATATCGTAGAAATTCTCGATTAATTCAAGTAAAAACGGAGATTCAAGGCAGGCAAAAAATGAATCTCCGTTGAATATAATATGCAAAAATCAAAAAAAGTTTCACTTTTTTTGATTTACGATTTCACATTTAAAGATTTTTACATACAATAAATAAAAATAAAACTCATAATTATTTAAGGAGTCCCATTATGATCCATAAAAGAGAGTTTGATTACCTGCAAAAAGTCTACGAAGAACAGAACTTTAAAATGATTCTTCTACATGGAACTACTGGTGGCGGTAAAACCTATCTTGTAAGAAATTTTCTTCAAGATAAAAAAGGATTTTACTTTAAATGCTTATCACAACATCCACCAGTGCAGATCAAACGGTTTATTCGTGTTATCCGAAGGCAGTACCCAGATTTCGAAGCAGATATTACTTGGAAAGACTTTATTACCAATCTTTACGCTCTTGCTAAAAAAGAAAATCTGGTCGTGATTTGGGATGACTTCCATTTCTTGTACAAAATTACTCAAGACATTCTCAGTATTGTTGAAAAAAACTCTGTGAATTCACCCTTTACTATTTTTATCACTTCTTCCTTCCCTCAAGCTAATTTTATTAATTTCCGCTTTTCTAGCTTCTCTCAAGAACGTTTCTTGTCGATCGAGTTAAAACCACTCCTATTTAGCGAATTCAGAGATCATTATCAAGGGATGGATCCGATTCGTCAAATTGAATTGTATGGACTTACTGGTGGAGTCTCGAGATACATGGAATGGCTTGATCCAAACATGGATCTTTTCCAGAATGTTAAAGAAAACTTTCTCTCCCCAACAAGAGTCCCATTTTATGATCCAACTTCAGTTCTACGCTATGAATTCCATGAACCTTCTACATACTATTCTGTTTTACAAGTATTAGCATATCATGAACTGAAAATTGGCGATCTATCGCATCAACTTAATTTACAAACACACAATTTAACCTCCTTCGTTGATCGATTACGCGAAATGAAACTTATCGGAAGAGTTGTACCCGGAAATAGCACAAATCCAAAAGTGACCAGAAAGAGCAAGTATATGATTAGTGATATGTTCTTGTATTTCTGGTTCCGTTATGTCTATTATGATCCAGAAGCCTTATTCATGCTTGATCCACAAATCATTGTCGATCATTTGAAAGATGATTACCACAATTTCATTGATCACATTGTGCTGGAGATTGCAAAACAATGGTTGTCCCACGTAAAGGATCCTTTTGAACCTGTCATCACGTCTCCTTGGTGGGATTATGAAGCTCATGGTGTTGATATCTTAAGCACTGACTACAAAAAAGCGATTTTTGGTGACATATTTATTGATGACACTCAATATACGAAACAAATGTACCGCAATTTTGTAGAAAGCACTCAGGTTGTACCTTTTAAATCTAAAATCCGTCAAAAATACTACTACTTTATTAGCAAAAATGGATTTACTCCAGATCTGTTAAGAATTATTTCCAACCGTAAGAATATCAAGATTTTTGATTTAAAGGAATTTGTGGAATCTGTATAAGCCTACTATGATCAAATCATCTAAGCTCCTTCGGGAAATGGAGGAGCTTAGATGACATTCGAGATAAACTTGGAAAAGGGAAAATTTCAAAATGAGTAGAAAACATATAAATCAAGGCATTGGTTTGTTTGATCAAGCTTCTTACGTTTTATTTGATTTTGAAACTACGGGATTAAAACCTCCAAAAGATAAGCCTCTACAGCTCGCATACCTACTTCTTAACTCGAACTTTCAAGTGTTGAAAGCCAAGAATTTTTATTTTCAAGTTCAAGATGAAGTTCCTTTGTCTGCTACCAAAATCCACGGACTAACAAAAGCGAAACTTGTAGCACTAGGGGCTCAGCCGCTAGCTTATCATCAAGAAGAAATTCAATCAGATTTTTCAGCAAAAAACATATTGCCAATTGCTCATAATGCCAGTTTTGACGTTCTTTTCTTGAGAAACTTTTTTCTAAGAGACTTTTCTACAAAACTTTTTTGTACAATGAAATACTACACCAACATTATTAAATTACCAGGGCTATACAATGATTTTAAATGGCCCAAAGTATCGGAAACTATGAAGTTTTTAGATATAGATGAAAAGCAAACTCTTTTGACCTGCAAAGACCTTTTTTTAAGTGATTCAATAGGCTATCATGATGCGCGGTTTGATATTGTATGCATTTTGAAGATGATTCAAGTAGACCCACTTCTGAGAGATAAAATATTACTCCAGCATTGAAAGCGATAATCAAAACTCAATAAAGGCTTCTTTACAAAGGATACTCATGGTTTCAAGATTTATATGTCCGTTATGTACCCTTAACAGACATATGAAAAAAAAGAGTATTGTTGTGTGATAATCGAAGTGAATCGATTATTTCGATGCCATATCGTAACCAAATTTTGCAGCCTTAATATTCAATGTAAGCTTGTCATCGGAGAAAAAGTCACTTATAGCTTGTGTAAAAGAAGATAACTCCAGTACTTTTGTAATACCAAGCACATAACCGGTTGCCAACATATTAGCAGCAAGTCGAGTACCAAACTCTTCTTCACAAATTGCTGTAAAAGGCTCGGTATAGGAAACAGCCTTAGAAATTGGTTCAGAGTCAGGTATAAAAAAGCTATCTAAAATCCGAATACCATTTTCACGAATCAAAGTACCATATTTTTGATAGGCTTCTTGTGTCATTAACAGAAGAATATCCGGTACTTCAATTTCTGGGTAGAAAATGTCTCGATCACTGATAATAACTTCGCTTTTTGTGGCACCACCACGTGCTTCAGCACCGTATGATTGGGATTGTAGTGCATTTTTATTTTCTCGTAATGCTGCCCTGGCAATAATACGTGTGGCAGTAATTAAGCCTTGACCACCAGAACCTGAATAACGGATTTCTTTTCTCATGATTCTCTCACCTTTTTCAAAAGTTGTTCCCGTTTTTCAATATAGGAATGCTGCGTGTTGTCTTCAATAAACTCACCCATCATAAGGCGTGATGAACGATCTTCTTCAGAAAGGGCTTCATATTTTTCTTTTGTTAGTAGAATATCTTTCTGTTGTAGCATCATTTTATAGGGATCTGAGATGCCGTTTAAACGACCATAATAAACTGGACATTGTGTGATAACTTCAATCAGAGAGAATCCTTTTCTTGTAAATGCTTTATTCATATACTTTTTCATATGTTTGAAGTAGTAGCTACCAGTTCTTGCAGCATATGTGGCACCAGCGCCGATAACAAGACGCATGAGATCAAATTGATTTTCATAGTTACCAAACCGTGCAGTTGTACCTTTTTTATACTGTGCGGTTAAAGGTGAGACTTGTCCTCCTGTCATGCCATAAATACTATTGTTAAAAACAATGACCGTGATATCTACATTTCTTCTAGCTGCATGAATCAGGTGGTTCCCGCCAATAGCACTTGCATCTCCATCACCTGTGAATACAATTACTTTTTTATCTGGGCGTGAAAGTTTTATGGCAGTAGCAAATGGGATTGCTCGACCATGGAGTGTATGCACTTGGTCAAACTGTGTGTATGTACCGGAACGAGAAGAACAACCTATACCAGAAACACAGACAACATCTTTTTTTGAACAATTCATCTCTTCCAGAGTTTCTAAAGCAGCATGCAAAACAATTCCATTGCCGCACCCAGGGCACCATATTGTGGGTAAACGATCTGGTTTAAAAAACTTTTCACCTTTAATCATGGATATCCTCGATTCTTCTCAACATTTCTTTGGGGGGGATAAGTTCTCCTCCAATTTTCTCCATAAGATGAACTTTTTTATTGGGTAGGATTCTTTGCATTTCATATACATATTGACCCAGATTTAGTTCGGAAACAATAATTTTCTTAGCATTCTTTGTAGCATCTTGAATTTTAATGGGATCAATAGGGAAGAGTGTTTTAGGGCGAATAAGGCCAATTCCAGGATGATCGGTATAAAGCAGTGACTTTACCGTGCGACTTGCTACACCATAAGATATGAACATTATTTCTGCATTTGGGTTGATAATTTCTACTTCGAATAACTCTGAAGTGTGTTTTTCAATTTTGCGGTGAATTCTACGAATCAATCTGTCAGCAACTTCATAATCTGCACTTTGAAAACCATTTTCCATATGGATTAATCCGGTTACACTGGTTCCAAGACCATCTCCAATGTTTCCGATAACAGGAACGTCATCTACAAATTTGCCGTAGGACAAATAAGAATCTCCGGGTTTTAAGTCAGGAAGAAGACGATTAATGATACGAATATTATCTTGTGGATCAATTTCAACTTTTTCACGCATATGGACAATTGTTTCAGTGGTGAGTATAACGACAGGAGTGCGATATTTTTCAGACAAATTAAAGGCTTGAATTGTCATTTCATATAATTCTTGAACAGAGGATGGGCTTAATACAATCATGGGATGATCTCCATGCGAACCCCACCTTGATTGCATTACGTCGCCTTGTGCAACTTTGGTAGGTAAACCCGTGGAGGGCCCACCACGCTGAACATTGACAATGACGAGAGGTACTTCTACCATTGCTGCATAACCCAGTCCCTCTTGCATAAGCGAAAAACCTGGACCAGAGGTTGCAGTCATAGATTTCTTCCCAGCTAGGGAAGCTCCAATGATTGCAGTAATGCTGGCGATTTCATCTTCCATCTGAATAAAGATTTCTTCTTCTCTTGCTAAAACAGTAGAGAACAGCTCAGCTATTTCAGTAGAGGGAGTGATTGGATATCCAGCAAAAAAACCTATACCTGCTTTCAAAGCTCCCCTTACACAAGCTTCGGCACCTTGCAATATTTCTGTCTGTTTACTCATGGAAGTGCACCTCAACTGCTAAATCTGGGCAATGTTCCTGGCATGCTAAACAACCAATACAGGCTGCAATATTTTCGACAAAAACATAGCCAGTTGAATCGACAGCAAAAACATTCTTTGGACAAATATGAACGCAAATACTACATCTCTTACATCGTTTCTCATTAATCAAAACATCTTTAACTTTTTTCAAGATATTTACCTGCTTTCAAAGCTTTGATTACGTTGACCATTAAAGAAAACATTCCAGTTTTGTCAATTTAAAGAAATGAAAAATTGGAAGAATTTTTCTTCTTTTCTATAAAAAGATGCTGATGAAATGAATTTTTGAAATCCTCCTGATGGGTAATAAGCATGATTTTTTGGAATTGATTCTGAATCTTCAAAATTGTGTACATGATTTGATTTTTACTGGATGGATCAAGAAACCCAAAGTCTTGATCGATGCATAAAAAATCAGTTTTTAATGATTGATTCTTATGCAAAATGTTGGAAAGAGCGAGACGAAATGAAACATGTAATGAAAATTGTTCTCCCTGACTTAAAAAAGGGAATTCTACAGGATTACCATAATTATAGATGAAGGTTCGAATTCCTTTTTCTTGATCAGATTGAGTGTCGAGGTGAATTTGTATGGAGAGTGAATCCTGCGATATACTCCGGAGAATTCGATTTACATCTCTTTCTATGAGAGGTAAAACACGGCAAAGAATGTATGCAGGAAGATTTTCTTGGGAAAATATTTGTTGGCAAAATGTAACTATTTCGGTTTGTATTTGAAGCTCGGTTAATTCTTTTACCGATTTGTCATATTCTTTTTGAACTTCGTACATAATTTCCATGTCTCGTTCATGTCTTGCAATAGAAGAAATAATGATTTCTTTTTCTTTTTGATATTCCTCCAAAGACTTTTCAACTTCTTTTAAACGATCTTCTGCTTCTTCGAGATCATGTTTTTGATAAGGGATATTTTTTATTTTTTCAATCTGATCGTTAAGATCTATCTCAAGCTTTTCTAATTTTTGTTCAACTTCATTTAATTGGTTCAATATTCGATTTTTCTCGTTTAATTTTTCATCCATGATCTTTTTTTCTGTTTCAAAATACTTGAGCTGATTAATTTTGTTCTTAATTGTTTCGTGTTCAGGAGCACTGTAGTGAATTGCAAAAAACTTGAGTTTCACGTCGTTGATTTTTTTCCATTGGTCGTTTGCATAATTTTTTGTTTCGATGCGACGCTTTATATCAATAAGTTGTTTTGTGATGTGAGGTAATTTTTGGTCTGCTTCCAACGCACTTGATATCTGAAGTTGAAGGTCGCTTAAGGTATTTTCGAGTATGGATTGACTAGAAACAGCATACATGGCTTCCACATATTGCTTGTCGATTGTCTTAAACCGACTTTTCAGGTTGGTGATTTTGTAAAGCGTTTTGTTCATTTCTTCTTCAATTTTGGATTCTTGTAATTTGGCCCGATAGAGGTTTTCAGTCATCTTTCCTAGATTCGATTTGTAATCTTGGATGCGTAAAAAGAAGGCCTGCAATTCGTCTTCTTGGTCAAAATCTGAGGAGAGAACAAGAATTTCACTTTTCAGTGTTTCAATGTGATTAGAGATACGCTGAATAGTGTTTTTATTCTTTTCAAGAGTAGTTTCTCTCATTTCAAGATCTCTTCGATAGTTCAGTAGTATATCTGCTTCTTTCTCTTTGTTGAGTGGTGTACCACATAGGGGACAGCGATTTTCTGTAATCTTTGGAAGCTCAAGAAAGTGAATTTTTTCACGAAGACGGACAGCCATTTCGTAAAATTTTTCATTCTGTATCAAAAGATTGTGTTTTTTACTTTGTTCTATTTCGATGTTATTTTGAAGTAGCTTCAATTTTTCTTTGTTTTCATGAATGGTTTGGAGTTTTTTCTTTGTCGAAGTTTCTTTCTGAATAACCTGCTCGTATTCTGCTATCTGTTTAGCAATTGCATTACAGGTTTCAAGTATGTTCAATTTTTCCTGTTTGAGTGATCCAACATTTTCATTTAAACTATCGACTTGATCTTGGATATCATGTTTTTCTTGTTCAATGGTGTTAATTTGATAGCGCTTTTTTTCCATCTCTTTCAGTTTTGACTGAATTTCATGCATTTTAAGATTCAAATCCGGTAAAAGACTTTTCTTCTCAGAATACTCAATTTCTTTTTTCTCTAGTTCATTGCGCTGTGTTTTTAATTCCATTTCTTCTTGGTCAATATTGGTTTGAATATCCTTCATTTGAAGCTCTAGTCGCTGTCTTTGTTCTAAGTTTTCATTGAACACTTTGTTCCTTTGAATAAGATCAAGTAGTTGTTTATAACCATTCTCAATTTCATGCTGCAGTTGAATCGATTGCTGCAATTCATTAATCTTTTCCAGCAGGATGTTTCTCTCTTTATGATGGTCATTTTGATAGTTTCGCAGTTGATGAATCTGATCCATAAGGTTCGACTTGCGCTCTAAAAGATTGTGGATCTGTAAAATTTTATTTTTTAAGGATTGAATGGCTTCGTTAGAATTTTGAATGTGTTCTTCAAGCTCTTTTTTTTGTAGAATCTCCTCGTCAATTTTTTTCTGGAAAACTTTCTTTTGGATTAGTTTATCTTTATTTTTTTGAATAAAATCTTCCAAAAGACTTTCTCTGATTTTATTTTGTGAATAGTCTTTTTGCGTTTGTTTGTAGGACTTATTATATGCATCGAGTCGTAAAAAATGCGATAACTTTTTATAACGATCACTTGGTGTATATTCTAAAAACTCCTTTTGTGTTGAAAAGGAAGAGCTCATTATAGTTGTCATAAGAAGGTTTTCGAGGCTTACATTTACAATTGAGTCAATAGTGCTTTGAGTATCATCTACTGTTGAATGTAGAATAGTCTTCCAATAGGATTTCCTTTTTTCTTTTATCTCAACAGAGGGACTTGGAGATAGGACTCTCTTGATTTTCCACAGGCTAGAATTGTTTTGAAAAACACACTCTGTAAATGAATCCTCTTCACCAAAATGAACCAGAGAAGAGGAATTGCATTCCTGAGGATTTCTAGCAAAACCAAAGAGTGTAAACAACATGGCATCAACAATACTACTTTTCCCTGCACCATTGTTGCCAGTTATGATGATACTTCGAGTATTTGATAGATCGAGCTGATGGGTACCCTGATAGGATAAAAAGTTGTGAAGAGTGATCTCAATTGGAATCATGGATACCTTTTTCTGAGAGATACTTCCAGCAAGCTTCGCGAATTTCACCTTGAAGTTCCTTTGGAAATTTGGATTGCTTTTCATCAAAAAAAGCATTCATGTAGTTATCAAGAGGTAATATTTCTTCATCTCCTACAAAGCAAAGGCGTTTACCTTGTTGTTCAATGCTATGGATATGGAAGCAATGATCTTCAAAGAGTTGATAAATTTGTTGAATAGAAAGTTTAGCATCTGTATGGAGTAATATTCTGGTGATGTGTTCTCGATAGTTGTTGAGTAAGAATTCTTCATTCAGCTTTTCAATAGTTTCTTTTTCAGAATTAGCATTAATACGTATCAAAGCAGTTTGTCGTTGATTTTCGTTGTGAATAAAAGCTGGTTTTGTATCGGCATGTAATGTATTAAAGACAACAAAACCTCTTTCAATTGATGAATCGGAAAACTCAAACTCTCCTAAAGTGCCTGGATAAGAGAACCAAGGACCACCTTCATGTAGACGTTCAACTCTCTTATACGGTTGTCCTCCCAGTGCATAATAATGAAAGGGAAGATTTTTCAGATATTCCATATCAAGAATGGGTAGATCAGGCAGAAGGAAGAAAGGTTCTAGAGGCTCTATTTGTGCTTGCATGAATAGAATTGAGAAATAGTCATTTTGAATTTTGGGAATCAGCGTAGCGATATGCTTTTTTGCTGACTCTGCAAATGATGAAGGATTTTCAGCTGTAGAGTGAAAAGTATTATATGGAATTGCAGCGATTTGAAGAGTTTCCTCCTCTTTTTTTATAAGAATGCAATCGTTTTTGCGAATGATATGGAGGTAGTTATTAGATATTGACTGCAGGGTTTGTAAAAAAGAGTGACCTTGGCACTCTTGATCATATTTACCCTCAAGAATAACAATATGAATTTTAGATTGGATACAATCTCGCACACCGTCTGTTAATATTGATTGAAGATAATCACTGGGAAGAGATGAAAAGAAGAAATTTCCCGAAAACAAAACTGCATCAACGGCATTAGTTTTTGCATATTGAGTTATGTAGGCCCAGTATCTTGCATAGTCATGTATTTGAGAAAAATGATACAAAGAGGATTCTCTTTTTCCCATGTTCTGGATTCCAAGAAAAAAATCTCCTGTTTGTAAAATTTTCATTGATCTTTTTCTAACTCGCTTCTTTTGATAGGCATATCAGCGATTAACTCGTAAGCAGTTTGATATTGAGTGCGGGTAATTCGAATATGTAGCTTTCTTTTGTCAATGGGAAAGTATTGACTGAGAACAGCTGCTAATTTTTTCCGTAAGTCTCGTTCACTTTTTGGAGAAAGAACTTTACGATCTTCGTCTAAAATTCGTTTTAAACGATCTGTTAATTTTGACGCCATACGATCTCCTTATGATGCATTGTTTTTCATTTTCTCCCAGATAGATTTTGATGCAGGTGCTTTCTCTTGTATGGATTTCTTTTTGTCAATCAGCTTTTCAGCAATAAGTTTAATATCGTTTGTAACTGTGAAACTACTTTGATACACAAAAGGTACACCCGAATTGTTTTGACGTAATACTCTTTCATCCTCTGAAATAACTCCTAGACAGGGAACATTCAAAAGATTGATTATGTCTGGTGCGGTTATGTAATAACTTCGACGACTCAACTCTTTGCGATACCGATTAATGATGAGAAAGATGTCCTTTTTAATACGGTGGTTTTCAAGTAATGCTAAAACTCTATCTGCGTCGCGAATCGAAGATATTTCTGGATTTACAACAACAATCGCTTTTTTTGCAAAGAAGATCGATTTGTTAAATCCTTCCTCAATACCAGCAGGTGAATCTATAATGATATAGTCAAACATGGTTTCTAAATCGGTCAGTACCTGATGAAATTTAAATAGGTTGACATCTTTTTTTAAATCACTTTGTGAAGCAGCGATTAGAGCTAGATAATTATGTGTTCTTTTATCGTAGACTAGAGCTTCTTCTAGTGAACTTAGGCCTTTGGTTAAATCAACAATGTTAGATTTTACTCTTCGCTCCAGACCGATAATCATGTCTAGGTTGCGTAAGCCAATATCCATATCAATAACAACAACACTTCTTTTGTGAAGTGCTATGCTTGTTCCAATATTTGCAACTAAAGTTGACTTTCCTACACCACCCTTACCGGATGTGAAAACAATAATCTGGGCCATATTAATTCTGTGTCATTTTAACGATACTGACTTCTCCTTCATTGAAATAAATATAGACAGGAATAGAAACTTCATTAAGTGAGGAGATTGAACCATCCAGAGTTTTATCGGCAGCATAAACGCGCATAGCTTTCATTCCTTGGCAGGCAAGAAGAGCTTGCTTGCATCCAGGCTTATTTCCAAAACCAACTTCTCCTTTAATGGATCCAAAAACATAGAGTGATTTTCCCGCAAAGACCTTAGCACCGGAGTGAACGTCACCAAAAATCACAATATTGCCCGGTGATTGTACAACTACTCCAGCCCTAACAGCTTTTCCAATTACAAGAAATTCATTTAGATCCACTGATTCTTCCGAAGAAGCAGGGACGGTAGTTGGTATATCATATTGATTTGATGAAGGTGTAGTTGGGGAAACAGATGCTGGATTTTGAGATTCAGATGGATTTTCTCGATAGGTAAAAACTTGTTTTTTCATCAAGTAATGGAACATTGTGCGAACCATTCCACCTTCATCGTCAGTTAGTTCTCGTTCAAAACCTGTTGCGTATAAATCAACACTTGAACCAAAAAAATCTTGTTTCTTTTTATATATGGAAGCAGCTTTGCGGATGACTCGATCAAATTCATAGTCTTTGAGCATCAAGGACATTAGGATTCCTTCTGAAAATCCTTTAAAACTTACAACTGAGTCTGGTGTTCTTTTTGAGGGCAATTATTTCACCTCCGCTTAGTAAAGTTCATCATAGTATAGTATAAAATCTTTCAAGTAAGGTGCTAGTTCACTAGCATATTCAAATGAAGAATTTTCAAACATAATGAAAGCGACACAGGATGGTTTTTCGTAAGGAAACATGGCACCCATCCAAAGATGTTGCTGGGTTTCTCTTTGACCTTCCACAAGGGCAGTACCTGTTTTTGCAGCAATGTGTAATGACGGTATGTTAAGTCCAGTTGCTGTACCAGGATAAACTGTTGTTTTATAAAGCCCTTCTAAGACAAGTTTATAATATTCTTCAGAAATGTTAAAGGTAGTGGACTGATGTTTAAATTGAGGGTGAAGATCAATAAAAGTTTTCTCGGTGGAGGTTTTTTTTAGCAAATGTGGAGTAATATTGGAGTCTCGAGCGGCGATAATACCATATAGTTTTGTCATTTGAAGAGGTGTTACAGAAAGAAAACCTTGCCCAATTCCTAAATTCATTGAATCACCACGATACCAAGGAACTCCTTTGAATTTTTCTTTCCACTCAGGAGTACCCAGAAACCCGCTTTCTTCATATGTTAGATCAATACCAGTTTTTCGTGAAATCCCCCCATACTGCACTGCAAAATCAACAAAGCCTTCAATGTTAAAGCGATCAGCTAACTTATAAAAAAATACATCGCATGACACCTGAATCGCTTCAATAAGCTTTATGTATCCATGAGAAGATGGATATACCCAACATCGATACTTATCTTTTTGACCTGGAATATCTAATGATCCTTCACAAAGAATGTTTTCCTGTTGCGTGATCAGAGATTCCTTTAATCCATAGAGTGCAATTAGTGGTTTAAACGTAGAGCCCGGGGGATACTGCCCCATAGAGGCGATATTGAAGAAAGCACGATTTTCAATCCATTGATTCCATTTTTCGACGGGTCTCGGGCCAGAGAAAAAATTCGGATCGAAACCAGGGTTTGATACAAAAGTAAGGATTTCTCCGGAAGGAATATTCATCAGCAGTAAGCAACCACGGTGGTCCGAAAGGATTTCTTCAGCCTTTTTTTGTAAACGAATATCTACGGTGAGATATACATCATCTCCCTTGATAATATCCTTTTCTGTTGTTTCTTTTTGAATAGAACCAAAAACATTGATGGTTTGGTGTACGATACCTGGATGGCCATGGAGAATGTCTTCATAATATCTCTCTATACCAGTTTGACCTATTCGTTCATTTGGCTTGAAACGAACAAAAGCAGGATTCTGTAAATCATCCTTTGTAATCATTCCAGTATATCCTAATACGTGACATAGTGAAGAATTATGTGGATAGTATCGCTTAAAACCTTCTTTCATGAAGATCCCTTTTAACTTGTATTTGTTTTCCTCAATGCGTGTTTTTTCTTCATAGGTAAGATTTTCTTTTAAAAGAACTTCCGAATAAGAATACTGCTCTTCAATTGTGGTCACTGTTGTTTCTTGTGGTAAACCAATGTACTGCTCTAAAAGAGAAGCAACATGTTTTATATCAGGGATTTCATTCGGGGATGCGTATAAATGAAAAGTTGGAACATCTTTAGCTACTACGATACCGTTGCGATCATATATATTTCCCCTTGGACTTTCTTGGGTAAGAGTTCTACTATAGTTGTTAATTGCCATATTTTTATACTTTTCTTGGTGGAAAGCCTGCATTTGGAAAATCCGAACGAGCAAGAAAACAAAACTTACTACGATCAAAAAAGAAAAGAGAATCATTTTAAAGGGATGAATATCTTTGTCGACCAAACCTTGCAGGATATTGTGAGGGTGATATTTCATGAGGGAATTTTTCTTTTTTCAAAGTGAGTATTCATTTTTTTCTGCAGATACAGCAAAATAGGATAGGGTATCATCAGAGCAACGAGGATTTGAAGTAGAAAAGAAGCCCATATTGATAAAGAAACAAATTGTGACATAAACAGCAGGTAGAATGGAAATAAAAGAAGAATTTCTGCTTGAAACAAGACCAGCGAGGAAATTTGAAAAACCTTTTGGGATATATAGTAAAAGAGGATCATAAAACCATATGCAATAGCAACTGGAAGAATGAGTGTATGAGGGACGTAGCTTAGTTTTAAGAGAAGTAATGGAACAGACAGAGCAAGAGAAGTATTTTCAAAAAGAGCAATTCCACCAATGACTACAACAATAGAGATGTCAATCCAATAGGTGGCTGGAAAAAATGAAGGAAAAAAAAACAAATCAAGAATGATTGCAACAAGTTGAAGGATAAAAAAGGTAAACCACGTCATTGAAATACAAATACTTCAGTCAAGGTTGAAATATTAAAAGATGGTTGAACAATTGCTATGGAATGAATTGAAGAAGAAGACTCAATTGAATCAACAACTCCAAGAATAAGGTTATTCGGTAGTGAAGAGTAACTGCTTACAACAACAACATCGTTTTCCTTGAAATCTTGCTCTTGATAAAACTTTACAAACAAAAAGTCTCCTTGCTTGTCATATGCTAACGTACCGTTAATATTGTTTCGAAGATTTCGGATGCTGATAAAGGATGATTCGTCATATATTGATAAAACATCAGATTCCAAAACGCCGACGCGAGAAATTCTTCCGACTAATTGAAAATGAGTCTTTGCTGTTCCTGTAGAAATTGGACTTACTACAGCAGCATTATCGGATACTTTCAAGTTTGTTCCAGCATTGAGAGTAAAATTCATGGGGTTGGTAGCATCCCGTATCAAAATTGAGCAAGGCAATAGGTTGCTATATTGCTGTTGAATCCTGAAAAAAGAGAGAAGACGTTGATTTTCTTCTTTTACTTGTTCCAAGACGGTAATCTGAGCAAGAAGTCTTTGGTTTTCATCTTTAAGAGAGTTAACTTTTTCATTAAGTGATGGGTATTGTCCAATATTTTTGAAAAATCTTTGTACAGAATGTGAGCTCTTTGAAACAACATTTCCTATTGGTGCAAGAACAGACCGACTGACCGTAAGTGAGATAGTAGAAAACCGAGAGGTATTGTAGATAGACCAAAAAACAATGAGTACAACAGATAACAGGATGGTAAAGACAAAAATGGACCAACCTTTTTTGGGAGTTATCATGATTTACCGATAATACTTCACTTTTAGGAGTAATGGCAAGAGCTTTTCAAGATTTTCAACTATCTTTCCAGCTCCAAGAGCTACGCAGAGAACAGGATTTTCGGCATTTGAAACCAAAATACCCGTGCCTTCTGAAATATATCGCGCCATACCTCGAATGAGAGAGCCACCACCTGCAAGAAAAATACCTCTATCTATGATGTCGGCTGCTAAGTCAGGGGGAGTTATTTCTAATGTGGCCTTTAATGCTTCCATGATACTAATCAACACATCGTTTAGAGCAATTCTCGTTTCTTCTGATGTTATGGTAACGGTTCTGGGAAGTCCTGTAATCAGATCCCGTCCTTTAATTTCAGCTGATGCAATGTCGTCTGATGGATAAGCCGTCCCAATCTCGATTTTTATCTCTTCGGCAGTGTAAATGCCTACAAGAAGATTATACTGCCGTTTTAAGTATTGGAGAATAGCTTCGTTCATTTCATCACCGGCGATGCGAATAGAGTTCTTGGCTACAATACCATTTAGTGATACAACAGCAACTTCACAAGTACCACCACCAATATCTACAATCATATTGCCCGTGGGTTCATTTACAGGTAAATTAGCTCCTAGCGCTGCTGCCATAGGCTCTTGAACAAGACCTACATATTTCGCACCTGCTTGATATCCAGCTTCAATAACTGCTCGCATTTCTACTTCCGTGATACCAGAAGGAATTCCAATAACAAGTCTAGGACGAAGTCTTCCTAAAAGACCCTTGCGTGCACCAACTTTTTGAATTAGATATTCAATGAGCTTTTGGGTTACTTCAAAATTAGCAATAACTCCATCTTTTAATGGACGAATGATTTGTATGGCTTCGGGAACTCTTCCTGCCATGCGTTTCGCTTCATTACCGATGGCAATGATTTGCCCATTTTCTCTTTGGACTGCTACAATAGAGGGTTCACGTAGCATAATTCCTTTACCAGCAATATAGACAAGTGTATTTGCAGTTCCTAAATCAATTGCAATATCTTTACTAAAATGACCAAATCTCATGATTCACTCCAATTCATTAATTTATGTCACAGGTTGATTAATCTTTGGTAGTGCTATCGTAACAATCCATCCTGTGATAAAGCCACCAAAAAAACCAGAAATTATCAGTAATGGTAGATAGTATAGTAAATATTTATCAGGAATAAAAAAAAGAACAACCATTAATTGACCGATATTGTGTGCAATTGCTCCAACGATACTCATATGAATGATTTTTCTGGGGGATAATACTACAACAATATACATTCCAATCAGGCTCAATACTATACCACCAAAAGTAATACATATCGTAATGGCATTAACAGAAGGTTCAAACAAACCTGATAAAATGCCTCTGGAAAGTGATAAAAAAACAGCATCACGAAAACTTAACAAATAAATACAGAACAAAACAACAATGTTGGAAATACCTGGCTTCAACAAATAGCCACCTATAGGAATCGAAATATAGAATTCTAAAAAGTGTAGAATTATGCCCATTCCAAGAAGTAATGAGAAAAAAGTGATTCTATGAACTGTAGTTCTTTGCATAAATATCAAACTCACGAGAGAGAAGGTACAAATATATTGAAGATTGTGCTACGTATTGATTTTGTATACATTGATTAGGTTGGTGACCAACTAAAAAAAAGTAAGTGGATAAAAAATCTGATTCTAAACCACTCCAAGTAACGACTGTTGCAGAAGAAATTTCAGGTATCGCAGATCCAGTTTTTGGATGTATAATGTGGCAGTATGTTACTCCATCATATTGAAAAGACTGATGTTTTGATGAAGAAGTAGATACAAATCCTTTTTGAACCTGAATTCCTTTTTCAGTAGCCTTGCTGAAAGGATTTTCGATACCTACATATAGAGGATCTTTCGTTGAGATGCATAAATTACCACCAAAATCTACATAGTAGTACTCCATGTTGTTCAGAATAAAATACTCAGCAATTCTATCAAGAGTATACCCTTTTAATATCCCTGACAAATCAATATACATCCCTTTCTTTGGCAAATACACGGTCTTTTCAAGTGTATTTAATACAATTTTCCGATAATCCACATATTGTATCGCGTTTTGAATCTTTTTCTTTGAGGGAACAGATGGTTGTGGGTCATGAAAGTGATACAAATCCATAAGAGGTCCCATTGTAATATCAAAGATGCCATCCGATTCCTGGCATAAACGATATGCCTGCTCAATTAAAAAAAAGGTTTCATCATCAACACAAATAGGCACATATCCAGCATTTTGTTTAATACGATAAAGGTCAGAACCAATGGTGTAAACATTCATTTTTTTATCAATGTCTTGAACCATTTCCATGATGTTATTTATATGATGATCTGAATATTCATTAGAAGGTAGTTTGATAGATAAAAACGTGTTCATCGAAAAAAAAGTTCGTTCTGTCCAAGGAGAAATCTCAGGTGGATGACATGAAGAAAGTAAAACACTGACTAAAACTACTACCGTGATAATGCATATGTGTCTGATATAAGGCATACGTCGTGGAATGGGATCAATCATCCTTGGATTGAAATCGCTTTACAATGTCATGAACAGAATATACAGTGATCCCCTGCAGAATTTTAGGTAAACGATAGGAAGTGATATAAAATCGAATTCGCTTCTTTTTACACAAAGCAAATGCTCGTCCTGCTTCTTCAAAAGTGTCGCAAACATCAGACATTGTATTTGCTTTGGCGATATCATTGGAATTCAACTTGACTGTTTTTATGTGGGATACTACAGCAGGATTTAGTTTTTTTGATGAAATAGATGATATAAAGCCTTTTGTGAAGTTTTGTAGATATCCTTCAATAAACAAACGGTTTGCAGCTCCAGGATCGAACACAACCGAAGTGTAAAAAAGATTTTCAAAGTTTGAAACCATAGTTTCTTTGCTGTGTTTTTCTGAAACAGGTTCTTGGTAAATCTTTTGGATCATTTCCTTTTTAACTGAGGAGGTTGAATGGTCATCATCTTCTTTACAGGTATCTGAGAGATTTTTTTTAAGAGTATTTTTAGAGGTGAGAACTTCATCTGGATGATTCTGAGTAACTGGATCAAGAGTAGAAGATGGTTTTACTTTTTCATCTGAAAGTGAATTGTCTTGTTTTTTTTGGTTTGTTCGGTGTATTTCACTAAAAATCTTTTCTTCGTCTAAGTGCAGGGAAGGAATCTCATTTTGGAAATCTATATTTTCTATAGTAGGTTCAGATATTCGTATGCCTTTACGATGTTTCTGTGGACTAGAGTTTGTTGTTGAGTTCAAAGATTCTTCCGTTTGTTCTTCTGGTTTACTTTTATCTTCTTTGCTTTCCTTTGGGTTAGGATTCAACCATTTTGGCTTGTGAGCAGGATCTAAGCGAATTCTTTTCTTGGTGGTTTCTTGTGTAGACTCTTCTGAAGGGTCTATTTCGTTTGATGTTGGAGGAGTGATTTCAGATTCTTGTTGTGATTTTTCACTTAAGTTAACCGTTGCATTAATTTGAGGAGTCTCAATGGAGTCATTTGCATGGGGATATTTTCGAACGGATTGTACAGAGGAAAAATCCTCTTCATCATTCATTTCAGTAGAATCTAAAGATTCAGGTGAGAGAGGAGAACAAGGGGGTATTATGGATTGTGATTCAACCAATGGCATACTAATGGGGTGTTTTTTTAATATCAATAACAAAGCTAGAATGAGGAAAAGTACGATTAATCCTCCAAAGAAAATGGTGAATATGAGAAGATCGGGATTAAAAATTTGATGAGAAAAAGATCTCCATCTATCAACAGAAAAGAACATACTATAGTGAAAGTTACCATCTGATGGATTTGCAAAAAGAGCACCTTCATTTGAAGGTGAAGTGTGAAATGAGTAAGTTAACTGAGAGTTCTCAATAGGGGGGACATAATAAAAAAGACCTTTATTTGTGTAATTGTGAAGTTGCAGACACAAAATCGAATTGTCAGAAGAAATGTTGATCTTTTCTAGTGGAACAGTTGAAAAATAGTTATAGATCGCATATTCATCCAAGGTTACATTTTGATCATTGGAAGGATCTAATGTTGATATTTCAACTTTCGTATGGGGATATTGACTGTAAAGCTCAATCAAGCTTTTTTGATCTTTTGAAAATTCTTTAGAAATTTTGGAGGATAACAGTGTAAACACTTTGTCTAAATATGCACCATAGCGGCCAGGAGAAAATTCACCACCAAAATTTTTGCCCGAAGAGAATGTAAGTACATAAAATGGTACGTTAGAAGAAGCGGTAAAATAGACATATTCTGGCAATGATGGAGTATAGCTTTGGATGAGGGAGACAAGGGTTGATTCTCCTGCATTTTGTAATGATATGGTCTCTTTTTTGTCTTTGTAAAGAAGTCGAATATCTGCATTATCAAAAGGAGAATAGAAAAGAAGATCGCCGAAGCAAAATCCATTTACATCAGCTGAGTTTCCCAGTACATAGGAGAAATTTTCATTATCCAAATAGCCAAACTGTGCTGTAATAGGACTACTTGCAAGAATAGAGTAAGCTCCGGGTGGAAGATCATCAATAAAGATACCTTGATTGGGTTGAATTGTAATATTTTTTACCTGAAGCTGGTCTTCGTCAAGAATTTTCACAATAGTATCTTTTTGATAGGAGGATAACCAAAGATGTCCAGGGTGGTAGAAAAAAAGATGATCTCCGAATAAAGTTGTTGTATCGCTATCCTCAGCTTCTTTGTTTGTAAGAGGATCTAGTGATAAAGAGCTAGCATAAACAAATATAGGTTTTTTTGATTGAACAAGAATGTTCGTTGGATTCAACGATGTATAAGTGTACATTTTTCCTTTTTGGAGAACAAAAGTCTCGAGTAGTTTCTTGTTGTCAGTAAGTACTTCGATGTGGTTTTCATCTTCGCAAGAAATGATGTAAGCGTTTTCGTAGTTTACGAAATGATGCAATGTACCAGCTTCAGTAGAGATAGGAATTATGGATGGAACAGAATCTTTACGTTCTCGAATTTGAAAAACTTTCGTTTCTTCACTTTTTAAAGGAGTGTTGAGGAGCAATATGTTTTCCTGAGAGGATATACTTACACTGCTTTGTATGGAGGAACTGCTTGCGTCAGCTCCTTCTTCAATAAATTGATAACTACCATTTGGAGGTTTTTCAAGCGGTATACGGATCTGGGCTCGAGAATACGATGTTGCACTATTGTTTTTTATAGTTAAATATTGTGGTTTTGCTCCATATACAAAAAAAATGGGTAAAACAAATAAAACCATAAATATGGAAAGGACGAAATTTCGTACCCTTCTGAAAAATTTATTGTTATTCATCTTTCTCCGTTAAAGCTTGGCGCAAGGATAAGGAATGTACTGGACATATTGTAACACAAATTCCACAAAGATCACATTTTTCAATATCGATTACAGGCAGATTGTTCTTAAAAGTTATAGCTTTTTGTGGACATTTTTTCACACACAAACCACAAGATATACAACCTACTTTACATGCTTTACGAACAAGAGAACCTGTATCCCTGTTGCTACATAAGCACAATACTCTCTTAGTGTCAGAAAACAGACGCATAATATCTCGAGGGCATTTGTCTACACAGATTCCGCAACCTGTGCATATTGTAGTATTCACTATAGGTAAACCATTTTTACCCATAGTGATAGCACCAAAAGGACAAGCTTTTGCGCAATCACCATAGCCTAGGCATCCGAAATTACAAGCCCGATCGGATAATCGTAAATAATGGGCCATACGACAAGAACTTGCACCTCTAGCATCTGCATTAACAAGTGCTTCATCTATACCACCCTTGCATAATACTACCGCTACATATCGAGTTTGAGTCTCTTTTTGGGAGACTCCCATAATATTCGCTAAGGTATCGATGGTTTCTTGGCCACCAGCTACACAGCCATTTATGGGTGCATCTCCCCTAGCTACTGCTTCAGCAAAAGAACCACAACCCGAATAACCGCAAGCGCCACAATTTGCCTGAGGAAGTGCCTCTTTTATTTTTTCTACAAGAGGGTTTTCTTTAACATGGAATACATTAGAGAAAACTCCTAACATCCAACCAAACAAAAGACCAAGAGATAATAAAATTACAACAGATGAAACTACGATGATCCAGTTCATTTAACCACCTAATCCTTGCAAACCCATAAAGGCGATAGCAATAAAAGAAGCTGCTATAAATACAATTGGTGCTCCTTTAAAAAATGCTGGTATATTCGAATCTCCCATACGAATTCTGACTGCAGTCATTAGGACCATCGCTAGCGTAAAACCTACGGAAGACCCAAAGGCAAAAAAGATTGTTTCCAGTAGGGAGTAACCTTCTTGAATGTTAATCAATGTTACACCAAGAATCATGCAATTTGTTGTAATAAGGGGTAAATAAATTCCCATTACTTTGTACAAGTTTGGGATCATTTTTTTAAGATAAATCTCTACTAACTGAACAAAGACTGCTATGGTTAAAATAAAAGCAATCGTTTGCAGGTATTCCACACCGAAGGGAATTAAAACAAAATAGTAAACAAAATAACTTACAACAGAAGCCATTACCGTAACAAACGTAACTGCTCCTCCCATACCTATTGAAGAATCCATGTCATTGGTAAGTCCAAAAAATGGACACAATCCTAAAAAGCGCATAAAAATAAAATTTTGAGAAAAAATGGTTTGAATTAAGATATTGACAAGGCTCATCTTGCAACTCCTTTTCTAGAAGCTTTTTTTGTGATGTGGTTCATGATTCCAATCTCAATACCAATCACTAAAAAGGCTCCCGGAGGGAGAATAAACATTAATGCAGGTTCGTAACTGGAACCTAGAATTGGAAAACCAAGAATTGTCCCATTTCCGAGAATTTCTCGAACGATGGCGATACACACAATGGCAATGCCGTATCCTAAACTGATTCCCAATCCATCAAGGATTGATTCGAATACAGGCTTTTTGGAAGCAAACGATTCAATTCTCCCAATAATGATGCAATTGACTACAATAAGGGGAATGAAAATTCCCAAAGCCTTGTTAAGAGAGGGTAGATATGCTTGTAACAAAAATTGTAAAATTGTAACAAAACTTGCGATTACAACGATAAAAATAGGAATACGTAAGCTCTTGGGAATCCATTTCCGAAGAATCGAGATTGTAATTTCCGACAGAATTGTAACAAAAGTGAAGGCTAAAGTCATGCCTAGAGCATTTACAACAGATACTGAAACAGCCAATACACTACACAAACCTAGCATTAAAACAAAAACAGGATTTTCTTTGATAAGGCCTTTTGTTAAAAGATTTTTAAAGTTAGATTTCATTATTTAGCTCCGATATATGCTCTACTACAAAAGACACACTCTTTTTTATTCCCTCTGAAAGAGCTTTTGAGGTAATTGTGGAAGCAGTAATTGGTGTAACATCCTGTTTTACAACAAAGCAATCAGCTATAGGTTTGCCTTGAAATTGATCTAAGAAGGATGACTTAGCTACATTTGCTCCTAAACCGGGTGTTTCAGAGTGTTCAACGATAGAAACAGAATGTATGGTTTCATCGGGATTGAGTCCATAGATAAACAGTATAGGGCCACCATACCCAAGAGATGATCCTTTGACAAGGTATCCTAAAAAAGTTTCATCGATAGAAAAACCTTTATATATGCAGTCTATTGAGATACAGCTATCGATCATTTGATTGTGGAAGACTGGAGCATCTTGTTCGTTGGTGCATAATTCAAAGGAGGTTGCATCTGGATAGATACTTTTCATGCTTTCTTCGGTGGCTTTCTTTTGTTGATATTGAATTTGCGGAAGGGTTACTGAATAGGTCATGCTAAGAGCTAAACCAGCAACAATACAATAGGTCGATAAGACTAGTCCTAGTTTAATAATTTGTTTTGCAGGATTTTGTTTCATGAGGATTTCTCCTTAACATAGCCAATGGGGTGTTTAATGCGATTATCTAATAGGGGAGTGATAACATTCATGAGTAATATGGCAAATGTTGTACCTTCAGGCATGTTGGCAAAGAAACGAATCAGAACGTTTAAGAAACCGCACCCAAACCCATAGATAATTTTACTGGAAGGGAGCATGGGAGAGGTAACATAGTCCGTTGCCATAAAAAAGGCACCGAACATGACACCACCACTAAGTATTGAAAATATCGGATCCATACCAAAAAGCCAAGAGAAAACAAACACTGTAGCAACGTATATTGTGGGGATATACCATTGGATGGTTTTGGAAACTAATAAAACAATAAGCCCGATCAGAAGTCCTGGAATAAAAACTTCACCGATACATCCTCCACGTATTCCCAACAACATCGTTTGATACATAGCTGGGAGAGAACCCTGAAAAATGGACATTACACCCTCCATACCATTTTCTGCAAAAACAGCCAGGGGGGTAGATGTTGTAACGGTATCAAAAGGTTTTAACCATGAAGTCATATGGGCAGGAAACGATAATACTAAGAATGCACGACCTATCAATGCAGGATTGAAGGGATTGTGTCCCAAACCACCAAATACCTGCTTTGAAAAGATAGCAAAAAAACTACCGATTGCAGGAAGCCAAAGCGGAATGCCTGGAGGGCAACAAAGGGCAAGCAAAAAACCAGTAACTAAAGCACTACCATCAAGATAGGTTAAAGGAATGCGTAAAATCTTTTGTAAAATTGCTTCACTTACAATTGCAGAAACAATTGAAACTAGAATAAGCGGGAGTGTATTGAGCCAGCCAAATATTACTATTCCACCTATCGTTGCTGGTATTAAAGAAATGCTGACCGTATTCATTAAAAAAACTGTGTTGATTTTCGAGCGTATATGGGGTGATGCAGTGATTACATAATTCTTCATTGTCCACTCCTTTTTCGTTTTATCTCCTGTTTTGTGACGCGAATGTAGTTTAGTATAGGTATTCTTGCAGGACAGTTGTATGTGCACAGACCACATTCAATGCAAGAAGAAACGTAATAACGATTGGCTTGAAAATGGTTGTTTCTCTTAGCAAGCTCAACAAAACGATAAGGCATAAGACCACTAGGACAATTCTGAATGCATCGTCCACACCGAATACACGAAGATTCATTTAAAGGCTCTAATTTACTAAGGAAGATGATTCCGGATGTTCCTTTCAATATGGGCACATCTTGTGATCGTTGATTAATACCCATCATAGGACCACCAAATACAAGTTCTTTCGGCTCTTCAATAAAACCACCACAAAACTCAATAATATCAGATAAAAGAGTACCAATGGGTGCACGAATATTTTTGGGGTCTTTCAGACAATCTCCACTAGCTGTAAAAACACGATGAATAAGAGGCGTATTGTGTCGATATGCGTTGGAAATTGCAATCAATGTACCTACATTTTGAACGATACAACCAACTGCAAAAGGAAGTTTTCCCACAGGTACAATTCTTTTGGTAAGGGCGTTGATTAAACTTTTTTCAGCTCCTTGAGGGTATTTCTTCTCTAATGGTACTACCCGAATCCTTGGTTCGATAGGATGTTCTTTTATGTATGACAGAAGATGTTCGATTGCATCCATTTTATTGGATTCTATTCCAATAATGATTTCTTTAAAGTGGAGATAAGACTGTACAATCTGTATGCCATCAAACAGTTCTTTTGTGTTCTCTAACATGAGTCGATGATCACAAGTTAGGTAAGGTTCGCACTCTGCACCGTTTATAATGTATGTGTCAACAGAAGCATCAGGAGGTGGATTAAGTTTTAAATGAGTGGGAAAAGTAGCACCACCCATACCAACAATACCGCAATCCTGGATAAATGAAACAAATGACCCAAGATCGTTGTTTTGTTCAAAAACCGGTGGTTCTGGAGTTGGTAGCGGAGTATATTGAAAATCATTCTCGATATGAATAGCAGTTCCTAATCCAGTGATGGGGTGAGGGTATTCTTTGATATCTTTGACAATTCCAGATACGGAGGCATGAATGTTTGAAGAAAAATCACCCTGTGCTTTCGCAATCAGTTGGCCAACAAGTACTTGTTGATCTTTTTCTACAATTGGTTCAGCAGGGATACCAACATGCTGTGAAAGTGGGAATAATAAGTCTTTTCCGGGGTTCATGTCAATGATAGTTAAATCTTTTGTTTGATCTTTATGATCGGGAACATGCATTCCACCGGGATGAAATGTTTTAGTTTTCATGTTTGTTAATATCCCTTTCTTTGTGTTCGCAATATGGACATACTGTCCAGCTTATCTCGATCAATTTCTTACAGTGAGGACATTCTTTTCGGAGCTTTGTAAAGCAATTTGGACAAATGGTGTACTCTTTCTCTATAGGTAGTCCGCAAACAGGGCAAATATTCCCGGCTTTACTTAACTCGTATTCATAGTACTTTTTTGTCAAATCACGGAGTCTTTGATCGGTTTCAATGGTGGAAATCTCGTCTTGAGTGAATTCAGGTCGAATGATGAGATACACAACCCATAGAAAAATAGAAACTAAAAGCCAATTCGTATTTCTTGTACTATCAAAGATTTTTACCAGAAAAGGCCCAAATGTAATTCCTAGAACAATACATGGAATAATCCATTTGTTTTGATACCTACGAAAAGAATCGAAAACAATCCAGAGTGTAATTACTATGGCTACTGCTACAATGAGAAACTCAAGATAGTTCATCCACGTACCTGTATTAAAAGACATAGTACCCCCTTACGTTACATTCAAAAGTAAAGCTCGAAAAAAACTAGCTAGTATTAGTGAACCAGTAATAAGAACAGGTTGATGATTGGATTGTATGGAATCAAGAAAGGAAGTGGATTCTGAAGAATAATAACAGTGAACAGGACCTGAGAAATGAAAACTTTCTACAATTTCACAAAGCGATTCCAATGGAGCAGAATGTATTTCAGGAATATCCGTGAAAACAAAGGAAGATGCAATCTCGAGAAGTGGTTTAATGAGAGATTGTGCATTTTTGTTGTGTTTGCACCCGAATATTATTGGGACTTTTTGGTTAGGGTATCTTTCTTTGATTGTCTTGGCAACAAACTCGCATGAATGGAATGTATGCGCTCCATCTAAAATCCAAGTAGCGTTGTCTTTTCGAAATATCTCAAATCTGCAAGGGATGGATATAGTGGACAAAGAATCACGAAAGTTCTCTTCAGTTACAATAAAACCGCTTTTGGTTAACAATTCTGAAGCAATAATTGCCACAGAGGCGTTGTTTACTTGATGAATACCCAAAGGTTTACAATGTATATCTTTATAGGTGTTACCTGTTATACCGCTGTTAAGAGTGAAAGTCTCAAAGGGTTGAGAAAAGTTACTGCTACGCTGGACGTATGAATGCTGATCCATTGAATACAGTTTCACACTTTTTCGAGAAGCATATTCCTGAATTACAAGAGCTGCCTCTAATGATTGTTTGGCCATTAAAACTGGAGTATGCGAGCGAATGATCCCTGCCTTTTCACGAGCAATTTGCTCAACTGAAGTTCCTAGTTTTAAAGTGTGTTCAAGCTCTATCAAGGTGATGATAGAGAGACTGGGATCAGGTATTGCTGTTGTGGCATCTAGACGGCCACCTAGTCCAGTTTCAATAAATGCTATATCAATGTTGTTTTTTTGAAAAGCCATGACTGCAAGAAGGGTCATTGTCTCAAAAAAGGTGAGTTCTTCAAAAAGATGTGGTGGCAGAATTTGCTGTATTTTTTCATAAAGTTCGTTAAATAACATGGACTCTATGGGTTGGTTTTGTATAGTGATCCGTTCTCGAACAGAGTGAATATGAGGGGAAACAAACAACCCGGTTTTATAACCTGATTGTCGGTAAACAGCATCTAACATAGTAGTTACAGATCCTTTTCCTTTCGAACCTGCGACCTGAACCCAAGAAAAAGGCAAAGTATCTGCATCAATGTAGCTCAGTGCAGATTTGATACGATCCAATGTCGGAATCTCGTGAAATCGTGGCAATCTAATAATGATTTCTTCTGCCAACATGTTATTTTCCTAAAAGGTCTTCTATTCGCTGTAAAATAGATTGTTTTTGGTTGGAAAACTCTTCAAAATTGGATCGAACTTCTTGTATCAGATCTTCAGATGCATGTTTCATAAAATTCTCATTGCTGAGTTTCTGTTGTAATTTTTCAAGTTCTTTCTCAATTTTTTGGATTCGTTGTTTTTTGTTTTGAATCTCACTATCAATATCTAGAAGATTCTTTGAGAAAAAGACTGTAGTAGAGGAGTCTACTACAGTTGCTATCAATGAGGAATCTGGTTGGTCTTCGTAGAAAACTTCTTCTATCTTAGCAAGATCAGAAATCGTATGAATATTACTTTCTACTGTACTCTTGAAAGAGTCGTCATTTGTCTGGATTCCAACTCGTATACCAGATGGCTTAGAAAGATGAAATTCAGCTTTCGTATTACGAATAACCCTAATTAATTCTTGTATTTTTTGAACCCCTGTGGATGCTTCGTCGAGAATATTCTCTGGTAGACTAATCGCAGAAGGCCATTTACTATACATAATAGAAGAATTTGCGTTTTCTTCCATCAATAGCCATAAGGCTTCGGTAACAAATGGTGTAATAGGATGCATCATTTGTAATGATTTTGAGAAGATTACTCGTAAAAGCGTTGGATTGGGATTTGTTTTTGAGACTTCAATGTACCAATCACAAAAATCATGCCAAAAAAAAGCATATACCGATTGTGCTGCATCATTAAAACTATAGGTTTCAATGCTGTTTTTCACTGATTTTACGGTTTCATTATATCGGTGGATAATCCATTGGTCCCAAATCGAAAGGTTAATTGAATCAATGGTTTCCGAGGAAAGACGATTTGTATTGTCCAAAACATAATGACCAGCATTCCATATCTTGTTCACAAAGTTTCGCGATGCTTTGTTTTTTTGGATGTCAAAACGAATATCTTGACCAGCGGAGTTACTATATGAAGTTACGGTGTAACGAAGTGCATCAGCACCATATTCTTGTATGAGAGAGGTAGGATCCACTGCATTTGAAGATGATTTACTCATTTTTTTACCCTGACTGTCGAGGATCAATCCATGGTAATAGACTTTTTCAAAAGGAATTGCATTCACAAAATAAAGTGAAGAGAAAATCATCCGAGAAACCCAAAAAAAGATTATATCAAAGCCTGTAACCATTAAGCTAGAGGGGTAATATCGGTGAAGCATTTCTGTATCTTCTGGCCATCCCATACATGCAAATGGCCACAAAGCAGAACCAAACCAAGTATCTAAAACATCTTCTTCTTGACGTAAGTTATATGAAGTACATTCAGGACAGTTTTTAGGAGTCGTTTCTGAGACAATCATTTCACCGCAATCGTCACAATACCAGACAGGAATGCGTATTCCCCACCAGATTTGCCTGGAGATACACCAGTCCATGATATTTTCCATCCAGTCTTGGTATACCTTTTGCCAACGATTTGGTATGAACTGAATGTCTCCTTGTTGGACAGTTTTTAATCCTTTTTCTGCTAAAGATTTTGTACGTAGATACCATTGATCTGAGATGACAGGTTCGAGTATGTGTTTGCAACGATCACAATGTCCAACAGAATGATAAAAGGGTTCTACCTGAATCAAGTATCCTTGTTCTTGAAGGTCATTTTTAATTTTTTCTCTTGCTTCTTGCAAAGAAAGACCTTTGTATTCACCAGCGTTATCATTCATTTCTTTTCCATGATCAATGACGTTAACAAAGTCTAGGTTGTGTTTTTTACCTAAGTTGAAATCATTTGGATCATGACTCGGAGTGACTTTTAATGCGCCGGTTCCAAATTCTTTATCTACATATTCATCAGTAATGATAGGAATTCTCCGATTTACAAGAGGAACAATGGCGAACTTACCATGATACTTTTTGTATCTTGGATCATCTGGGTGAACAGCAATAGCAGTATCCCCTAACATTGTTTCCACTCGAGTGGTAGCAATCGTAATGTACTCAGTAGAGTTTTCAATGTAATATTTTATTGTTACCAACTCTCCCTTAACACTTTGATGATCAACTTCAATGTCAGATAAGGCAGTTTTACAACGTGGACAATACTGTACCATCCGTTTACCTCGATAAATCAATCCTTGTTCGAAGTAAGTTACAAAAGCTTTTATGACGGCCTTTTCATAGTTTTCATCTTTAGTGAACCGTAGTTTTGTCCAATCTGCTGAAGTACCAAGCAGTTTCATTTGCTCTATGATCTTGTTACCGTAAACGGACTTCCATTCCCAGACTTTTTCGATAAAAGCTTCACGCCCAATATCCTCTTTTAAGATTCCCTGTTTTTTCAGGAAAGCTTCTACTTTGTTATCGGTAGCTAAACCAGCTTGATCTGTACCTGGAAACCAGCACACAGAATATCCATTCATACGTTTGAATCGACAAATGATGTCGGGGAGAGTTAAGTCTAGTGCATGACCAAGGTGGAGCGCACCAGTGATATTGGGAGGTGGCATCGTAATGCTGAAAACATGATCACTTGTTGTATCAGTAGGTTGAAACAAGTGGTTTGATTCCCAGTATTCGTAGATTTGAGGTTCAATTTCATCGGCAGGATAGGCTCCTTTGGTATACTTTAACATCAAATACTCCTACATTGTTGCATTTAAAATTTGGTGATGGATATGGTTTGCAGCAATTGCACCATCATTCATGGCAGTTACAATTTGTCGAAGTGATTTGGAAACAATGTCTCCAACAGCATAAAAACCAGGTGTTTTCGTCTCTTTGTAAGCATTTACTTTTATGTATCCTTTTTCATCAATATCTACAATATCTTTGCATATACCAGTATCAGGTATATATCCTGCAAATACAAAAACACCATCGATTGGAATTTTAAATGTTTGATCTGTGGTAAGGTTTTTGTAGGTAATCGAATTGACGATTTCTTTACCGTGTATTTCTACAGGGATTGAGGAGTAATGGATGTTGATGGTTGGTATGTTTTGAATCTTCTTGACGAGTATATCAAAACCACGGAAAGCATCTCTTCGATGGAACAAATGAATACTCTTTGCATACGAACTTAGAAACAGTGTTTCTGTCAAGGCTGTGTCTCCACCACCTATAACGGCAATAGTTTTATTTTTAAACAAAGGTCCATCACATGTTCCACATGTGCTGACTCCTCTTCCTGTCCACTCTTTTTCCCCTGGAATATTCAAAGGTCTGTTTTTTGTACCAATTCCACAAACGATATACTTTGCAGGTAGTGTTTCTTTGTTTTCTAAATGAATTGTGAATTGGTTAATGTCTTCATTTTTAATATTTGTAACTTTTTGGTGGATAATGGGAATGTCTAAATCTTGGACATGCTGATGAAGAATCGAGGCAAACTCAAACCCATTAATTCCTTTAGGAAAACCCAAATAATTTTCGATGATGTGAGGGATCATAACCTGCCCTCCCAACATTGGATTTGGCTCAATAACCGTAACTTCATGAGAGAAACGACGCAGATAAATGGCTGCAGCAACACCAGCAGGACCACCACCAACAACGTAAATACTTTCATTTTTCATTTTGTTCAGTCCTTTCTAGTAAAGAGTCTGCTATCGTGAAATGGACATTCTGATGCTGAGGATCATATTGGAAAATACCTTCGTAGTGAATTTGATCAGTCAGAATGTATCCTCTATAAAGTTCAATAGAATCATTTACTGGTGAATCAGTACGGAAGGGGTCAATATCATTAGTTGGAGTTGTAGAATTATCTTTAAGAGGGATTTTACCAGTTATTTTGATGGTAGTTTTAGAAAATGAATCGTATATAAAAGGGAATTGATCAGAGCATAAAAAATCGGTAGAACGATTAGATGAAAGGTTGTTCATTTGATCTGGTGAAAGGTGAAATTGTTCAATTGTTCCACAGAGTATCATTTTTTTAGTGTCGAGTAATGATTGCAAATTGTTTTCTATGAGGTGAAAATCAGGACTTTTTTTTAAAAATGAACAACTGCTTACACTGCAAAGAACAAAACTAATAACCATGAACCAAGTAAAAAATTTTGATTTTGTCACTATGCGCCTTCGGAAGAATCCATAGTCCACTCAAACGAGAGTCCATCAACATGTAGAAAACACTTTTCTAAATCAGAGGGTAGTAAACCGAGAAAGCGTAGAGGGGTTACTTCATCTTTTTTCAAAAAAGTAGGATAATCACATGTCATCAGAGACTCAGAAATATAACGATCGATAGGGTACTGCGTTCCATTTTCATCATAGAAATAAATAGAAACGTCTTCAAGTAATACTTTTTTTCGAGTTCGATTTTGTAGAGAAAGTGAAACCATAGCAATATTGAAATGAGGATCGACAGGTTTCATTTCTGCACTATAACGATTGACCATGTAAGAAGCATTAGTATTTGCAGGTAAGTCGGATATATTTTCAGGTTCTTCTATGATATACGCTGTTTTTACATTGGGTTTATCGATTAGAAGATCAAGAGTATTGCCGTCTCTAGTTATCTTAATAATCTTCATCGGATTTCCTTCAACTTGCAGGTAAGTGAATGGAAACTGTCGAATATTTGTAATGGAAGTCGGGATCCTTAAAGAAGGTGCAGAAACGATATTTTGGAATACAACGGAAAGATAGGATTCACTGTGTACCATTTCTGAAGCTCGGTATGTTTTTGTTAGGTCACTTGTTTCGACAGGTGGGGAACAGCTTTGGAGTAAAAACAGACTAATAAAAAAAATGCATACCCAACAATAAAAGGAATTTTTCATGACTACCTCAATTTGTGTTTTATAAAAAAATTAGTTGAAAGATTCTTCGTCCATAGAATCGCAATCTGATATTTTTTCTTTCACATTCTGTTCGATCGATTGAAACTTACTGCTGGCATTCTTTTCAATTTCTTTAACAAAATCTTTGCCTTTGCGAATCATTTCATCAGTTTCTTTTTTAACTTTTTGTGAAAGGTTTTTTAAATTGGATTGAATATCCTCAGTCGATTCTATGAGTTTGCGTCGAGTTTCTTCTCCAGTGCTTGGAGCTAACAAAACACCTGCTAATGCACCAAGTAAAATACCAAAGATTAGACCAATACCAAAACTGTTACTTTGTTTTTCCATTTTAAACTCCTTTTCTAGTTTTTTGAAACATTTGAATAAAATTAAAGAGAATAGTTCCAATAGCTATTACCTTATTGGTTACATCGGCCCATTTTTTTGTTTCGTGTTCAGTTTCTGGTGGGGGGCTTATACGTCGATTTAACTGCTCTAAAGCTTTTGAAGCTTGATCTCCAATATCGTTTGTTTTTTCTTTTAAGGTTTCAACTAGGGAATCAATGCTTTCTGTTAAACGGGTAACTCGATTCATCAATATTTTTCCAGCAACTAAATAAATAACCAACCGAATCAAAATTGCTGCAGCTATAACAATGACTGATATTGCAACAGCCCACACAATAGAAGATGGTAAATCCATACGTGTCACCCTACTTTCTTAAAATTACCTACATGTATTATAGCAAATTCTTTCTTGTTTCGACAATTCTATATTTCTGCTTGTTTTCATTAAGTTACAAAAAAGTAACAGAACAAAACAAGGGAAAATGTTCACTAGGAGAAGTAATAAGTCAAAACTTCAATAGTTTAATCGTCATCCTACTTCAGATTAAAGTTTTATATCCCTTGATTGAAGCAGCTTTACAGATAAAATTATAGAAATTTGTAACTTTTGGAGGTATATGTGTTGAAGAGTATTAAGCGTATTGTATCCGTAACGCTCACTTTACTCATGGCATGCAGTATTGTATTTGTCAATATGCCAAAAACGAGTGCTTTAGACATATTCCCGTTTGTGGTTTTATGTACTGGTAATGTCAGAGGACAATTGACCCCTTTTGAATATGGTCCCAATGTTAATGAAGGGGGATTATCAAAGATTGCAACCGTTGTTAAAAACATCCGAAAAGAAACGGAAGACCGCGAAGGGTATCATATGACGATTGATGCCGGTAACACCCTTTTTGGATCCGATTTGGCAACGTATTACACACAAAAACCCATGGCTGGTAAACCACATCCAGTTGTAGCTGTTATGAATGAACTTTCATATGATGCAGCCGGCTATAGCTCTCTCGATTTTTCCATGCCTCCACAAATTCGTGATGCAAGAAAAAGAGAAAGCGATTTTACATGGGTCTGTACAAATGCATACAGAAGCGGAAGCTTATATGCTTCTGATCACAGAATGCTGGTATACGATGTACCGAATTCTGCCCACGTTTTAAAAATTGCGATCATATCGTTACCCGACCCATCTAGGCAAAATGCTATCCCACCAGAGAGCATCAGTGGTCTAGAATTCTATGATCCGATCGAAGAAGTTGTTCGTTCCAGTGATGTATTGAAAGAAATTGAACGCGCTGACTTTATTATTCTTCTAACCGATATGAAGTGGGAAACTGATCCAGAAAAACGAGAAAACTCTTTTTTAAATGAGCTTTTATTCCGTTCACGTATTGATATTTGTATAACCACCGCCGATGATACAATTCCAGGTGAACAAGTAGTATATCCTGATTCTGATGAGTTTCCAGAACACGATGTTCTTATTTCTTCACCAGGCCGCTATGGTTTAGGCCTTTCAAGAATTGAACTCATGCTCGAAAAATGTAAATGCCCCGTAAAACCTTACGAGGTCATGAAAAAAGAAAATGGAAACCGAATGATTACTGGGAAAGTCGTTAAAATTGGACAGGCTATCTCAGAAGATCAAGAAGTTCGTACTCTTATTAATTCGTACAAGAAAAATGCTAGCAACACCTTTAATGAATTAGTTGGAACTGCAGCTCAAACATTTACCTTTTCTGGTAGTACATACCGTCCAACAAGTCTTCCAAACTTGATGCTAGACACTATGATCAGTGTTACCCAAACACCTTTAGCAATATGTCAACCCTCTGAAATTTTACATAATCTCAATAAAGGTCCTTTAACCTATGGAGACATTTATAGTATTGTTGCATCCGAAGACACCGTTTACAAAGTCTCATTATCAGGAAAGACCATCAAAGATACTCTCGAAGATGTAGGAAATAGTCTTGCATTTGGAATTGAAAGTGCAGGAATAAGCACCAAAGGTTTTTCCTATCGCATGGATTTAAGAAAACCTGATGGGCAAAAAATTATTGATTTAAAAGTCCTGGGAAAACCCATCGAACCCAATAAAAATTACGATGTTGCTGTAACTGCCGGTTTGATTTGCGGTTCCGGTCGACCTGATTCTTTAGCAAATGTAGGAATTAAAGAGAATTCAAGAAAAACGATTCGTCGTGCTTTGGTTGATGCATTGTATGATATGCCCAACAAGACAATATCTCCAGTAACCTCTGGTACATGGTACGTTGTCCCTGACTATTTAGACCATTGGGGCGAGGAACCAATCAGTTTTCTTGTAGATAAAAATGTTATTAAGGGATATACTGATGGAAGTTTTAAACCCAACAATGATATTACGAGAGCTGAATATACTACCGTAGTACTGAATGCTTACAATATTCCTCAGATCAAACCTAAAACACCGTCTTTTAAAGATGTAAAAACATCTGACTGGTTTTATGGCATTGTAGAAGGTGCTCATGCTAAAAAAATGATCCCCTTTGCTACAAACGATCTGTTTATGCCTAACAAACCCATTACTCGACAAGAAGCAATGATCGAACTTGTCATTGCTTATCGGAACAATCCAGAACCTCCAGAGATTTCTGATCAAAGCCTCAATCTGTTTAAAGAAAAAGTAAAAGACTGGCAGAGTATTTCAAAACTCGCCCTTCCTTTCATGATTTTTGCTTACGAAAATAACTTGATTACAGGATATTCTGACGGTACAATACGACCAGAAAAATCGATTTCTAGAGCTGAAACTGCGACTATTGTCTTTAGAGCACATTATCCTGTCATCATGATTGGTTCTACAGGAAACGTTGCAAACGAAATCCGTTCATTGTATCGCGATCCTAACGAAGACCGTCCTATCGGCGGTTTTGCATCTGTTGCTTCATATTTTGACCAGTTATCAAAAAGAAATCCAAACTTTATGGCTATTGATGCAGGCAACTTCTTAATGGGTTCTTCATTATCATACCTTACTAAAGGCGAGTATGTTGTAAAACAATATGAACCTATGAATTACGGTGCAATTGGATTGTCAGATGAAGATTTCTTTTATGGATTTGAGTATCTAGATTTAATTAACAAGTACATTGATATTGTTGCTGCAGATATTTATAGCAAAGATACCGGTAAAGCTTTATATAAAGATTCCATTATTCATGAACTATCTGGAATTAAAATTGGCATTACTGGTGTAACAGGATTTTCGATTGAAAAACCTTATATCCATCCTGAAGTTTTGGAGAAAATCGAGATTAAAGATTCTGTCGAATCTGCAAACAAAATGCTCCAATCCCTAGTTAATGAAGGATCAAATATTACTGTCCTTACGGTTGGTATGGATAGCCGAGTGAACCTTGACAATGAACTATCTCCCGTACTTGTGAAATTTATAGATCAGCTGAATCCTAAGCCATCATTTATAATTGCTTTGAATGGAGATTTTGGCTATAAATTCAATCACGATGGAATACCAGTGATTGCTGCTGGCAAATACGGTAATTCTTTAGGACAAACCAAAATCATTATGGATGCTATTACAAAGAAGATTGAACGAATAACTTTACACAATCAATACTCATATGTTGATGATATGGAACCTTCTGCTACTTCATTCGAGATTCAAAGCGAATACAAAAAACAGTATGAAACTGAATTACAGGAGATTATTGGAAAATCCAATAATGGAATGAAAATAAGTTTCGGTGGAGAATCCCCTCTTGGAAATCTGATTTCCGATGTGATGCTTTATACAATGGAAGACGATGGTGCTCAGGTTGCCTGCATCACTCCTAACCTGATTAAAGAAAACATTGATGCTGGTGATATAACTGCTGAAGAAATCTATGCTGTTCTACCCAAAGACGAAGATCTGGTATTAATTGAAATGCTAGGCGAAGACTTATTGATGGTTTTTGAACACGGCTGTACTTTTAGCTCTGGAATGGTGCAAGTTTCAGGTGCTACATTTGCATATGACAATCTTCGTTTTCTCTATGATCGAATCGTAGAATGCAAGATTAATGGTGTAGGCGAACTTGTCTATGAAGATACATATAAAGTTGTCACTACTGAATCGATGCGAAGAGGTCTTGATGGCTACGAATGGTTTGCTAATGGCAAAGTAGTTAAGTATTATAACAAAACACTTCGCGAAAGTTTATTCGAGTATATCGAAAAAGAAGGCACCGTTGATCGTGGAATCGAAGATCGTATTGTATTAGTATATACTGGTTAATGTATAGGAGGTATCATGAGAGACATGATGAAACAGCTTTTTGTTCTATTTCTTGTTTTTACAGTCGGATCCGCTCTTTTAATGGGTTGCGGTGGTAATAATACTGACAATGGTTCTGTTGACAATGGAGGAACTTCACAAAATGAAACTCCAGGGGAAAAACCCGAAGATCTTACTGACACCATTGTGGAATGTCGTTTTGTTGATGCACAACCTACAATTGATGGAGTAGGCGATGAAGAAGTTTGGTCTAACATTGAACCAACCACTGTCGAACTCGAAAGCGGAATGTGGGTAGATGTGAAAACTTATTACGATAACGATAACATCTACTTTCTATATGATTGGATTTCTGATATGACCACTTCGCCCGACGATAGTACTGCTGGTCATTGGAAAAAAGATGATGACGGCAATTGGACATGGGATTCAAAAATGGATGCTTTGTCTGTTGCTTGGGATTTAAGTGATATTCCCGAATTTTTAACTACCGGTTGTACCCCCCTTTGCCATGACCAATCAAACTCTTTAGACAATCGCTACATGGCCACGGAAATA
This sequence comes from Calditrichota bacterium, assembly GCA_036725105.1. Lineage (GTDB taxonomy): Bacteria > Caldisericota > Caldisericia > UBA6126 > UBA6126 > JAGLCW01. The sequence continues at coordinate 62,679 of DAIMET010000003.1, forward strand.
CCTGGTGATATCGTAGAACTTTGGGTGTGGAGTCCCGCAGTTAGTGGCATGAAGAATATTATGGCTTCTTACATTTTAACCGATGTACCTGCTGGAACTGATACCGAAGATCCCAATTTTAATAACAAGATTGCCTGGGAAAAACTCCCGGGGGAATATGGTTTCTTTTACAACCGAGCTGAAGATGAAAAGAAACCCATGGAAGGTGATGAAGGCGCTCCGCTATACATCATCAATGATGAAAACCCTGAAGGCGAAGCTGCTCTGATCCAAGCTTTTGGTATGTATGAATTTGGTGGATACAAACTTGAAGTTGCCAGACCCCGAAATCCATCTTCTCGTGATTTAACTCATTTTGAAGTAAGCGACAATGGGTATGCTGATTTTTATTTTGCTATAGCAATGCATAGCATGGAGGAACGTGAAAACCATAAGACAGCTGAAACTGCCTCTACCCTCCGATTAATCGGAAAAAGTGTCGCTGAATAATACAGGAGTGTTTTTATGAATTTAAAAAAAGTTCTATCATTTTTTGTTGTTGCTATACTGCTTAGCAGTATCCAATTTATTCCAGGGAGCCTTAATTCTACTACAGAAGCTGCTTCTCCAGATAAAATTGGAATTTATACAAATTCTTTCGGTTACTATGTCTATGTCACTGATCCCATTCAAAACCGTGTACTGAAGTATTCTACAGAAGGGATGTATTTATCCGTCATTATTCCAACCGTTGCCACTCACTCATCCGGGGAAAAATGGATTCTAAAGAAATGTGTCGACGTTGTAACTTGCCGTCTTACCGATGTAATCGGAGTTGCTGATGCACTTACCGGCCATTCCTTTATTTATGAGTTAAACGGACACACTCACCATAAAAACGGTGAAATGGGAACAGGCACTGGAAAACTTACAGAAATGTGGGATGTAGCTATGACTGAGATTGATGAAATCAAATCTCAAGCACTCCTTGACCGCAAACAAAGCAAAGTTTCCCATTGGACTCCACCACCCGGCGGAATTAAAGACCCACGCGACGGTACCTTTGTACGTGATTTTGGCAACACAGGTTCTGCAAACGAAAAACTAAAGAATCCTGAAGGAATGTGTTATGCCAAAGATACAACTCTTTTAGTTGCTGATACTGGTAACAAACGCGTAGCCATTTACGATCTTAAAGGTCGATACACTGGTGAAATTAAAGGTTCATTTGGAGATATTTGTGACATTGGTGTAGACTTTTTATCCTCCCAGGGAAACAAAATATACATTTTGGATCGCGGATCAAAAAAGGTTCATGTCTATTCACACGACTATAAGTTTGTTAAATCTATTAATCTTCCCGGCATGGGTACCGCTTCTGCTCTTACCATTGATACTGAAAACTTTATTTGGGTCACCGATATTGCTCAAAACAAAGTTTTCAAATATGATCAATCTGGGAAGCAGATGCTTGTTATCAATAACGCTATCAACCCTCCCAACACGACAAGAAAAATAGTTCGCGTTTACATCAAGAAATATATCATGATGGTGAACGATGATATTGCAAAACTAGATGCTCCACCATTTATTGATAAAGGTCGTACTTTTGTTCCCCTTCGCGCAATCTCTGAAGGCTTAGGCGCCGATGTTGGCTGGGAAGGAAAAGAACAGAAAGTGACTGTTAAACTTGGCAGCAATACTGTGGAAATTTGGATTGGTAAAACCACTGGAAAAATTAACGGAAAACCTTATCAAATTCCCGATGGTGTTGCTCCAACTATTGTTCGCGGTAGAACTTTTGTCCCCATCCGTTTTGTTGCTGAAGCTTTAGATTGTTACGTAGGTTGGAATCCTAAAGATCTTCGATACAGTGCCTCTGCAGTAACTGTATATTATCCTAAATAAGAAATCTGATTTAACTTCTCTCCACCACAAAAGTGGTGGAGAGAAGTATCGCAAACATGAAGAAAAATACTTCAAAAAAACTCGGTAATCTACTCAACATTTCTGTATTGCTTATTTTCTTACTATTTGTTTTTTATTTTTATCATCGCAATTTATCACAATATACTATTCACAAAAATTCACCAAATCTCATTATGGATGAGCACACCGTTCAAGATAATCTTATGAGAGTGTATGAAAAATCTGTTTTAAATCCTGACCATTCACCTTCATGGTTTCAAAACATTTCTTTTAAAACTATGAATTATCTAGCATTAGCTCCATTTAGCTCCAAAATGGTCTCTTATATTCATTCTAGACAAGATTGGGTTATGGATTGCTCAGAATGTGCGCTAGATGGATCATGTGAAGATTTAGAAAAAGAACAATATTTTTATCCAATCAGTATCAACTATGAAACCCTTGAAGAGATTCAAAATCGCTATCAAGAAATCTTTATTATTGATGTGCGACCTATAGATAAATGGGAAAAGGGACATATCCCTTCTTCTGTGCCTGTCCCACTAACAGACGTTGTTCCATACTTATTCCCAATGAACCGCTGGCACGAGATTGTCATTGTAGGTGATAATTACCTTGAAACTAAATTAGCTGGTGAAGCTTTAATCCAACTGAATTTTCACAGAGTTTACCGGTTGACTCAACCTATAAGAAAATATCCAGGAAAATTGGACTCTATTGATGAAAACTAAAGATATCACCCTAGTAGGTGTTGTAAGTGCTGTTGGAGCAATATTTTACTTAGCAACTGCTCCTTTTATTGAAACAACTGTACCTGTTATTGGCTGCATTATGCGACCCGTTGTATTTATTTCGTTTATTATGGCACGATTCCACTTTGATACAAAAAGACTCTTATGGGTCGCCATATTGAGCACTTTTTTGTATTCCCTGATTATTCCTTGCTTCATCAATTATGTGTCCCTTCCTATCAGCATTATTTATGTTCTTATTGTTGCTGGTTTTCGCACAAAAATGAATGCTTTCTGGCTGACAATTGTTGGAACTGTTGTAGCTTTTATTGGTTTACTGCTTTTTACTTTTCTTTTTGCCACAAATGCAAGCGAATGGTTAATGTATTTGAAATATTTCTTTCCTGTTATTATACTAGGTGCTATTGTTGGTGCGTTACGACAAAAATTTGGGAAATTCAGCTGCGTTGGTTGTGATTTATGCAACAAGCCTAATGCTGATGTTCATTTTGAAAAAAGAGAAAAAGAACGAAAACGTAAAAAAAATGAATCAACTCAAACAAAAGATAGTAATAATGATATGAATATTGATTTATCCAGTAACGTTTTTACTAAAGGAGACAAAGATTGTGGTAAGGATGCTAAGAAAAATGAAAAATAAGTGGATTGTTGTAGTACTTTCTTTTCTAGTTTTTTCCTCCTTTTACTCTACATTCGCTACTACCAAAACAGCATTTCCCTGTGATTTAACTTTTTACAAAAATAAATATGTTTTCAAGATTGAAGGGCATCCAGTCGAAATGCCTGTAAAAGTTTTTTTTGATGATGCATTACAATCGTATATGATTCCCTTACGTTTCCTTGCTGATTCACTTCGATATACTGTTCAATGGGACTCAAATGAATCTATTGCTTATTTCTCTTCGGAACAAAATAATTTTTCTATCAAAATAAACGGACAAGATTCTCTTGGGATTCTATCAACATCACAAAATGCTGTGCACTTTATTCTACAACAAGATCGCATATATGCCGATGAAACAACAGTAGCATACCTTTTCGAAATTGATTTAAAAGATTCTTTGGAACCATATACTGTTGTTTTTACGACAAAGCGTGATCGAATCTATATTCCTGCTCCTAATTTCACATTGATGGATACCAAAGGACAACAATTCGATCTATATCAAGAATTAGAAAAACCAGAAAATGAATTTATTGTGCTCAACTTTTATGCCACTCGATGTCCATTTTGCCTGAAAGCTCTTCCAATGCTTGTAGAGTTATCTAATGACTACACCGATAAAAACGTTTCTGTTGTTGGTGTGAACACCGATACTGCAGGTCAGGAAAAGGATCGGGATGAAAAATTAGAGAAATACCATGTTCAATACACCGTTGTTCAAGACATTAACAACTTAGTCTATGATCGATATCATGTAGCTGGAGTACCGAATTTTTATGTTGTGAATCAAGCACATGAGATTGTTTTTCACAGTTTAGTTGCCGACGAAAATCAAATCAAATTGCTTCGGCAATGGTTGGATTTAAATTTAAAATAGCTTGCATGTAAGTAATTAACTTTATTGGAGGTATATACAATGCTTAAGGAACGCATTAATGATGATTTTATGAAGGCTTACAAGGCGAAAGACACGTTAAGGGCAGAACTGCTCAAAATGATTAAATCTGCAATTCAGTACAAAGAAGTCGATTTCAAAGCACAAAACAAAGAATTAACAGATGATGATGTATTTAGCATTCTCAAAGCTGAAATCAAAAAGCACAAAGAATCGATTGATCAGTACGAACAAGCAGGTCGACACGAAGCTGCAGAAAAAGAAGAAAAGGAAATGAAGATGATTCAAGAATATCTTCCCGAAGTGATGCCGTTTGACGAAGTATACGAAAAAGTGAAATCTATGGTAGACATGGATGAGAAAAAAAACTCAATTGGACAATTAATGAAGGAAGCATTTGCTGCTCTTCGTAACGACGCAGATAGTGACGATATCAAAAAAGCAGTGAATCAACTTTGGGAGAATGTCAAAAATTCATAGACACTGTTTTAAAAGGCGTATTAGTCTCATAAAATAGGTTTATGGCTTCAATATTTTTTGAAATCTTAAAAATTCCTGGGTGATGAGTATGGCCGCAGAGTACTTTTCTTAGTTTTGGATGCATGACTACGAAATCACCCAGGAATTTACAACCCCGGTAAGCATTGTAAAACTCTTTTTCGTACGATGAGTATCTACATATGCAATTCTCAAACAGTACATAGTGCGATAGAAATAGGAGATGATCAATAGATGATTCAATTTCTTGAAATTGTTGATTTATTGTACTATAGCACATATGACAAAAGTCAATGTCATCCATACCCTTTGGCCACTTGATATAAAACAAATCATTCCACGCACATATTCGTATAGGGTTATGATGCTCATCATTGGCCCATAATTGTTTACTTGCCAAATCTTCATATCTCATTTCAGACCAGAGAAATTGTTGATTCGAGCTTCGTCGAACAAATGTTAAGGACTTGGAAACATGTGGTTCTACTGGAGAAAAAAAGGAGAAATCATACCACCCAATATTTCCAATAATGCCAACACGATTTGTAACAAAAGGTTCTTGGTCAAGATAATGAAAACCAGTTTTTTTACAGATTTCTGGTAGTACCGATGTATAGATTTCTAAGGAATCAAGCGATTTATAAGGAGAATCTATTAGTGATTTTTGTGACCAAATATCATGATTACCTGCAACATAAAGCTTTGGTATTTCCAACGAAGAGAACGTTGCAAGAAAGTTATGTAGTGTCAGAAGATTTTGCGAAACATCGCCTAAAATAGCAAAAATAATTTCTTCAGAAGGATTTTGTGCCACGTAATCTTGAATTTGATTACATAGACTTGTTGGACTTGCACTTTTTTCCTTATCAACATGTATATCTGATGTAACAAGGAGCTTCATATTAATCATTTCTCCTACTGACCGAATTACGAAAAATGGTACAATACTAACATCATATCACAAAAAGTGAGGAACCGTAAGATGAAGAAGATCTTCAATTCGCGTCATACGATTATGACGGTTAGCTTTATTCTATTTATTTCTTCCTTCCTTCCTTCACATACAGCTTTAGCAAATCACCAAAGCAATCAACTTTCACAAAAAGAAGTGCAATACATTTTAGAATTTCATGGACCTCCATTGATCGAATTTCCTACGAGTAACATTCCAGAAAACAACTCTAAAATGCAATCTTTAATCCGGCATCAACATACTCTTTTCCTGCAAGAATGCTTTAAAAGGAATCCAATACATCTATCCTTGGAGTTTGAATACTTTCATGTTTTAAATGGAATGGCTATTCGAACAAGCCCTGAAACAATCCAAGAAATACAAAACTCTCCTTATGTCAAAACAATCTACCTGGCACAAGAATATTATTTGCAAAGAGAAACCTCGGTTCCTAGCACGGGAGCTTCTTTTTGTTGGGAACAGAAAGATAGTACCGGGGAGTATTATAAAGGGCAAGGTGTACTCGTTGGTGTTATAGATACTGGAGTGGATTATTGGCATGGTGAACTTGGAGGTGGATTGGGTAAAACATGGAATGATCAATGGTATAAGGTTCGCTATGGTTATGATTTTTCCGAGATGAAATCCATTCCCTACTCTATTGGTTTAAGTAACCATGGAACACATGTTGCTGGAATTATTGCAGGAAACGGTGAAAATGGTATTGCTATTGGAAAAAATAATGCCTCAGGAGTAGCACCACGTGCATCACTTTGTGTATACAAAGTGTTTACCAATCAAAAAAATTCTACAGGTGAAGCTGCTTTATTGATGGCACTCGAACAAGCAATCTCAGATGGATGTGATGTAGTAAACCTAAGCCTAGGAAAGAATTATGGTTGGACCAATGATCCTTTGTCTTTAGCTTGTGATCGAGTATCAGAAGCTGGTATTTTAGTAGTCGCCTCAGCTGGTAATTCAGGAAATCGCAACCAACATTACAACCGATTTCCAGTTCATGCACCCGGGAGTAGTATACCTTCATTATCAGTAGCTGCTTCTGATGCGACTCCAAAAGATGGATTTTACTTCCAGATTTCAAATCAAACCAGAAGATTTGCCATAGGAAAAAAATTTGACTCCACACCAAATGCCTCTTCTGAAAACACAGAACTTGTATTTGTTGATGAAACAGAATTAAGCAGTCTAAAACAGAGCCATTACCAAGGTAAAGCGATTATTGTATTCCAGTCTACACTTTCGTTAACAGATATTATTACAACCACTTCCAACTCTGGCATCCACTCACTTATTGTAGTTCATACCAAAGACTATCCATCAACAGAGAAAATCTCTACAACACTTCAACCTGTCATGAGCGTTGCAAAAACAACAGGCACATTTTTACGTTCTTTGGTGGAAGATTCCAAAGAAATGCTTGAGATCCAGTATGCTTATGAAGAACCGGTACACACTATGGCTTCATTTTCATCGGAAGGACCAACACCTGATCTTATTTTAAAGCCTGAGATTACTGCTCCTGGAGTTCGAATTAATTCCACCCTTACAAACCATCAATTTGGTACAATGAGCGGTACTAGCATGTCAAGTCCTCATGTTGCAGGCGGAGCAGCTCTTCTAATCCAAAAACATCCCGACTGGAAACCTGCTGAAATTAAATCTTGCCTGATCAACTATTCTACACCAATTGTAAATCCATTAACTGGCGAATTATACTCGATCTATCAACAGGGCGGTGGTGAGATGAATTTGAAAAATTCATTTTCAGCATCCATATTAATGGATCCACCAACACTATCTTTTGGTGCAGTCGAAAAAAACACAAGAAAATCATTCACACTGACAAACAAAGGCGCAAGTCTTCAGTCTATTGAGATACTATGTTCTTCTCCGCAGAAATTGAATGTCTCTGTCGTAGTATCTCCATACCGAGTAAGTGTGAAACCAAATGAATCTATCACTATTGAAATCACTCTTGAAATTCAAGAGGATACAATGGATGGTTTTTGTGAATTCTGGATAGAAGGTCGCGATGTTTCAGAAACTGTATTTCAGATCCCCTGTATTTTTCACCATGGTTCATTAGAAACAATGGATGCAATCTTACACTCTTACATGTTCCCTAATCTTGCTTGTTCACCAAATTCCGATGGATACGGAGATGAAACCAATTATGTCTGTTTGAGTCCATACAACATTGATGGAATCGAAATGGACCTGTTTGACAAAGATGACAAATTTATTCAAAACCTCTTCTATCACAGAGGTACTATTGGTGCAGGATATTATTCAGTACCATTTTTTGGAAAACATAATGGTGCTCCATTACCCGATGGTCTTTATTCAATTAAATCATATGCACTCCCAACTGGAAAAAATTACGAAAAAGTAACGAATTGGGAGTTTGGTAAAGAATCAAAGGTTCTCATCGATACAAAACCTCCAAACTTATCTCTTGAGGCCCAATGGTTACAAAATGATACGATCAAAATAACGGGACGAATTCAGGATGAAAACTCCGATTTTGGGATGTTTCTTTATTACGAACTGGACTATGACGATGGTTCAATTCTGTCTTTAAACGAAGATGGTTCGTTTGATCATACGATACAAATTCTACAAGAACACTGCTTTATTCGTTTTACAGCTCAAGATCTAGCTGGGAATCGTACTTCGATCAAGAAAAGAATACCGAATGCAAGTTTTAGTATGGTTGTGACTTTTCCTATAAGTCATATAATAAACTTAGCTCTATAAGTAAAGGAGTTGTTATGGGTGACAAAATTTTAATGAAGGGCGCCGAAGTTATCGGCGAAGCTGCTGTTAAAGCAGGTTGTAGACTTTTTTTTGGGTATCCAATTACACCTCAAAATGAAGCTCCAGCATATATGGCAAAGCGATTGCCTGAAGTTGGAGGCACATTTGTTCAAGCAGAAAGTGAAGTTGCTGCAATCAATATGTTGTACGGAGCCTCCGCTGCTGGACATCGTGTTATGACGAGTTCTTCAAGTCCTGGTATCAGTTTGATGATGGAAGGTATTTCCTATTGTGCAGGATCAGAACTCCCCATTGTTATTGTTAATGTTATGCGAGGAGGACCAGGACTTGGTGGTATTGGACCTTCTCAGTCTGATTATTTTCAATCTACAAAAGGCGGTGGGCATGGTGATTATCGGATGATTACCCTTGCACCGACAAACTTGCAAGAACAAGCCGACCTTATGAAAACCGCTTTTGATTTAGCAGATTTATATCGTATTCCTGTTATGGTGTTAAGTGATGGATTATTAGGACAAATCATGGAAGCTGTTGAATTTAACTTTGATATTGATCCAGCTTCCTTGCCAAACAAAGAATGGGCAGCAAATGGTCGCAAAAATCGCGAAAAGCACTTAATCAATTCATTAGATCTTGATCTAGATGGCCTTGAACATCACAATGAAAAACTTCAAGCTCGATACAAGAAAATAGAGGAAAATGAAGTTTTGTGTGAAGATTTTCTAGTGGATGATGCGAAAATTGTCATTGTTGCTTATGGTACAACGGCTCGTATTGCAAAAACTGCCGTTGAAATGATGCGCGAAGAAGGATATAAAGTTGGCTTGATTCGTCCTATTACTTTATGGCCTTTCCCAGTAAAGAACATTCAAAAATCTGTACAGAATTCTGCTACAGAATCTTTCTATGTTTTTGAAATGAATGCTGGTCAAATGCTTGAAGATGTTCAAATTGTTGTGAATGGGAAAAAACCAATTCGCTTCTTTGGTCGTATGGGCGGTAATGTCCCTAGTCCCATTGAACTCATTTCTAAAATCAAAGAAATCTATTAAGGGGGCGACAGAATGAACGAAATGAAACAAATATTTAAAGTGACTCCCTTGCTATCCAAAACAAAACGTTCGTATTGCCCGGGTTGTACACATGGAGTAATACATCGTTTAGTATGTGAAGTTATCGAAGAACTTGATCAGTATGAAAATTCTGTAATCGTGGTGCCTGTTGGATGTTCAACCCTTGCCATTCATTACTTTGAAATGGATACTGTACAAGCCGCACACGGCAGGGCACCAGCTGTAGCTACCGGAATGAAAAGAGCAATGCCCGATAAAACGATATTCACCTATCAAGGCGATGGAGATTTAGCCTCTATTGGAACTGCAGAAATTGTTCATGCAGCAACTCGAGGAGAAAAAATTACTACCATATTCGTAAACAACGGTATATACGGAATGACTGGTGGACAAATGGCTCCTACAACCCTGGAAGGATGGAAAACCGAAACTTCACCTTATGGCCGAGATGTTAACAAAGAGGGTTATCCAATCCGTATTTGTGAAATGTTGAGCCAACTAAATGGACCTGCCTATATTGCTCGTACCAGTGTTCACAATCCTGCAAATATCGTTAAGACCAAGAAAGCCATCCGTAAAGCATTCAAAGCTCAACTGAACAATTTAGGTTTTTCACTGGTTGAAATTCTGTCGACTTGTCCCACCAATTGGGGTTTAAAACCAGTTGATTCTCTAAAAAGAATTGAAAACGAGACCATGAACTATTACCCCCTTGGTGAATTTAAAAGTGTGGAGGGTCTATAATGAGATTTGAAGTTTGCGCTGCTGGATTTGGCGGTCAAGGAGTAATGGCCATTGGCCAGTTAATCTCTTATGCCGCTGTTGAAGAAAACCGATATGCCCTGTTTCTTCCTTCATATGGTCCTGAAATGCGAGGAGGAACTGCAAATTGTGTATGCATAGTGTCAGACCAAGAAATTGGATCCCCAATCGTACCTAAAAATGAGAGCGCAATTGTAATGAACACTCCCTCCTTTTTAAAATTTGAACCAACGATCGAGAAAAATGGAACACTGCTTGTAAATTCTGCGCTTATCAACGAGAAGTCTAAACGAGATGATATTGATGTACGATATATACCCGCCAATTATTTAGCTCAAGAAGCTGGAAACAAAATTGTTGCAAATATTGTTATGTTAGGAGCTCTATTAAAGCTAAAGAATTTTGCCAAAACTGAAACAATTCAAAGTGTAATCAAAGAAAAGTTTGCAGAAAAAGGCTCAAAAATTATTGATATGAATATGAAAGCCTTACAAATGGGGTTTGATGCAATATGACAACATATCGAAAAGATCGGTTAAAAGAGATTTTTGAACAACTATTACGCTCTGATGGTGCTTCTAAAAATGAAAAAAATACAGTCGCCGTAGTTCAAAGTATACTTTCCGATCTTCCAGTGAACATTGTTCAAACTGCATCAAAATCAAAAACTCGACCTAATCTCTATATTAAGCTACCAAAAAGGGGAGCCACAAGCTCCCCTCCCATTCTTCTTTCTGCGCACATGGATACAGTTGAACCAACTCCCAATATCTGCTTTACATGTCAGAATGAACAATATACTACCGATGGGAATACAATCCTTGGTTCTGATGATAAAGCCGGAGTAGCTGCAATTATTGAGTGCCTTTTTTCTGTTCATGAGTCCAACAAGCCCCACCCTGATATAGAAGTTGCCTTTACAGTAGAAGAAGAAATTGGACTTGAAGGAGCAAAGGATTTTGATACATCTCTGATTCAAGCAAAACAAGGTATTGTGATTGATGCAGATGGAGACCCGGGTATTATTATGTACGCAGGCCCTTCTCAGGTAGTGTTTGAAGTCAATATTCAAGGCAAATCTGCTCATGCAGGTATGTCCCCAGAAGAAGGTAAAAGTGCAATCTTGTTTGCTAGCGAATGCATTTCTAAAATACCCTTTGGTAGGATTGATTCCGAAACCACAACAAATATAGGGAAAATAGAAGGTGGAAAAGCTACAAATATTGTTGCTGAACACTGTTTCTTAAACGGTGAGATCCGATCCCACAATCCTTCGAAACTAGAGATAGTAAAGCATCAGATAAAATCAATTTTCGAAAAAGGCTCTTTATATGGTTACAAAATTCAGTTTAAAGACCATTATGCCTATAAATCTTTTTCATTTCACCAAGATACTTCCATCATTCGGAAGATTTCTACTGCCATGGAAACCATTGGTCTAGATCCAGAGCTAAAAGTGTGTGGTGGCGGTTGCGATGCCAATGTCTTTAATGAAACAATACCTTCTATGGAATGTGTAAACCTTGCTTGTGGCATGACTGATGTACATACACATAAAGAAAGTATCTATTTCTCTGATATTGAGAAAATTACTGAGCTTTTGATTCAAGTTTGTACTATGGAAGGTTGATAGCATGCATGTTCTACTGTCGCATATGCTTCTTCATGCTCAAGAAAACAAGTATGCTGTAGGTGCTTTTAATGTAAACAACTTCGAGTATGCTGATGCTTTTATAAAAGCAGCAGAAGAAACGAATTCACCTCTCATATTACAGTTTTCTCCTGGCGTTTTACGTACCTATCAAAACTCTTCTCTTATATCTGCCTGTGCCGCTATTGCTAATGAATCATCAGCACCTATTTGTCTCCATGTAGATCATGCTAAGAACATTGCGGATATTCATCTTGCTCTATCTACAGGAGTTTTTCATTCTTTTATGATTGATGGGTCTGCACTTCCCCTTGAAGAAAATATTCAACTCACAAACGAAACATCTGATCTTCTACACTCCAGCTTTCAATCGAAAGAAGAAAACATCTTTTCGATTGAAGCAGAAATAGGACACGTAGGAACATCCCAAAAAGAACCATCACACAGCACAACCCTTGAAGAAGTAAACCAATTCATAAATGCTACCCATGTTGATGCACTAGCCATATCAATTGGTAATATTCATGGAGAAAATGATCGAAATACAGAATTGGATATACCCTTACTTGCACGAATTCGTAACCATTGCTCCATTCCACTTGTCTTACATGGATCTTCGGGTATACGCCCCAATCAAGTACAACTGGCGATATCGAATGGCATCACCAAGGTCAATGTGAATACCTATTTTAAAAATGCTTTTACAGATACCATGTGCAAAAATTACGAAGAAAAAGGGAATCGATTCTTCAAAGAGTACAAGCTCTACCATCCTCCAATTCATGACACGTTGAAAGCAAAAGCAATTGAAATGGTTCAGCTACTGGGATCTAACAATCAATCTACTAGCGTATTCTCTTCGCTCTAACCTTAGTCAATCGAAGAAAAATTCCATCGTTTCAATGACCACATCAGAGTAATATCATTGCTGTACTCTATTGGGTAGCGGTTTAACAGCAAGGTGTCAATCATAGTACAATATTGTATATAGCTACTTTCGTTATAACTTAGCCCAGAAAAAGTATAAACACGTGGCATTTTTACAAACCAGCCATCTGTTGATGTGATTTGATCATTGGCATGGAAAAGCCATTGTTGACCATCTTTAAAGGCAGAGAATAAGTAGCGGTTTTGTTGATCCGGTTTGTCGATTTTTGATACATAAACAGCAACATCGGAAAAATATTCTGTTACATCTCCCATTTTGTCAGTACATTGTATAATGATTGGAACATCTATTCTTGCTGAAGCCCAATCAAAATGATTTGGATTTTCATAACCAGCATTTTTCATCATTCCAATCACTTGGTCAATAAGAATTTTGTGTTCGGATGAGGTGATTTCTCGATCGTTTTTGCTTACTTTATAATGTTTTGGCAAATAGTAATAGAGTTCTTCGCTAGAAGAAAGCCACGTAACTTCTTCTATTTGTACGGTATGAGAACCCTGTTCGATGAAAGGAAGATCTGAATAGAAAAAAGGATTCCATATTTGCGCTGAAAAAAGCAGAGTTATTCCTTTTAATGTATCTGGACTGCTTTTCTCCGGTAGCTCTGATTGTAAATGTTGCAAATAATAAGTGTAAAAGAGATATGGGGATGGATACAGAGGAGGATAGTCAATATAGCTATAAAAACCTTCTGATGAACCAATTTCTTCTAGACAAGGAGTATTAGACGCAATAGAAAAAATCCACAATTCAGATTTCTCAAATCGGATTCCGCTTACATGATAAGTACTTGTTTCTTTACCAAAGTTACACAATACTCGTATCTGTGGGAAATAATGAGCCTTCCAGTTCCCCCGATGGGATACAAGTAGTATGGGTAAAGAAACAGGGTATACTTTTGCGCTTTGAATCTTTTTGCCTTCTAAAGCTCTACTAGACTCAACAAATTCGCGTATGAGAGTAACGTCCTTTTCTAGAAGGTCATAGGAATCTGTTTTCACCCAACATTGCCTTGGAAGGAAAGAGTACAATTCCGAAAATGAGGAGGCACTATCTTTCACATCTTTTATTGGTTCTGTTGCAAAACTCACCTGTGAAAGGGAAAAAAACAACAATATAACCAACGATACTATCCATTTGTTCTTCATAACTGCTCCATTTCTTTTTGCATTGAACGATCAAAAGAGTAGTACTTCCTATCTGTTGTACTGGTTTTTTGGAAAAAGTGCAAATCACAGATGAAAAAAAACAATGAATATCGACGAAAAAGATGTTTCCCTCATTGCAATATGAAACAAATTGTAGTATAAAATAGTGTGAAAATGGAGGGTTTTAATCCTTAAGTGGAGTAAGATCCTCTTTTTTTTTGTCCCGTTTAAAAATCTCCAAAGCCCTTTCTAAATCACCATGAAGATAAGACAAAATCATTCCATAATTCGTGAATGGTACTCCACTTTTTTTAGCCTTTCGAATGCGATGCTGAATCTCTTGTCGATTTAAAATACATCCTCCACAATGAATAATCAATCGATACTTCGTGATATCTTCCGGAAAATCGTGTCCTGAGTGAATGTCAAAGTGTAATTTTTTTCCTGTACATTCTCTCAAACCATTGGGTATTTGTTCTCGTCCAATATCATTACACACCGGATTGTGGGAGCAAGCTTCCAAAATAAGGATTTGATCTCCTGTATCTAAACTAGGAATCACTTGAATACCTTCAACAAATGTATGTAAATCCCCTTTTAGCTTTGCTAAAAGTATGGAGAATCCTGTTACTGGTATATCGGTCGGAACTATCGAAAAAACTTCTTTAAATGCTTGTGAATCTGTTACTACCAATGCTGGCTTTTCTTTTAAATTGCCAAGAACTTTTGGAAGTTCCGATACACCCGTAATAACAGAAATTGATCCTTGATCCAGCGCACTTCGTATTGCTTGTTGCTGGGGTAGTATGATACGATTTTTGGGTGCTTCTTTATCAATCGGTATCACTAAAACAATAGTATCTCCTGGAGAAGTTAGATCTCCTATCATTGATGGAGTAGAATCCCAATCAGAGGGTACTATTTTTTCCAGGCAATGAACGAAAGAGGAAACAAATGTAACTCGCTCCATTGATAAATCGTGAAAGAAGAATGGAATATTTTCGTTTTGAATCCATTGTTGAAGACTCGAAGAAATCGTAGAAGAGTTCATTTTCGAACAACATATGCAGTAAGGAATGTTGTGATCCTGTAATTGTTTTGCCATTTCTTGATCAGCTTCAATGTCTGAATTAGGATCGATGACGATAATGGCAATATTTAGTCGCTGCAAGCTTTGTATCGTTTTTGCTTGTCTTGTTTCTCCAAGAATAGATTGATCTTTGTATCCAGCAGTGTCTATGAATAAAACAGGACCGAAGGGCTTCAGTTCCATAGTTTTTTGTACAGGATCAGTTGTGGTACCTGGCTGTGGAGAAACGATAGATACATTCTGAGCAGTTATAGCATTTAATAAAGTGCTTTTACCGGCATTTGTTTGTCCAAGAATCCCAATATGTAGACGCATGCTTTTAATGGTAGACACGAATGGGTTCTCCTTTCGTAAAAGAAGGTTTTTTTCCTGCTTTTTCAATAAAACGGCACGTTTCTTCAAGTGTTAATGACTTTTTATGATCGTAAATGGAATACAACTTTTTTACCATGTCGGGTGTGTAATTGATCATAAATACATTTGCAACGTCATGGATTGATTGTATGGTCTCTTGATCCCCTACAAGGCTATGGTACGCTGTGGTAATTGGAATCATGGTCTGCGGATCGAAAATCCGCGAGCAAATCATACTACGGTGAACTAGGATTGGATCGCCACAAGGTTGATTTTCTAAAGGTGTTCCATTAGCAGGTAGGAATAGCCCAATTCCCCACATATCAAATTG
Organism: Calditrichota bacterium; assembly: GCA_036725105.1. Taxonomy (GTDB): domain Bacteria; phylum Caldisericota; class Caldisericia; order UBA6126; family UBA6126; genus JAGLCW01. The sequence continues at coordinate 78,505 of DAIMET010000003.1, forward strand.
ATTCTGTTGCAGGAAAAGAAGTTCCTGGTATATATCCTCAACAGTCTGTCCTGGTAAACCTGATAAGAAGCCAGAACCAACGATAAAACCAGCTTTTCTTAAGAGTTGTTGAGCATGCAAACGAGTAGATAACTCTTGTGAGGGGTGCATGTTTCGATAAAGGATTGGATTACAGGATTCATGTTTCATTAAAAAACGAGTTGCACCCGATGTTCGAAATTTTTTATAGGCAGGTAGATTTCTTTCACCAATCGATAATGTGATTGCCATATCTGGAAACATAGATTGTATCTCGTAGCATAGATGAGCTATCACGGAATTGGTATAAAAAAGGTCTTCTCCAGATTGTAAAACAACAGAGCGTAGCCCATCATGATAGATGTGTCTTACGGTCTCTAATATCTCTTCTACTGTCAATCGATATCGAAGAATGGAAGAATTTTGAGTCCGAAGCCCACAATAATAGCAGGATTGTGAACAAAAATTCGAAAACTCAATAATACCCCGCAGGAAAACATCCTTGTAGTAATATTTTTCCGTTAGTAAACGTGACTGTTTTTCTAATACATGGTCCTGCAAAGAAAGTTTTTCATTTGCAGGACGCTGTAAATATGAAATAACAGATTCCTTAGAAATAGAGATCACGAGCACCTTGCTTCGTTAGAGAGTATTTTTCAATCAATGCTTTAAATTCGGATGAAGGAAAAGTTGATTCAACTTCCTGTAACTCTTTTTCTATAACTTTTTCTCCCATCATTTTTGTTTCAGGAGAAGCAAAATCATCAAGCCATTCGCGAAAAGTAAGAATGGCATTTAATTTGCAAAACTGGCCTTCTCTACCGCAGCGGAGTAAGTTCATTATCTTTTTCCCAGTACGTCCACATCGATATCCTGCAGTACAAAATGAGGTAATACATCCTTCTTCTGATAACTCTCGTATTACTTCATCTAAAGATCGGTTGTCACCCAACATAAATTGCTGCTTTTTTTCTTCTTGGGAAAACGTAGTTTCGTAACCACCAACTTTAATATTGGTAGAAGCATCCCTTTGTGTCATGATATGAAGTAAAACTCTCAGAATACTTTCCTTTTCTCGTGCAGTAATGATTAATCCTGTGTATGGAACAGCCAATCGAACCAGAACAGAAATTTTTAAAAAATCATCATCACTGACTAAATATTTTGAGTGAACTGATAGATCTGAATTCATCGCAGGTTGTAAACGAGGTATTGAAATAGTGTGAGGACCGATTCCAAATTGATTTTCCAATTCAATTGAGTGTGAAAGAAGTCCCAAAATTTCGTATCTCCAATCGTACAAACCAAACAATGCACCAATTCCTACATCATCTACACCAGCATCTTGTGCCCTATGCATACAGTATAGACGCCAATCATAGTTGCCCTTTATTGTATTTTGTGGGTGAATCTTCTCGTACGTTCTTTGATGATAGGTTTCTTGGAAAACTTGATATGTACCGATACCAGCTTCTTTTAGACTTTTTAAATCTTGAATAGACATTGGTGCAGCATTGATATTTACTCGTCTTATCGATCCAATTCCATTTTTGGTTTTTTCTTTTACACTATAGATGGTCTGCAAGGATTCAACAATATACTCCACATCTGATAGTGGATGCTCACCTACAACGCTGATCAATCGTTTGTGACCAATTTTACCTGCAAGTACCTTGGTTTCTTCTCGGATTTCATCCATCGAGAGTCTCTTTCTTACAATATCCGAATTGTCCCTTTTAAAACCGCAATACTCGCAATTGTTAACACATAAATTGGACATATAAAGTGGAGCAAAAGTTACGATTCGATTGTCATATACTTTTCTCTTAACTTCCTCGGCTGCTTCAACCATTTCATCCCATAAAAGACAGTCTGTTACTTGCATCAATGTAGCAACTTCTTCGTGGGTTAGAGTTTGTATCTCTTTTGATTTTTGCAATATATCTCTTACATGGTCAGGCGAAGTATCGTAATTTTTGTTTAAAGTTGATTCAATGAATTCATCCGAGATAAAATGCTTCCCAGTTTTGTATTTATCAATTTCAGATTGCTTGATAACGTTATTTGACCAATTTTTGTTCATGTCAGTGCTCATTCATTTCCTTCCTTTTGAGTAGCTTTAGATTTAACTAAATTCGAAGTTACTGTGACATCTTGGATCATTCCTAGTTTACCAGTAAATGCACCAATATCATCAGTGGTACCATCAACCATTAGAGAGATGAGATGGACATTTCTCTTTCCATAAGGAATATCCAAACGCCCCACAATGATATTACCAAAATCAGATAAAAGGGAATTCACTTTTTGAATTGATGAACTAGGATCGTTGACAACGATTGCGATTACGCCAACTCTACACATAAAAAAAACACTCCTTCAGATCCGGAGTGGGAGAACCAAAAAATGGTTAAATCTCCCCTGATCGCAGATAATATCCTTGATCTCAGGATCAAATGTAAATTTTTAAAAAGTAAAAACTACTATCTCATACAACCGTCTTCTTTAGGTATTTCAACCATGTTTGAAGACACACTGATACCTTTGATATCCTGCAAGTCTTTTTCAAATGACTTGATTTGATCTTCATTGGCATCAATCATGAGCGAGATAAATGAAACGTTCCTTGTGTCATAGGGAACACCCATTCGCCCAACAATAATGGCAGCATGATCGGATAAAATCTGATTTACCTTCGATGCTGTACATTCTCGATTTTTAACAACAATTCCAATTAGACCAACATGCGTGTTACTCATCGGTTACTCCTTGCTATATAGTGTTATCATTCGCATTGCCACGTTCGGACATAATTCCATTCTTTAGGAATGCTCCATGAAGGTGGATCTTGAACCCATCGTCCTTGTAAATTTCTAGCTTTTGCGCTTAGCTCAAAATGACAGACAGCAATTCCCATATCAATTAATTGTAAATCAAGAAGCAAAGTTTTAAACCCCATTCCAATGATTCCTTTCTTCCGTTCCACAAAAAAATGAAAAGATTGATCTCGAAACAGAACTCTCCAAGGTTGAAGATTTATACCAGAAGGTGCGATTCTCACCATTTCAAGAGGTTCAGTATATGCAGGTATGACAGTAGGTTGCAATGGTGTGGATGGAGTATTATGAAAAAAAATCTCTTCCCACGATTTTTTATGCTTTGGAGTAGGTATACGAGTAGGATAACCAATGGGACTTACCATTCCTATTGGATATTCAGTTGTGACGTCAGAAATAGATTGAAAATGATGCTGTGGAAAAACACCTGTCCAACAAGTGGAAAGGTTGAGTTGTGTACAATAAAGAATAATCCGCTCAAAACGGATACCAAACGATAAAGAATCAATGGTTGATGGATTTACATGTGCAATGATGTAATCATGATTGTACCTAGGAGAGTATGAAATAGTAAAAAAACAATCTTGTGTTTCTTCCGATTTTATGTAGTCCTGAAGCTCCAATTTTACACTTTCGGGAATTTGAGTTGGAAGGAAATTTCTGCAGGAAAATCGTTTCTTTATTAGGGACTCAACTTTTTGTAGAGCTTTCAAAAAATCCTCCTGGGTATTCATTAAATCGAGAGAACGTTATGAAAAACTAAAAAAAGGTGGCTGGCCAAGCAGCCACCTTTTAGGTAAACTAGTCTACGCTAGAAATTTTAACTTCTGTTTCCAATGCCATGGTTTTACCCACTGGGCAGCGAGATTCGATAAATTCAGCAAACTCTTTTTTCTTTTGATCATCTACGTCAGCATTAATGTGAAGATGTATTCTGACTTGTTTAAAACCTACAGGAACACCTTCTTTACCTTGTAAAAAACCATCAGGATCTAAATCGCCTTCAATTTCAGCCCAGATACCTTTTAGGTCAATATTATGTTGTTTGGCAAAAGCAGTACCAACAATACATTGGCAAGATCCTAGAGCACAAAGTAAAGCTTCTACTGGATTCATTCCTTTATCGGTTCCACCAAGTGATGGTGGTTCATCCATAATGACTTTAAAATTACGAGCTTCATTTTCTACGGTCATACCCTCTACTTGTTTAGATACAGCTTTGAAAGTTACTAATGCCATGTTTTCCTCCTTATTGGAAAATTAATTTTTAAAAGTACGTCAATCAGTAAATCGAAAGTATATTTAAAAGTTCCAAATTTGAATTTTTAAAAATCTATTGGAACTATACATCAAAAAGTTACAATTGGAGCAATGAAGCAATAACTTGAGCTCCGATATGAATGGAATCATGACTTGGATAAAAATTTTGGTGATGGAGTCCAACAGTTTTTTTACCTGGCTCGAGAGTTCCAAGCCAAAACATAAAACTGGGGTATACAGAGGAGAAATATCCATAATCTTCAGCTGCCCAGGCTATCTTTGCTGTTTTAAAAGGAAATCGAGGGTGCAAGATTTTGTATGCATTTTCATACAATTCCTTGTTGTTTTGAACTGGGGGACATGAAGAGCCCTTTTCGATAAAATTCTTCGTTCCAATGGTAGATGATATGGTACACAAGATATCTTTGATCTGCTCTTGCATTAATTCTAATTTTGTAATGGATGATGCTCTTGCTGTCATAACCATTTTTCCTTGTGGTGGAATAATATTCCGAGCTATACCGGCTTCAACACGACCAATACCAAGAAAAGTCTCTTCGATATGGGTTCGTTCTTCCCAGAGGTTCTGAAACAACACACATGATTTCCATGCATCAATTCCCTTTTCTGGTGTAGTAATATGACTTTGCATTCCTTCAAAGACAATATCCAATTCTTGAGAAGCTGAAAAGAGTGTTGAACAGTTACTAGCAATCGACCCAAGCGGATACAAATCATTTACATGAAGAGCAAAGCTTTTTTCAATCATCCAATTTTCCAAGATACCTGTTTGAAGTATCCTCTTAGCACCATCTCCCGATTCTTCACCCGGTTGAAAAAGAAAAAGAATATTCTGTTTCGGTCTTCTTTTTAGAACACTTTGCAGAACACTCCAAAGAATAGCAGTGTGAACGTCATGACCACAAAGATGTTCTGCACATTCTAATTGGTCATGCCGCCTTGAAGGTAGTGCATCAATATCAGCACGCAGGAGTGTAAAAGGCTGTGAAGAATGTCCCTGGTAACAAGCTATCAGCCCTGTATCAAGGGGACGATAACATTGGATTGAAGATTGATCTTTTAGTTCCTGTTCGAAAAGATCTGTAACGCGGTGTTCTTTAAAAGCAGGTTCAGGATTGGCATGCATCCATTCTCGTAGTTCAACTGGATGAATCATTGTACTTCTCTACACTACATTGTGATAAAAACTGATTTTCTGTTTCAGCTTTTCGAATTACAGAACAGGTTCCATCAGTATGTAAGAAGACTTCAGCTGGAAGAGGGAATCCGTTGTAGTGATTTGCCATTGAAAAACCATACGCTCCTGCTTGGTGAATGGCGATCAAACTTCCTTCTTCTGGGCAATTCTGATAGGCTGTTGGAACAAGAATATCACCAGTTTCACACAATCTTCCCATAACACGGATATTTTTCTTTTCTGGTTTTGGATCTGTACAGCTAAATGTATGATGGGCTTTGTATAAGGAAGGTCGTAAAAGGTGATTCATTCCACCATCTGTAATACTAATCATTTCTTCATCGTTTTCTCTATTTTCACAATTCCGACATAGATACCATCCTGCTTCACCAATCAAAAAACGACCTAATTCGCACAAAACCTTGAAACCATGGAAGCAGTCATGTACTATTTTTCTCATTTGTTGCAAATCCAAAGCACTCGTTTCGAAATAGGGAATTCCCCAACCACCACCAATATTTAAACTATTCACATGATATTGAATTGCCAGGTCTCGAATGTACGAATATGCCTGTTCAAAAGTTTCTGCATCGGTAATCTGCGATCCAACATGAACATGAAACCCTTCAATTTCAAGATTGTTCTTGCTGGCTATGTCAAAGCAAAGTGGAATATCTTGTGGTAACATACCAAATTTGTGCTGATTCATTCCAGTTCTTATATAAGGGTGTGTGTGAGCTTCAATGGATGGATTTATCCGAAGAAATAGACTAGGCAAAGTTTCTTTGGTTGTTTTCAGCTGTGCCCATTTCTTGAGCTCGTCGATAGAATCAATATTCACATTTTGAATCTTTGCATTGGTAAAGAATTGAATGTCATCTACACTTTTAGCATTGCCGTTCCATACCATGGAGCTAGCAGGTATACCACCAATTACAGCAGCATTGTATTCTCCTTTGGAGATGAAATCTGCTCCTATTCCATAATGATGAAACATAGAAAGTAAATATGGATTTGCATTGGCTTTGATTGCAAATGTTGGATGAAAATCGAGATCAGAAAAAACTTTCCACATACTCTGTATTCGCTGAAGCAATATTGACTCATGATACAAGTAATACGGTGTACCTACTTCGTGTGATATTGTTTCTAGCATAGATTTCATGCAATACACTCCCGCAGTGTCTCCTTGATGCGTTTAATCATGTTTACCCACCCATCATAAGGTAAATCTAATGGAGGTAAAAGCCGAAGAGTTCCATTTGAAGTGATATTAAGAAGAAGATTATGGTGTTGGAATGCAATATCACGTAAGTCTTTTTTAAGGGGATATGGATCCAATCCGACCATAAAACCTTTTAATCGAATATCTTTAACATAACTGCCCAATTCATTTTTAACAAGCGCATGGATAGAGTTTTCCATTTGAGAAATAGTGGGTAGATAGGAGGGTATTGCTTCTAGAACAGCTTTTGCTCCAGCTAGTGAAATAGGATTTGGAGCAAAGGTTGAACCATGATCACCTTTTACTGCTATTTGCCAAAGCTGCTGTGTAAATAGTGCTCCTCCTAAGGGCAAACCTCCTCCAATGCCTTTGCCTACTAATACAATATCTGGGTGAAGATTCCAATGCTGATAGGCAAACCATTTACCAGTTCTACCAAGACCAGATTGAATTTCATCACAAATGACAATGACTTTATGTTTTTGCTGATAAAAGGCTATTAAATCGGCCATTTCTTCAGATAAAATCTGAATGCCACCAGCTCCTTGTATCGTTTCAAGAAAAATAGCCAATACCGATTCTTTGTGCAATTCCATTGTTTTGCGGAATTCAAGTGGATCATTCCAGGGTAGACATATTGTATTGGGCAGAAGCGAACCAAAACGTTTTTTTGTATCCGGTCGTCCTAATATGGATAAAGATCCCATGGTTCTACCATGAAAACCACCCGAGAAGTGGATAATTTTATTCTTCGAATCGGTTTCAAATCGTTTCACCATTCTTAAAGCTGCTTCAGTAGACTCTGTTCCGGAGTTAGTAAAAAATACTTTTCCCTCAAAATCAGCTGCTTGAAGAAGAGCACTTTCTACCCAAATTGCATCAGGATCAACAAAAAAATTTGAAAGGTGCATGTAGCGGTTCATTTTCTCTTTCATCGAACATAAGATAGGGGGATAACTGTGACCAAAAAGCAATACTCCAATTCCCGAAAAGGTATCCATATATTCGATGTCTTCAGTGCTGGTAATGGTAATTCCCTCTGCCTTTTTTACTTGTATTGGATAGATTTTGTACATTTGTTGGTTCATAATGAGAACTTCTTCGCTAATTTGGCTACTGTTTTATTGACATCTTTACTGGAAACGAGCAAGGAAATGCTCACTTCGGATGTAGTAATCATAGAAATTCTTGTTGGGTCTAAAACTTCAAAGATCGAGTCCATTACACCTACTGTTTTTCTCATATTCGATCCAACTAATGTAATTTTTGACAAGTCACTTTGAACCGTAATAGAGCCAGACATTTCTGTTAATTTCTTTTTTACTACATCTAATTTATCTTCTGCGGTTTCCCAATCATCCTCCCAAACTGTCATGGATAAGGAATAGTTTTCCGGTTGATTCGAAAGAGCAATCATATCGATATTCAAGGAGTAGTTCTGCAATATACTGGTGATTGTTTTTAAAAAATCAGGATCAGATTGATCCATTCTAGCAGTGATAAGCCATTGTTTGTCTAAGAGGCTTATGCCAATAACTGGTTTGGTGTGTACGGTTTCAATCGTTCTATAAATCATACTGCCTTCTTTCTCAGAAAAAGTAGATGCACAATAGATAGGGATTTCAAACTTCTGAGCAATTTCAATGGAACGGTCATGCAAAACACCTGCACCTTGTCTAGACATTTCCAGCATTTCTTCGTAACTAACATAAGGGAGCTTTGTGGCATCTGGATAAATCTTTGGGTCAATCGAATAAATACCATCAACATCACTATAGATATGACAAGGGCATGAAAGTGCTGCAGCAAGGGCTACAGCGGTAGTATCAGATCCACCCCTTCCCAGTGTCGTGATTTCTTTTTGAGAAGTGATGCCCTGAAAACCCGTTATGACGATTACATCATATTCTTGAAGTTTTGATTTGATGTTCTTGGTTTGGATTTTCTGAATATTAGCCTGCCCCCATTTCTGATTCGTTGTAATGCCTGCCTGATATGCATTTAATGCAAGACTTGGTATGTTACTTTCTTTAAGAATCATGGTTAGTAGAGAAGCAGAAACTTGTTCACCCGTTGTCAACAGCATATCCAACTCGCGAGGATGCTTTTGAGTTGTGTAAGTATGTACCATATCCATGAGCTCGTTGGTTGTTTTTCCCATTGCTGAAACTACAACAATAATTTTGTCGAATTTCTGTAGAGTTTTTTGGATTTTGTGCAGTACTTTTTCAAAGCAATCTTTATCCTTTAAAGAACTCCCTCCATATTTCTGGACAACCATATTCATTGTTGAATGTCCCGCAGAGAAGTTTCGATACCAGTTTTAGATCTTGTTTTTTCATCTACATTTTTAATCACTTTCGCAGGCATACCTGCAGCGACACTATATGGCGGAACATCTTTTGTAACAACAGCCCCTGCAGCAATTACGGAATGCTCCCCAACGGTAACACCTTCAAGAATCACAGCGTTTGCACCTATCAGTACATGATCCTGAATTGTAACCGGAGTGGCACTTGCAGGTTCAATGACACCAGCGATGACTGCTCCAGCTCCAATATGACAATGGGAGCCGATTTCTGCACGACCGCCAATGACAGCATTCATGTCAATCATGGTTTGTTCTCCAATGCTAGCACCAATATTGATAACTGCTCCCATCATGACAACTACTTGTTTTCCGATGTGAACCATTTCTCGAATATGTGCCCCAGGTTCAATTCTTGCCTGAAGCGGAAGGATGTCTAAAAGGGGAATGGCGGAATTTCTGCGATCTGTTTCAACACGAATATGTTGAATTCGAGATTGATTGTCTTGTATCCAAGGTTCCATAATAGACCATTGTGCAAATATGATCCAATAATCTTTGCCTTGGTAGAATTCTAGACCATCAAAATCAGAAGGATGAAAATCCCCCTTTAACCAAACTTGTACAGGTGTTTTTTTTGAGCTATTCGCAATTTCATCAATAATTTGCTGGGTTGTATAATTCATTTTTATTGTCCTTCAAAGCGAGAGTTCATATCGAATAAACCGCTTTTAAATTGGTTCTCAATTAACCATTTCGCACAATCCAGGGCACCTGATGCAAAAACTTGTCTGGAATACGCTGTATGTTTCAAGTGAATGATTTCGTTGTAGTTCGAAAAAATAATTTCATGTTCACCTGGTACACCTTTCAAACGAAACGATTCAATGGGAACATTCCGATTGAGTGTTTTTTGTAATGAATGGGCTGTACCACTTGGTGCGTCTTTTTTCTCAGTATGATGCGTTTCCACTATTCCAATATCCCAGTCTTTCAGTTGTCCACTGACAGCTTTGAGCATCGTTTGAACACAATGAATCCCTAATGAGTAATTCGTGCTATAAAACACTGGGACCTGTTTTGCGCAATTTTCGATGATATCAAAGTGTTTGGGTGTTAAACCCGTAGTACCAATTACCAGTGGACACTGGAAAAAAATTGCTTTTTCGCAGGAAGAAGACAGGGCTTCTGGTACTGAAAAATCAATCAGACATTCTGGAGTACACTGTAGTAATTCATTGGTTTCATCTTTCCTATACACACAGGTGTGATCAGAAGAATCAATACAACGCAGAATTTCTTGGCCCATTTTGCCCAAATAACCAATAATACCTACTTGCATTGATAACCTAAACCTTTCAACTCGTTGACTACTAAATTTTCAGTGCTTTCTTGAACAGGGATCATTGGTCTACGTAACACATTTTTGCAAAGTCCTAAAGCAGATGCTGCAAATTTAACAGGAGATGGATTGGTTTCAATAAACAACGTTTTCATGATCGAGAATAACTGATTGTTGATCGATTGAGCTTTTTTTAGATCTCCCTCAAAAAATGCATTTGTGAGAGATTTCATTTCTTTTGGAATAACATTGGAAGCAACCGAAATAACTCCTTCGCCTCCAATGGAAAGAATTGGAAGGGTTTGGTCATCATTGCCCGAATACACAGTTAAAGAATCAGGTTTTTGGGAAATTAACAGGTTAATCTGAGATATGTCTGCACTAGCCTCTTTTACTGCTACAACCGACGGGGCTTTTTTATGGATTTTTAAAACTGTGTCAGGAAGAACGTTCATTCCAGTGCGGGATGGTACATTGTAGAGGATGATTGGAAGCTTTGTTTCTCCAGCTAAATATGAGAAATATTCAACCAAACCCATTTGTGTGCTTTTGTTGTAGTAAGGGTTTACTATTAATAAACCGTCTACTCCAAGCTCTTCGCCTTGTTTGTTTAGTTCTACTACGTGGGCTGGATTGTTACTTCCAGTACCAAGTATAATGGGCATATCATTATGGAGGTATTCTTTTGCAAACTCAATTAACTGTCTGCGTTCATCTTTCGAGATTACAGGGCATTCACCAGTCGTTCCGAGAAGGATACACGCATCTATTTTTGCATTGCGCTGTTGGTCCAATAAAGCTCCAAAGCTATTAAAATCTATGGAACCGTTTTCTAAAAAAGGGGTAATAACAGCAGTTCCGACACCACTAAATAATTTCATTACAGTTCACCTGTCCTTTCAGATAAAATTTTTCTGCGTCGCAAGACACAGTAACATTACCTCCCTGGGTGTGTAACGTCCAGGAATCATATTCGCTGTTTAATGTGTTCTTTAGCAAATAGGCAACAGCTACGCATCCTGTACCGCAAGATTTTGTTTCTCGATTAACGCCATTTTCAAATGTACGGAGCCAAATTTGATCATTGTCAAAACAGAAGACATTCACATTCGATTCACCTGGAATTAAATCGTGCTCTCGAATTGAATAGAAAAAGCTTTTTAAATCGAATGATTCTACTTCTTCTATTGAATTTAACTGTCTTGCTACATGAGGAACACCAACTTTTATCAGGTCAACGAGTGTATCGTTCCAAATCATAGAGCGAAACAACACAGGAGTGGGCATCGATACGGTGGGTATACCTTCAGAATCTACTATTCCCATCACTTCTCCTGCATTTGTCTTTAACGGGACCCATTGATCAGCAGGAATATAGTTTTTCTTGTAAAGGTAATAGAGTGCACTTCTTGCGCCATTACCGCACATAGCTGCGCAAGATCCATCGCAATTGTAGTATTCCATATGCCAGGATTTTTTATCTGGGTATAACCAAATCACTCCATCTTCACTACATGTATGACTTTTAAACCATTGAGTGGAGGAAAAAGAAGAATCTTTGTTTTCCATTACTAAAAAGGTGTTTCCATTTGCATCACACTGAATCATTTCAACCTTCTTTCTAACTGAGTAAGAATCTGATAAGCATTCCAAACAGAACCTACCAATAAATTATCTGCTACACTCCAAAACTGCACAGCTTTGCTGTCACAAAATCTAAAACGACCGACATACACTTGATTAGTATGAATAGCATTCATAGCCAGAAGCAATGTATCGTCATACGTGATATATGGCAGTTTTTGATAAGCTTGAAGAAGTTTATTTTGCTCAATACATTTCTTGGATTCAACATACACAGATTCACCATGAGAAATCTCGATTGGAACCCGGACAGAGGTGGGATAGATACACAAAGAATCTTCTGAAAGGATACGCTGAGTTTCACGTATCATTTTCCATTCTTCCTGGCAATACCCATCCTCTTCTATGGGACCAATATAGGGAATGCAGTTTCTAGACAATGGTGCTTGTTCAATGGGTTTATCTTTTTCTTCATGGAAAGCATTGATTCCATTTTGACCCATGCCAGAGATAGATTGATACGTAGAAACAATAACCTTTTCAAGACCAAACAACTGCTGTATGGGATATAAAGATTTCACAAGTTGGATTGTACTACAATTTGGATTGGAGATGATACCGGAATATTCGTCTATCAAATGACCATTAATTTCTGGTACAACTAGTGGTATCGACGGATCATCTCGGTGAAAACTTGATATATCAATAACCCATGGTGCAAAGGATGTAGTCATCGAAGTCCATTGAGATGAAACCTCTGCGCTGGAGGCTACAACAACAACGTCACAAGCTTTTTGAAGAGACGTTTTGCTTGCTGTTTCAACCTTGTATGATTTGTTTTGGAACGAGATTTCTTTTCCTGTTGAACGCTCAGAAGCAGTTAAATAAACAATCTCAACGGGAAAAGAAGAAGTACTTAACAACGATAATAGTGTTCTACCAATAAGGCCGGTAGTGCCAATAATGCCAATTTTCATTTGGAACCTCCTGGAAATAGTAAATATCTTGAAAAGTCATTAATAAATCCTCCAAGAGGCTTCATCTAAACGGCTCTCCAAGAAGTAAAAAACTTCAAGGCAGTTATGCAAGTATCTCCTGCATACCCAGGTAAATCTATTTGAGGAATAGATTCCCTTCGGCGTTATACCCCTTTTCCACGGCATTCTACCTCATTTGCCATGAAATACGTATATAACGCTCCTCCGTACATATTCTTTTTTCAAAGTCGTAATAGTATTATAATACAAAAAGTACCTTGTGTCAAATACACATGTAATTTAAGAATTACAAACAATTCTTAACGGCTATCGAACGAAACAAAAGTAGAGTACATCAGGCTCCAGTATTGATAGGAAAAACATGGTTTGTGAGAAGTGATTTCAGAGTGAATCATTATAGATGTTTCTGCTGGAATACTATTACTGTCATGAACATTGAATCCGTATTGATTCTTTGAAACTGCAAGATTTGGAAGTTGAGAAAATTCATGAAGAAAGCTTTCTTGGGGATTAGTGCCATTGTGATCGATCCTTACCTTGAAAAAAGCTACTTTTTTGAAGATGCGGATTCTGTCCCTTGGGCACACATATATTGGCATCATGAAAAGAGATGACGACACAATGACCATGGATACTATTCTTCTTTGTCATAAATTGTTGTGTCGTGCCCTGTGGGATGTTCAAGTAGATTGTATTAACTCCAAAACCTATTTGGTATGCAGAGGTAGAAGCGTAATACAGGATATCCTTATCTTGTTGTCCTCTATTCTCAATAAAAGAGAGAGGAACACTTAAACAATCGTTATCGGACTTTTGTTCAAATGGCAAAAATGAAACTCGGGAGTATGCTTTTCGAGAAGGGAACACTCCTGATATTGAAGGAATAAACATTGTCAAAAAAACAAACACGAAAATCTTTTTCATTGTTTTCATTTTTGATACATGATGTACCATTTCTAACTCCTTAGTCGAGTCTTTTAAATGAACCATTTATACTGGTTAAGCTTCATTTTATTCGTTCCATCTAGGTTCATTCGGGTAATTCCATATTCTTGAGTAGGGTTTACAACAAACACATAAGTACCATTGCTTACTAAGCATCCTCCATTGTTCAAATTTCCATTGGTATTCCCAAAATTCATAGAAGAGGATTGCAAATTGCATCCTGTAAGGAAAAGAACCGTTGTAAAAATTACTATTTTGCACAATATTATTTTTTTACACATTTTATGTAATGCTCCTTTCGGATAAACCGAATACATCAGGGCATCTATCTCATTTATCAACTCCATCAGTAGCAGTCATGGTACCATCTCGTCCATCAGATTGAAAAGGAATATCAATCCCATAAGGATTGTAGCCTTTTCCTGTAAAGCAATTGACCTGGCAGGCAGGGAAAGATGTGCTCTTGGAAGTATCAAAGTCACACAGACGAACAGTTTGATCCAAATACCACCTCATTGCTGATTTTACTAGAGGGAAGGAAATTAACCTTCCCTCTGGTTCTTGATTATAAAACTAATACTCGTTTGGTAAACCAAATTCAAGAATTTTGGTAAATGTTCCATTGGCATCGAAAATGCTAACGAAGGCGATTTGATCTTTAGTTCCGTATGCCGCTAGATAAAACGAAATCAAGGTACAATTGCTCTTTTTGATAGATCAGAAATATCTGACGACAAAGATTTTTGTTATCATTATTTAATTAGGTGTGAATCACATGAAAATAGAAGGTTCTTCTTTAACTTAGTTGATATTTAACTATTGTGATTTCTCCTTTTTCATTTTGAGTAAGATTCCAAATCTTGTTTTCGTCTACAATCCAATAAGTTAGTAAATATCCTTCTTTCATTTGATAAATTGACTGTATATGTCCGGTTATTTGATCAAACAAACCAATCCACCTTGCTCTTTTAGCAGTAATCAGGCATTGATCGCCAATTTCAATTATAGACTGAATTTTCTGAGTAAAAATATTTTCATGAAGAATGGTCCCCCTGTCAACAGAGATCACTAATATTGTAGATACGGCATCTGAATCCCAAGCATAATAAGCTTCTACACATACACTCAGTTTGTCTCCATCAGTAGACATGATTGGTTTAAGCATAGCTCCTGTTTTTGTTGGGTAAGGAAGAGTTAATTTCCAAGTAGTTGTACCCTTTATAACATCCAAACCATATAGAGTTGTAGATTCTCCCTGCGTATGTCCTAAGATGATCTTTTTTGGGGTACATATGGGATAGGATATCCAATTATCCGTTTGGGTTTCTTCGGGAAGAGAAAATTTCCATTGAACATTTCCATTAGATAGAGAAAGGCAATATAAGCAATAGGATACTGTTTTCTTAGAACTTGATTTTGAAACCACATACAAATAATTATTTTGTATAGAAGCTCCCATAATTTGATCAAAAGGGGAAAAAGAAAACAAAATTTCTGGTTCGTTTCCTAACGTTAAGGATTGTATACAGAAATGATCCATGACATAGTTCAGATAGATAATTTTCCGATTTGCTTCCAAAACACCCATTCCATAAGAATAATGACAAAAAGAAGATCCAGAAACTGTCTGTATTGCTTCCAAAGTTTCTGGATTCAGAATCATTAAATTCCATTGATCTTCCTGAAAATACGTACCCACTAAAACCTGTAAATTAGGAATATAGGTAAGGCTTCCATACCATTTTTTTTGTAAATTCGGATTTTCAGAAGAAAAACGGAACTGTTTTTCTATTTCTAGAGATTCTTTAGAAATTCTATAAAGACTTGTATCAGTATGGAAGAAGAGAGATTCAGAATTTTGAATCATCCATTGTTCAGTTCCAAACGGTAGATAATCTTCAAAAACTTGAATTGAAAGTTTCTTAGTTCTTTCTTTTACAATTTCACTAAATTTCTGCTTTGCAGGAATATTACATGTACGTTGGAAATTTCCTGCATAAGCATAAAAAGAGCTGATTTCTTTGTCATTACCATATCCTAGATTGGCAAAATTCCATTGCAAAACAGTTAAGATAAGAAAAAGAAAAAACCATCGAAAAATAGTACATTTACTCATTATAGCCTCCTTTTGTCACTACCGCCATCTCCGGTACATTCGCAATCCATTTTGCATTCTCCGTCTTCAGTTTCAATTATTGTACAATCCATCGTAATTCTCCCATTTTCAAGACATTCAAAAAGAAAGCTAGCAAAATCAATACAAGTTTCTTGGGATAAACCGAATTTAGCAAAATAATCAATCGTATTTTGTGTCGGTGCAAAGTATGCATGACCTTGAAGGTAGATCATACCAAAAGAACCTTCATTTATTGTACGTTCCCAATCCACACCATAATAGTCAGTCTCTAAAGTAAACCAATTTGTGATTAAATTGGCAATTCCTGTACCACCTGGCCAAACATTTTCTCCGTCTTTACAGTCTCCATTTTCACAAGGATCATCCTCACAATCATCATCTCCGCCAATAGTAACATCTATACCCATTTCTCCCAGGGTAGTGTTTACTTTGGTTTGATTTGCAAGGAGTTCTTTGAGCGCCCATTGTCTTTGTTCAGGAATTTGAAATTCAATAGGCCCATTGATGGGTTGATCATAGGAAGGATTGATGGTTGCCTGGGCAGAAAAAGGAATCTCCATATTGAAAGGATCGTAAATCCCTATGGTTGCATTGGAATTCTTATCTACTGCTCGTGCCCATACTTCTACTCCAGTAGTTTGTGCAACCAGGGAAATCAAGTTTCCACATGGATCATAAATAGCAGAAGCTTCTCCAGCAAAACAATCAATCTGACACGTATGATCTTGATAGTTCATGGATACCATGCGTCCATTGGGAGCTGTGGTTGCATCAATAGTGGGTCGGGGGTGCGGACAAATAGTTGGATACATTATACAGCATACCCAACCCACATACGAACGGACTGGAACAGAACCCTTACTCATAATTGCGTCTCCTCTGTTTT
>DAIMET010000004.1:0-5454 GCA_036725105.1 Calditrichota bacterium
GTAGTTTTGACGAACTTTTGCAATTTCGACGAGTAATGAGGTGTTGTTGATATCACTGTATCCCACCGATACACCAAGCTTGATATCCCCTCTACTGCCCCATCTGCCTGGACCTATCAACACGAATTTTCTTCTTGGGAGTGCTTGATTTAATTTTCCTACAATGTGCCCAATTTCCGTCAAATCTTGATAGGTGGGTAGTTTGCTGTATTCTTCGGGGTGAATATACACAATGTATTCAATACCGAAAATTTCACCTGAAGAAATTGTTTGGTGGTTTGAAAAAAGAATACGATCATCGGAGATGTTTTTCGGAATTGAAATCTCTTGGGAATATTTAATATAGCTTTGGGGACGGCATTGTAGAAGATACAACTTATGGATATCTCCATCACAGGCGAATTCGATATCAACGGGAATCTGAAGTTGTTCTTGCAGAATCGATAGAATATCCCGGATTTGATGAATAAAAGGCCCATCCTTGAATAGTCGATCAAAGGTGAGAATGGGAGTATCTTCGTGGATATTAAACATGTTTCCAGTGGGGGTAAACAAACTGCCATCCCGATACAGTGATATGATTTGATTGATGGAGGGATAGTTATAGCCGATTTCACGAACTAGTTTTTCAAAAGAAATCGTTTCAAATTGACCGGTTAGCAAATTAATAACATCAATGTTTCTTTGTGAATATCGCAGTTTGTCATTCATATCAACATTCACTCGCAAATTCGGTTGTCCAGGGCTTATCAGAGCAGGGTAGTCGTTATCGACTCGATCTACAGCGCGAGTTCCTAAACCAGCTACTACCCGAGCAATTCCATCTTCTCTTTTGATACGAGGAGACCACCGAAACTCATTTTGACTGAAAGCAACTCCCGCAAAAGCAGGAAAAAAATATTTACCATTTTTTCTACCCACTACCTCTTGTATCAGGACAGCCATTTCTTCGTTGAAATCCAAAAGCCCCTTTTCTCTTCGATATTCAATAGGATCCGGACCAAAGACGCTAGCATACACTTCCAATATTGCATCAATTAGAGATTCAAGACGTTCTTTTTTTGATCCTTGGTTGGCTACAAAAAGGCTTTTGTATTTTCCTGCAAACGAAGCATTTGAACTATCCTCAAGAAGGCTTGAAGAGCGCACAATGAGTGGGTTATCTCCAAAATCGTCCAATGCAAAATTTAGGCTTGCCACGATTTCAGGGGGGATTGCAGAGTTTTTAAAAATTTGTTCCAAATATGGATACTCTTGTTTAATTTCTATTGGTCTTCTGTATTTTATGTTAGGAGCTTCTTCAAGGGCGTTAAAATGAAGGAATTCAATAATTCCATCCGAAGTTAAATACCACGTTTTTGGAATGGATAAATTACGGATGGAAACGTAATCTTTCTTTGCCTCGCGAAGAATGTTACGAGCGCGCAAAAAACCAGCAGCTTTTCCACCTAATTTACCATTCCCTCGCCTTGGACCAATTGTATGGGAGAGGATATCAATGAAATCGGATACATAAAAAAAATCTTTTGATGTATTGATGAAATGTAGATCTTCACTTAAAAAACGACGGATAAAGGCAACCCGAATACCAATATTTTCTTCTTTTGATAGAAATGATACCGAGTCTTTGATGCTGGCAAATTTAAACAGGGCATTAGTAATATCTGCCAAGGGAACATCTCTTTTTTCTGCAGTCATGGTTAAAAATCTGGCTTTTTCATGTTTTAACCAAAGTTTTATCATTTGCGTGATGCGCTCGGAAGAAAGCTCTTCTTCTGCGATTTGAAATACTTTTTCAATCATTTGCTGCAATAGGTCTGGCTCAATTCGATGAATGGGGACATTGTCGTTTTTCACCTTGTTTTCAGCAAATGAATTTGAGTTGGCTTCTAATTGTTTCATTAGCTCTTCAATGCGCTTAATATGACATTTGTACAAATAGTGCATCATTTTTCGACCCAATCTATTGATTAAGACTGGATCAGTGTATTTCAATAGCTCAATAATAATTTTCCATTCTTGTTTTTCATCCATGATTTTCTCCTTCTAGCGACGGTTTTGTAAGAACACCAAGGCTTTGCTTGCCGTCCACTTTAACATCAAATGTAGAAACGGTTTGATACACTGTTACAAACTTTGTTTTCATGATGGGGAGTTGTGATTTAATCCATTCCCAATCTATAAACTGATCAGGTTTGTTTTGCCGGATGGTAAAATACCCAATATGCAATGAAGTAATGTTTTGGAAGAAATGAGAACCCTGAGAGGGATCAATATGCATACCGGGAAGATCGTACTCAACAAATGTTTTAATTTTTGATATATGATGCCACTGTACAGGAATGCCTAGCCATGGGTCAGATGAACCCCATCTTCCTGGTCCCATTAAAACATATTGTAGGTGATTGTCTGTAAAATATTTGTTCACTTCGTCAATTTCTTGCACAATGTTTCTTGTTTGCGATAGGTCAAATGTAAGAGGATCTACCACCACTATGTGCGATAATGATCCAATATGACCATTCCCAAGGGCATTGTTTGTGTAACAGAAAGCCTTGTCTGGATTGATTTCTGAGGATTTGATAGTACAGGAGTTCTCATATTTCATCATTGGGCGTACCTGTAAGAAACCAAACTGAATTGAATCCCACGAAGGTGGAATCTGTAGAGCGCATTCGATTTCAACAGGGGTAGCCATTGCATCTTCACAAATTTTAAGGAGATTTTGTATACAAGCTTGAAAAGGTTTCTCCATGCTTTTTAGTAAACGATGAAATGTGATAATTTTAGGTCCCGTTCGATGTATTGTGTCATATATCCGGTCTTCACCTGCAGCATACGACGATGCAATGCCATCCAAAGAGCCATCTTGCAATCCTACGTGAATTGGATGTAGATCCATGAATTCGTCTTCTTCAATGGTAAAAGAACGCGTATAAGGATTCATGTTGATGGCCCAGAATTTTTTTTGAGTAGTTTGTAGTGCCGATTCGGTATTGGATAGCTGAGGGATTTTTTTAGGATAAGCAGGTGAGAACTGAAGGGATGTTTCTCCATCCACAATGGATTTTCCTAAACCCATTGCAAGCTGCATGAATCCGTCTTCTGGTCTAGCTTGATCGAAAGGGTAATAATTGTAGGATCGAATTACTCCAGATGCTTCTGGGTAAAAACCAGATTTTTTTCTTGATCCAACAACTTTTTGAATAATAACTGCCATTTTTTCGTCTTCTGGTATATGACTGGTGGATTCCATATAGGTACGGGCTTGTTTTGAAAATACTGAAGCATAGACGAGTTTGATGGCATTGCATAATTGGTTGAAACGTAAATCAAAGGAAGATTCATTATTCGGAATCATTTTTGTTGAGTAAATTCCTGCAAAAGGATGATATAGCGAATCTTCCAGTAAACTGGAAGAACGAATCACCAAAGGGACAGTAAACTGTTTTGCAATGTTTCTAAGATCTCCAATAATAGTAGCTGGAATATCTGATTGAAGGAATATTCTTGCAATTTGCCGGTCCGAAAGATCGGACTTAAACATGTGCTCAAGATGATTGAGCCGAATGAAATCATCAAAAACATCTGTTCCAATAATGATGGATTGAGGTATAAACAGTTGAAACTCAGCACTGTTCTGTATTGATTTTTCTTCGGTGAGAAGTCGATTGAAAAATGACAAACCTCTTGCTTTTCCTCCTATCGAGCCTTCTCCAATTTTTCCAATTGTCCACTCTTCCAATGGAAATCTTCGGGAATACGGTACAATGGAACCTTTTGTTTCTTGATAAATCTCTTTTTGAATCGCGGCTTTCAATATTGAAATGACTTGCTCAAATGGAGAAGATTTCTTTTCAAGGTCTTTTGTAATCTCAGCCAGTGTGTACTCGCAATGAACAAGGAACCATCTGGAAAGGTTACCATTGCGCACTAGTCTCATAAAAGATTCATCGTTCAACGAATCAATTACTTCCATAAAAGTCTGTACAGAAGGTATTTTTGTTTTCACTTTTCCGTTTGAATCCGTGAGTTGTAAATCCCCAAATCCAAAATAGGAGGTAAGAGTGTTTTTAATATCAGATAGAAGAGTTTTTGAGTTTTTATTAATGCATATGACGGGATGCTCCTGAATTATAGGTGCTAAGCATACAGTACTGGACTGGAGAACGATCGGAAGTGAAGGATCATATTCCCAGATTTTTTTTGCTAAACTTAATCCACTAGTGTCAGATTGACCGTTTTCCATGGGATATTGCATGTCTGTTATTACACCAATAATCTGATGATGATATTGATTCAGAATCTGAATTGCTTGTTCGTATGTCTTTGCATGGAGAACCTTGGTGCGCGTTTTTTGTTGGAATATTATTCGACTGTAGGGGGTGTGCTCCTGCACAAGTTTTTTCACTTCGAGCCACAAAGTTTTGTACAGAATATTTAAATACGAGGAGTAGTATTGAATATTGTCCTCAACAAAAAGTATGATGGGGATGGGAATCAATTGAGAATCATGAAAGACATTTTGTTTGTCTTCTACAAGCTCTAAAATACTTGCAATAATCCTGCTTTCACCATTCCATAGAAAAATGTCTACTACAATATCAGGATATTTTTCTTCAAAATCATCCAGTCCCATATGATTGTACATTAGAAGTACGATGGGAAGGGAAGGGTATTTGTTTTGTACTTTCTGGATGAAAGTATAAATGGATGAATCCATTTTTCGAACACATTGAATCAGTATATCTACTTTACATTGTTCCAACTTATCCAGGGTCATTTTTTCATCATATGCTTTGATAAATTGCGGTGTATAGCCCAATTCACGTTCTTTATACAGCGAAGCAATATGATCTTCCATAGATCCATCTTCTTCTAATAGGTATGCGTCATAGCGACTTGCAACCAATAGAACCTGTCGCACCTGATATGGATTAAGATCCTCTGTACTAATTGACATTACTGATTTGTAAACCTTTGATTTGTATTTGAACACACATTGGCAACATCCTTTACAAAGTTACGACATATGAGAATACTGCCATTGTATCGAAAACAAAGAGATAAGAAAAGAATTTTCTTAAAAAAGGAGAAAAATAAAGACTACGATTTGTAACTAATTTGTCATAAAAAAAAGGGAGGGGATATCCCCTCCCTTTTAAAACGTGAAATGAATAGGTTCTATACCCATCCACGAATCTTGCATGCATCAGCAACACGTTGAATAGCAATCATGTATGCGGCATCACGCATGTATACATTGCGAGATCGTGCTAAAGCAGATACTTTCAGATATGCATCAGTCATTTTTGCATCCAACTTTGAGAGTGCTTCTTCTTTGGACCAGAAATAGTTCATATTGCATTGTACTTGTTCGAAATAGCTACAAGTAACTCCACCTGCGTTCGCAAGGAAATCTGGAATTACAAAAATACCTTTTTCTTGAATAAT